>JBPCLH010000211.1:0-13407 GCA_051003475.1 Bryobacteraceae bacterium
CGCACTCCCGTGCGGCCTTTTTTATTTCCAGATAACGCTTCGTGATATCCGCCTGAACTCCGGTGCACATTTCTCGCCGGATCCCAACCACACTTACCTGATTTGCTGGCCCGCAACTCTGCGCGCCGGAAGGATTACTCACAATGATTACTACCGAATCCACACCAGAATTCCGAATCGACATCGAAAACTGGGCGATAGAACGCCTGGTGCCCTACAAAATCGTTCTTCGAAAGAATGACCGCGCGGTCCAGCGCATGATCGACTCGATCCAGGCATATGGATTCAAGATCCCGTTGCTGGTTTCTGAAGACGGCGAACTCATCGATGGCGACCTCCGTCTCAAAGCAGCTCAAAAGCTTGGGTACACGGAATTGCCGGTCATCACCTGCCGTAACTGGACCGATCAACAGGTCCGTGCTTTCCGCCTCATGGTGAATCGCTCGGCCACCTGGGCCGAGTGGGATCTCGAGGCCGTAGCGCAAGAGATCGCCGAACTGAGTAAAACCGATTTTGACCTGCATCTCACCGGCTTCGATGGCGCCGAGATCGAGGCGTTGCTCGCGCCCATCTTCGATGAACAGACGCTCGAGTCGGCGCCCGCGTTGGCTGAGGTCGCGACGAGCATACGCGGCGATCTCTGGATGTGCGGAAACCACCGCGTCCTCTGCGGTGACTCGACCCACGCGACGGATGTCGAGCGACTGTGTGGATCGTCCGTTCCCGTGCTCATGGTCACAGATCCTCCATACGGAGTCGGATACGACCCGAAGTGGCGTGAGGAAGCGGGGCTCGGCGTGCAACGGCAAACCGGCACCGTGCGGAACGACGATCGGATTGACTGGCGCGAGGCATTCGAGCTATTTCGCGGCGATGTCGCCTATGTCTGGCACGGCGGCCTCCATGCGGGCGAGGTGGCAGCCTCGCTGAAGCACGCCCGGTTTCAAATTCGCTCGCAGCTCATCTGGGCGAAACAGCATTTCGCGATCAACCGGGGAAATTATCACTGGCAGCACGAATCGTGCTGGTACGCCGTACGCGAGGGACGCCCGGCGCATTGGTGTGGAGACCGCAAGCAATCGACACTCTGGAAAGTTCCGAACCTCAATCCCTTCGGGGGAGGAAAGGCGGGCGATCCGGCGACGGGACATGGAACGCAAAAACCGGTCGCACTGATGCGCCGGCCGATCCTCAATCACACCGAACGGGGCGCGATCGTCTACGATCCGTTCCTTGGCTCCGGCTCTACACTGGTCGCAGCCGAGGACTCAGGCCGAGTCTGTTACGGACTGGAGATCGATCCGCTTTATGTTGACACGATCGTCCTCCGATGGCAGACGCTCACCGGAAAGGCAGCCATGCTGGAAGGCGCCGGCCGCACCTTTGATCAGATTCGGAGCACGCGCTGCTCCTCATTCGAAGCGGAGGTGAGACTCGATGCCGCGGCCTAGTTTCCAATCGACGGACGAACAGCAAAGGATGGTCAAAACCATGGCCGCTCTGGGTACTCGGCACGAGGATATCGCCACGATACTCGAGATCACCCCAAAGACGCTGCGCAAACATTTCCGACAAGAACTCACGCGGGGAGCCATTGAGGCGAACGCCAAGGTGGGACAAACTCTATTCGCGATGGCGACCTCGGGCCGAAATATCGCGGCCACGATCTATTGGGAAAGAACGCGTGGCACACGGCGCGGGAGAGATAGCGAGACAGACAGTGGGCCAATGCCACCGCCGCAGATCATTATTCGGACAGATTACGGGGAGAAGAAACACACGACGGCAGAACAAAAGCAAACGTTCGAAGAAGGAAAGGATCTATGACAAGCACGCCATACGCGAATCCGCACACAGTTGAGATTCGGTTGAGATTGCCTCAGATGAAAGTCTTCACGTGCCAGAAGCGCTTCCGGGTTCTGGTTGCCGGCCGACGGTTTGGAAAGACGTATCTCGCGTTGTTGGAATTGCTACGAGCCGCTTGCGCTCCCAACCGGATGGTGTGGTACGTCGCCCCCACCTACAAACAAGGCAAACGCATTGCCTGGAACCGCCTCAAACACCTGACGCGGCCCTATTGGGCCTCGCGGCCCAACGAGAACGATCTGAGTATCACACTGCAGTGGGGTAGTGTGATCGCGCTGCGCGGAGCCGATCAGTACGATTCTCTTCGCGGTGAGGGGCTGGATTTTGTGGTGCTCGATGAATATGCCTCCATGCATCCGGCCTGCTGGACCGAAGTGCTGCGGCCCGCCTTGAGCGACCGGGTAGGTGGTGCGCTGTTCATTGGGACGCCGCAGGGTTTTAACCACTTCTATGAGCGCTACGATCGCGCACAGACGGAGGCTGACTGGGCTGCCTTCCAGTTCACCACCGAACAGGGTGGGAATGTTTCGACGGAAGAACTGGCCCATGCCGCCCGGGAACTCGACGAGCGTTGTTATCGCCAGGAGTTTCAGGCCAGTTTCGAGAATCTGGGGCAAGGGCGTGCGTACTATGCGTTCGAGCGCAGCGGGAACGTGCTCGAGTGCCGGTACCATCCTGGAGTGCCGCTGATCTGGTCGGTGGATTTCAATGTGAACCCGATGTGCTCGATCCTGGCGCAACGGGTGAAAGAAACAATCTATGTTTTGGAGGAAATCGTACTGCCGGACTCCAATACACCGGCGGCTTGCGAGGTGTTTCTGTATCGGACGAAGCCTCTATGGGAAGCAGAGCCGGTCACGGTACAGATTTACGGCGATGCGACCGGAGGCAGCCGGAACACGGCTGCTTCGCGCACCGATTGGAAGATCATACGGGACTTCTTCAATGCGAGGAAAGCGGCTTTGGGAGCATCGATTCGAGTGGGTTCCTCGAATCCGCCCGTGAAGGATCGCATCAATTGTGTGAATGCGAGACTGTGCAACTCGGTGCAGGAACGCCGGCTACTGATCGACCCACGCTGCAGGCAGCTGATCCGGGACTTTGAACAGGTGGCGTGGAAAACCGATGCGAACGGCAACCCGTTAGTCGAACTGGACAAATCCGATCCCATGCGCACGCATACCAGTGATGCTCTCGGCTACTATGTCGCCTCCGACTTCCCGATGCAGGCGAGTATAGGCTTCCGGCCATATTGGCTGGGCATCTAAGGATGAGGTACGCGATCACGAGAAGGCACATCGTGGATGGTTTCGAAACGTAGAGAACCGAGCTTGCTTTTGGCCTCCGAACGGAGCGTTCATGGACTCTGGGGGAAAACCCTCAGAGAGGAACAGGCCGCCGTGGACGATGCCGTTGGGATGAAAATCGAAAGTCTGAAGACGTTGAAAACAGGAGAGCTCAGAACACGATATCGGGATGTATTCGGAGAAGCATCACCCTCTTTCAATCGAGCGCATCTATTTCGCCGCATCGCCTGGCGCTTGCAGGCAGATGCCGCAGGGGATCTGAGCGAGCGGGCACGCCGGCGTGCTTTGGAGCTAGCGAACGATTCTGACTTGCGATTGCGAGCGCCTCGCTGCTTCTGGCGCGAGATCGAGCGCAAGGGTGATTCTCCGAATCGAGATCCGCGATTGCCGCCCGCCGGTACGGCGCTCGAGCGCGTCTACCAAGGGCAGATCCTCCGAGTGACCGTGCTCGCGAAGGGCTTTGAGTACCACGGCAAGCATTATGTCTCGCTCAGCGCGATTGCGCAGCGCGTCACGGGCACGCGTTGGAACGGCTTTCATTTCTTCGGTCTCAAGCAGGAATGGAAGCATGAGTGAGCTTCAGGCTGTAGTCCGCTGCGCCATTTATACCCGCAAATCGACCGAAGAAGGGCTCGAGCAGGAGTTCAATACACTGCAGGCGCAGCGCGAGGCAGCCGAAGCCTACATCCTCAGTCAAAAGCAAGACGGCTGGCACACGCTGGCGCAGCGCTACGAGGATGGTGGGTTCAGCGGAGCCAGCCTGGAGCGGCCGGCACTGAAGCAATTGCTCGCAGACATCCACGCACGCAAAGTCGATTGTGTAGTGGTCTACAAAGTGGATCGGCTGAGTCGTTCCTTGCTCGACTTCGCTCGCCTCTTATCGTTGTTTGAGAAGCGTGGTGTGAGCTTTGTATCGGTGACACAGGAGTTTAATACCAGCACTTCCATGGGCCGGCTGACGCTCCATATTCTGCTGTCGTTCGCCCAGTTCGAGCGGGAGATCATCAGTGAGCGAACGCGGGTGCCCTCCGTATCCCTTCATTTCTCGGGAGCGACGGCGCTCCGGAACGTTCCAGCCGGAGGTACCGGAACAAAATCCGGCCTGTCGGCAGCGGCACTTCGGAGAATGTTTTCCGTTTCATCGCTCGATCCATCGTCGGCCCAGATCACTTCGTAGCGCATAGGCCCGACCTGAGCCTGCAGAGCTTCCGTCGTGCGCTTGAGCAGGTAACAGCGGCAATAAGTCGGTATGACAACGGAAATCTGAACATCCCCAGAGCGCAAGGCCTCACACATTGGCAGATCGTCCGTGATCCTTCGCACCGATCGGTCCAGCCTCATCCGGTACTATGGCCTGCATCCGAACAAATCTGTCATGACAGGAATTCTGCATGCTAAATTTTTCGATTGTCCGAAGAAGAATCTGACCAGGCCATCTAAGCGAGGAGCTAGTCCTAGCACCAGGCAGCAGCACTTAGTGAGCTCCAGCATTGCGATATTGTGCCCGGAAACTGTTTTCACGCTACTCCTCGTTTGACAAATCATGCTTCCCAACCACGCTTACAAAGTCTCCACCCGCGACGCCGAGAAGCCCGCTGCGCACTAGTAGCCTTAAATGAGAAAGGCGCCAGTACTTAGAACTGCCTCGTCTTCATCCTGCCCGAATACTGCAGTAGTCTCAATTGCTCCAAGGAAGTAGGTAGTACTGGGCCGTTCACGGGCTCGAATGGACATTCTTGCCGCATGAAGGTTGGCTCCACTGAATTAGATTGTGTTGCAAATCATTGCGATGTCTCAGGTACCTTAGAAGCCATTACTGGTGATCGGCCAGCGTGCCTATATCTGCCGCTCAGATATCTGCTAAATCCGATGCATTGCTAGCGATGTAGTTGAACCTGGATCCGCAGATCGGTGCCGAGCCTCATTTTTTAGAAGAACTTCCCGACCCACCAGGGCGAGTAACGTGACGTAACAGCCGCGTCCATTTGGTGTTCCTCCTGGTAAACGTCCATCATAGGAGCGGGGTGGGCGCTTATAAGAATCTTGCATCAGTTACGCAATGCGATTTCCTCAAGGTTCGACGGAACACCGAGTAGCTGATTGTAAGCTGAGAGCACAACCTGAGCCGTGGCGCGCCAAGAATACTGCCTGACGCGCGCTCTGCCGCGGGCCGCGATATCCCCGCGCAACCTTGAATCCCGCAGCAGATGTTCCATTTGTTCAGAGATATCTGGTACGCTGCTGGGATTGCAATAGGCGACCGAATCGCCGTAGATCTCGGGAAAACATGTTGTGTTGGAGACTAACGCGGGCACCCCTAAGCGCTGCGCTTCCATGGGAGGGATGCCGAAGCTTTCATAAAGGGATGGAAACACAAACAGGTCCGATTGCGGCATGAGGGAGCGCACTTCGCCCGGATGCAGATGACCGATGAAATGGACCTTGTCTCGATGGTTGAGGCGGTCCAGCGTGTGGTTCAGTTCCGCATTTCGCCAGCCCCAAGGACCTGCGACTACAAGGTGGTGCGGTAGATCTGTCCGGGACTTCACATCATCGAACGCCTCTACTAGCCGGATCAAATTCTTCTTTGGCTGGATCGTCCCGAGAAAGAAGACGAACGGTTTAGGCAGATCGAACGTGCGCACTCCGGAATGGCCCACAACTGGCGACACCGCGTCCAAGTGATCTGCGGCGTTGTAAGTTACAGTAATTTTTTCCTCCGGGATGTCATACATCGCTATGAGTTCTCGTTTGGTGAATTCTGAAACCGTAAATATCTTGTCGGCGCAGCGACAACTGGGAGGAACCAGGGTCTTCATACGCCATCTCTCCAGCACCGTGAAATCGTCGGGGAACAGCTCGTAATTAGCATCGTGCACCGTGATCACGGTCTTTGCCCCAGTAAAAAAAGGGCGGACGAATGGAGTATGCACCAGATCCAACTGAGCCCGACGTGCATATAGTGGCAGACTAATCGGACGCTGAATCCATTGAGTGCGGGGTTTTAGGGAAACCAGCTTGGCGTTGGCGTGTCCTCGCACGGCGTTCTCCATAGCTTCCGGGTGATTCACAAAGATGTGGTATTCGTGCTTTCGATCCAACTCCAGCAGCGCGGCGATTAGATTGCCGAAGTAAGTCTCGTTTCCCGCTCCGAGGCTGTGGCCGCCGACTCCGTGTGCGTCAATGCCGATCTTCATGCAGACTTTCCCGTTATTGGCCCTATCATTGAGGAAGTTGTAGCGTCGTTTGGGAATCTCACGTTGTCAGCCATGATGAATTCCAGCTAGCTCTGCAGGCGCAATAAATCGCTTTGAACTGCCCTTAATAGAAACGTTAACAACCGAGTAATAAACAGTCGTTCCTTCATTTGTGTCACAAAGCTCTGTAATAAAAGGAAACCAATCACTTGTCCCAAGTAGCCTTAGACTAACGTTCGCGCAGTAACACCCGTTTTGCCAAGTTCCAGCAGTTTCTGCAAGCCCTGACGATTGAACGCTTCACGCGGTTTAAAAAGTATCCGTGAAAGAAGTGGCCGGCTCCTGATGGCCGTCATCGACGCGCTAATACTATATCTGAAACGGCGGAACCGCCAAATGCCACACGCCTGTAACTGTTGAATGAATCCGAAGCGGAGTTTTTGGTGACGCGGGGCTGATTCGAACAGCCGATTAAGAGTTCCTGCTAACTCTCGCCTTTGCCGCTTGGCTACCGCGCCACAAATCTGCACGTCGAAAAGAGCCCACCCTGGATCACATTCTTCGACGGTTTTATTATGCGCTTGATCGATAGACGTCCCTATTGCCCTTAGAGGCGTAGCCGTAATGGGACTCTGGGCTCGTTAACGGCGACATCAAAGGACAAGTTGCATTGATGACCAGATTTCGACAATGGCCCGCCGGGGCTGACCTTGCAACTGCAACTTCAGCTCATTTTGCGACACTGCCACCACCATCAGATAGAGCCGGCGAACGCTCGGACTCTGCTGATGTGCTTTGAAAGGAACAAATCTGCCGATGAGAAATCTAGAGGCTTACTGGGCTTCCGAAGCCATATCTCGGAGTTAGGTAGCCCGCCGACCTTGCGAAAAGACTCGCAAACCCTGTTCAATATGCACACTGATCTTGCTAAATCGTCTTTTCTGCCCTGGTATGGCGTCCGGACGAAACCGAACCATGAAAAGGTTGCGGCTACTGTGCTCCAAAACAAAGGCTATGAGCAGTATCTGCCGATATACCGAAGCCGACGTCGCTGGTCAGATCGTGTGATCGAAAAGGACAGACCGCTATTCCCCGGTTACGTTTTCTGCCGCTTCGACGCAAACTACCTAATGCCCATTATCACTACCCCATGCGTAGTCTCAGTGGTACGACTCGGGGGTGGCCTGGCGCCGATCCCGAACAGTGAAATCGAAACTATCCAGGCAGTGCTTCGGTCAGGACTTGCCCCCGAATCCTGCAGGTTTCTTTATGAGGGCCAAAAGGTTCGGGTTAATCGTGGTTCACTAGAGGGCTTAGAAGGGCTTTTGCTCAACCAGAAGAACGAATGGCGTTTGGTTATCTCAGTAACCATGCTCCAACGCTCCATCTCGGTCGAAATAGATCGCGAGTCGATCGAGGCGATCTAACGAGATCGCAATGTGGATCTCAAGACGCCGCATGGCGTTCATTACAAATGCTGTAGTAAACGTTCGATATCGGAATCGTGATTATAGATATGAGGAGCTACCCGGATGATCTTACTGCCTGAAGAATCATGACGAAGTGAAACAATGATTTTCGCTTCGTTAAGCTCTCGATATATCGAGCCAATGTCCTTTTGCGGAGACTGAAAAGAAGTAATCGGAGTAGCGCTCGTCAATTTAGGCGGGCCCAAAACGACATATCCCCGCGCGCACAATTCCGCTTCAAGTCGGGCGCGTAACTTACTGAGGCGCGCACAGATTTTCTCAATGCCCACACCCAGAAGCAACTGCAGCGCCGCGTGTAATCCGACGAGGCCGATGGCATTCAAGGATCCCGGCTCAAAACGTTTTGCAGACCGGGTGATCGGGTCTTGGAGACGCTGGTAATCGCGTGGATCGGGGACGCTTTTCCAACCCTCGAGGATGGGCCGGATGCCTAGAAGGCGGCGTCTATTGACGTACAGGATAGCGCATCCTTGGGGCGCCAAAAGCCACTTGTGGCCATCCGCGCAAAGGAAATCTACATCAAACCCCGAAACGGGAACCGCGCCCAAGCTCTGAATGGCATCCACGCCGAAGAGGATGTTGCGCTGGCGGAGCCACTCCCCGATTTCTCCCATCGATATTGGGGACCCTGTCACATAGTTCACTGAAGATAAGAGGACGAGTCGGGTATTGCTATCTACGTAAGGAATCAAGTCTCTAATCGAGAGTTCATCGAAAGCGGGATTAGGTACGCGCCGTAATGTTACACCTAAGTGCTCGACCGTCCTTGCAGCATAAATCGTTGATGGAAAGTCCGCGTCGGCAACGACGACGTTATCTCTGGGTTCCCATCTCAATCCTGCCACCATAGAGCTCAATCCAGCTGATGTGGACGGAACAAATGCAATCTCGTCCGCCTCTACACCGATGAGAAGAGCAGCCAACACTCGCGCCTGATTTTCGATATCTGAGTAGAGATGCTGGAATTGCCCCTCCTCGCTGCATTTCTGAATAAACCCCACCATACTCGCAACGACTCGCGCTGGTAGAGGAGAAACAGCGGCATGGGCTAGGAACGCCGCTCGGCTCGCGACTGGAAACTCCCGAATCCGTAGGGCCTCGTCGGCGAGTAGTGTGTCAAGGTCGAGCTTGGCTATATGTGGTGCCAGTTCCGGCGGTACCATTCAATCGTTTCTCGAAGTCCATCCTCTAGGCTGATCTTAGGCGTCCATTGTAAAAGGTCACGCGCTTTGGTGATATCCAGGGATTTCGCTGGTGAGTCAGTGCCAGTCGGCATCGGGAACATAGGTTCACGGGTCTTTCCATCGAACAGGCGACTGATGAGAACGGCGATTTCTCTTGAGCTAACGCTTTCACCCGAGCCGAAATTGACCGCCTGGCCCTTGACTGTTGCGAGGTTCTCTGCCGCAGCAATATATGCAAGGCTCATATCCCGTACATGCAGATAATCCAATTCCGTGGATCCACCAAAGCGATCGTCGAATTCAAACGAATTGCCAAGGATAAGGTGTTTGATCGCAGTTGGTATGATCCTGGAGAAATGGGTGTCACCTGGGCCGTACGTATTCATGAACCTGCAGCAGACCGTATTCACTCCATACGTGGTGAAATAAGATCTTACAATTACGTCGGCCGCGGTCTTCGAGGTTGCGTAGATGTTTCGAGAAGCGAGCGGCGTAACCTCTTCGCCCATCGGTATGCGGCTCCAGGTAGTTCCGTAATATCCCCCGCTCGAGGCGAAAACAAAGTTCTTGACAGCCCCAGCTTGTCTCGACGCTTCGAGAAGCACCGCAGTTCCCATGACGTTTACGCTCAACGTGTAAAGCGGGGTGGTTCTGCTTAAAGGAACTATAGGCTGTGCTGCCGCGTGAAACACAGTATCAATGTCGTGACGGTGGAGAATAGAGACCGCGAGATCCAGGTCACGCACGTCGCCCTGCAGGATGTCAGCCACGCGATCTATGTTTCCGCTGAGACGTAGGTAACTGTTACGTGCTACATGCTGGTCTAGAACATAGACCCTCGCTTTGCGGTCGAGAAGCTGCTCGCAAAGGTGAGATCCTCCAAAGCCGGCTCCTCCGGTAACAAGACAGGCGCGATCACTCCAGAACCCCGGCAGCATACATCATCCCCCGATAAGCAAGGGCAAAGAATTCGCCCTCTTCACGTCAACGTCTGTTCAACACGGACTATGACCGTTCCGGGTCCACACCCCAGAACTGGGTCCCTCGAGTGAGCGCGCGCTTACCACTTTTATGATACCGGACTTGTCGAGTGATGGTATTCCACGTATGACGCGTCGCTAACTCTCATCCGTGCTGGACTGAAGCTGGCCGAAATTCCTGGAGTGAGTACAAAGTTCGATATCGCCGGATGTTAGGCGTTTAGGGGTAGGCCGTAAGGCTTGGCTCAAGTAAGACCGGGAGTTAGGAAATCACCTAGGAATATGTATATCCACTGAAGCACTCGGAACACCACGGTGACATCTAAGGCTTTATTGGGTGAGTCTGACGCTTACGCCCGGCAGCCCACTTCTGGGGTAGGTAGTAAGCAAGATGCCATTACCTTTGTGACTTTTATCTCTGCAAGGCCGAGTAGAGTCGTTTCAATCCTAAATTCGGTAACACTAACGCAAACGTTCGGGACTTGGCGAAAGAACTGTTGGTCTGGCACATTGGCTACGACGAGTTGGCCACGGTGCAACTTGTTTAGGCTTTGCAAGGAGGTCTTTGTGACTTACAGGACGGCAGTGTCATTTGTCATTTTGCTGATCGTTAATGTGCTCATACCAATAGCTCTCGATGCGGATGATCTCTTGGACAGAACTCGGTCCCAAAACGAGACGTACATTATTCGGCCTGGGGATGAACTGGAACTTAAATTTTTCTATAACTCGGAACTGAATGAACACTTATTGGTACGTCCCGATGGATTCATCGCACTCCAGCTGATCGGAGACGTGCAAGCCTCCGGTCGTACTCCGCAGCAGCTACGCCTCGCATTGGTTGGCTTATACGAGAAAGACTTGCAACGCCCTGAGGTCGCAATTGTCGTTCGTGCGTTTGCTGAGCAACGCGTGTTTGTTGACGGTGAAGTAGGCCGTCCGGGCGTGCAGACCTTACTGGGGTCGAAGACTCTCTTGCAGGCTATCTCGGACGCTGGTGGAGCTAAGGATACGGGTTGCCTCACAGACGTGAAGATCATCCGAGGCGTTAACAGTGGTAAACCGGTCGTTCTTACGGCCGATGCCAGGGCATTTACGAAAAACGGTCTGCAAGGTGAAGACATCGCTCTTCAGGCTAACGACGTAGTCTTCATTCCGAAATCTAGAATCGCCAATGTCAACACCTGGGTCGATCAGTATGTCCGCAAGAACATCCCGATCACGCTAGGTGTTCTGAACAGTGCTTTTTAGGCTCACGCAATCGCGTTGAAGGCAAGCCATCTCTCTTATCTAGGTCAAACAATACATGCTCAGTTTAAAGAAGATCAGTTCACTCGATGTCATAGACACCAACGTTTCAAGGGAACTTCCCTTCGCGCGGCTGCCTGAATCCATGCGCGTTGAAGTTCGCCGCCTCCTGTTCATGCTCAACGCCAACAGGCCATGGTCAAGCATGGCTGTTACGTCGGCCAGTCCGCGGGCGGGTGTCAGTTCCGTCTGCTGCATGATTGCCGTCGCATTAGCAGAGGCGGGCACCGATGTCGCCTTATTCGACGCAAGCAATAGCCATCTGGGCCGAACTCCTTGGTTCGACCTTGATCCTGAAAAAGCCCGGCGAATGGTCGGCCGTCCTGAACTGACAGTCTGGACGGCGTCGTCGAGAATTCGCGTAGTGACTCAGACACTGGAACCAACAATGGCTTCTCATGCGCTGCATGAGCAGGCGGTGCAGCAAATTGCTCAACCCGGGGCAACTGTACTGATCGACTGCCCCTCTATGGAACGCTCGCCAGAAGCTTTTGCCCTCGCCTCTGCGACTGATGGAGTGTTGCTCGTCATCGAATCAGGGCGCGACCGGCGGGATACAGTCCAGGAATCGGTGAGATCTCTTGAGGCGGCAAAGATCCCACTGCTTGGCGTGCTTATCAACAAAAGACGGGACTGACGCGGCAGGGTAAACGGCCGGACTGAACATTATGACACGTGCGGAACCCCTCAAAGTACCGGGACAAAACCTCGCTTTCTTTCCTGCATGGAAGCAGTCGGCTGTCCTGGCTGCATTTGTCATCGCCACAACCTTAGTGACTGTTGCTACTTGCGCTTATGCCGCAGGCGGCTTGAGTGGGGGAAGCGTCATTGCAATGAGTGTGCTTGCGAGTGCTGCTTGCCTCCCGGTGCTCGTCTCAACCGGCGCATTGCTGGAGGACAGCCTATTGTTTGCTCTCGCGTTTACTCTTTCGCTGAGCATCAAAAAGCATTTAATCTTCGATTCAGATCACTTAGGCGGAGCGATTGGATACAGGATCGCAATTTCCGACTTAGTAATTTTAGCCCTAATTGCAAGCCTGCTACTTCGCAATGGATTCAACAAGAAATTGCGAGTTGAAGTGAATAAGGGGATTTTACTATGTTTCTCCGGATATTCTGTGCTCGCACTTTTATCGACTCTCGCCGGCCCTTCGTTAAGGTTGGGCGCCTTCCAGCTATCAGCTGTGTTGCAGGCCTTCTTAGTATTTCTTTTCGTAAGTAATTACATAAAAGACCTTCGTCGCCTCCGAATCTTCGTGACTGCGCTGATTTTGGCGCTCGCTCTGCAATCTTCCGTCACAATCTGGCAGGTGGAGCGGCCTGGCAAGCTAGATCTCCATTTCCTCGGGGCTCAGGAGGAGCAGGACGGCCGAGTGGTGAACCGCAGTTTAGAACTGCCATCTGTGGATGTAGGCACGACAACCATGGGCGGAGAGATCCAACATCGGCCAACGGGATTATTGATTCATCCGAATGTGCTTGCGTTGTACCTTGCATTCTCAATCCCCTTAGCGATCGGATGGTGGCTGTGCGCGAACTCGATCTGGCTGCAAATTCTCACTGGCCTCGTTATCGGCGTTTCTGCTGCTGGCATGTACCTAACCCTTTCACGCAGTGGGTGGGCAGCATTGGTGTTTGCACTTGTGGCTATGGCGGGGTTCTGGTGGAAATGGAAGCCAGCCAGACTGCCCCTATGGCAGCGGTTCACTATCGTCGCCGTATTCATCATTTCGCTCGTCGGCCTTTCGCTTCACGCCAAAAAGATCTACTTGCGCGTGACAGAAACGGCTGATGAGGCCGTCTCCTTCCGAAAAACACTTACCGTAGCTGCGTTGAAAATGGTCGCTGCTCATCCTTTTCTCGGCGTAGGACTAAATAGCTTTACCGAAGTCGTTGAGAACTACGACAGCTCCATGATGAGCCGCATCAAACGCTATCCGGTGCACAACACCGTTCTGCTTGAAATTAGCAAAACCGGCATCTTCTGGGGCATCGCCGTCGTAGTGCTTTGGGTTGAGGTGCTTTGGCAGATGTATCGTGCGGCGCGATTGCTGGGAGCTGCCACTCCGCGGATC
>JBPCLH010000212.1:0-3806 GCA_051003475.1 Bryobacteraceae bacterium
GCGCACGTGGTGCTGGTGCACGGTATGCGCGCGCACGTCGGAGATTGGGCTGAGGCGGTCGATCGAAAAAGAGAGGCAGGCGAAGTAGAGAGGGGGGGAGGCCAACCGTGAGCTGGCGGGAATCTGCTTCATCACTCGGTCATACTCGTGGCTGTGAAAACGACTGCGGTCATCCAGCACATCAGCGCCGTAACCTTCGCCGTCCGTGACATGGCTCGTTCCATCGAATTCTACGAGAAACTTGGGTTCGAGTTGCTGTATGGCGGCGGCGATGCCGGGTTCAGCAGCCTCAAAGCCGGCGAAGCCTTCGTCAACTTAGTCGGCAGTTCGGAATACGAACACCGCTGGTGGGGCCGAGTCATTTTCCGGATCGATGGCGTGGATGCGCAGTACGGCGTGTTGCGCGAACAAGGCTTAGAGCCCCAGGCGCCGAGAGATGCATCTTGGGGTGAGCGTTTCTTTCACGTCACTGATCCGGACGGGCACGAGCTTAGCTTCGCAGAGCCGTTGGCGCCGCGAGGGTAATTTGCGGTTGAGCGAACGGACGAACGCTGAAAATTTGCCACCTCTGCTCAAGGGGAATGGTTCCAATTTCGGCAACAATTAAAAGTTCTCCAGCAGCCACACATTGGAAGTGTTGCTATCTTCGACGATAGCTAGATGACGTCCATCAGGAGAGGGTATCGCCCATTCCAGATTCAAATTCGGGTATGAAAGCATCGTCCTTACTTTCCCATCCAACCCGATATTCAGGAGAGCCCATTTATCCTTTGTGTCGCGGGCGCATGCCCACAAACTCGTGGAGTCTGCAGCCCAATCCAAACCATAAATCTCTGCCCAACCCGGCACTGCGATGTCCCGCTTCAATTCCCCGGCGAGTGAGAAGATCCGAACTCCAAATTTTTTCTGCGTAGTGCGATTGCTGGGCCACGCGAAGTATTTCCCGTCAGGAGAGAAGCACCAGTTAAAACTGTCGTCCTTGCTCTCCACTCCTGACAGTTCTATGCCTTTTCCCTTCACCGGATCAAAGGTGAAAAATCGCTTCTGTCCAGCTTGAATCTGACCATAAATGCACAACTTGGAGGGGAATCGCGTACACTCAACGTCGAAGATGTCAGGTGCTTCCAGCACAAGCTGCGGTGGGCCGCCTGCTAGTGGAACTCGCATCACCTGAGCGTTGTCAGAGGGTCCGCCCGCCTTGGTACGGACCACATAGACCACGCTTGAGCCGTCCGGGCTCACTCGAGGCGCGTATAGGTCGTCTTTTCCGCCGACCAGTAGCTCGGGTTGTGTCGCATCGATGGATTGCTTGAAGATGTGGAACGGGCCGTCACGATTCGAATAGAACACCACGGCCTTGCTATCCGCTGTCCAAGCGGTCGCGTAGTCAAGTCTTTCGTCCAGTGTGAGGCGGCGGGGCGTGCTGAGTCTTTTGTCGCCGCGCTCCAAATCAGCAACGTACACATCCGGCTGTGGAGCGTGTCTTCTCAAAGCAATGCGCCTCCCATCATTACTGAGGCTGAGCTGGACGGCAATGCCTCTGCCGCTCGTGATCCGTGCGGACGGGCCCAGTGGGTGCGCTGTCTCGGAGTCGAGTCGCACCGACCATAAGTTTGTATCCTGCTGGTTGGGACGAGGCTCCCGCAGAGGGTAGAGCAACCGGCCATCAGGCGTCCAGCCGAGAGCAGCCCCACCACGAGGCAAACCTCTGTCCCCTACAGATCGAACAACGACGGTTTGCCCAGTACTTAGATTGAAAACTTCAATCCGCGTATCGGGTGCACGCCGGCTCGCGTAATATCTCGTTTTAGTTCTGGCATAAGCCAACCGTTTTCCGTCGCGGGCCCAAGCGGCTCGACTGAAGCTATCTTCCTCGCTGCGGATAAGCCTTTTCGCCCTGTCCCCATTCGCCTGCATCAGCCAGACTTCTTCCGCCGAGGCGGCTTGCTTCACGAAACTTACTTGAGAGCCATCCGGCGACAGTGAGGCCGAAGAGCCTTCATCCGTGAGTTTCCGTGGAGCTCCACCCATCACAGATATCTGCCACAAGCTAGGCCGGCTTTGCAGACTCTCAACCCATGACACGACAAGGTGGACACCATCCGGGCACCAGCTCTCCGCAAGCGGATTAAAGCCCTTCGGCAGAGGGATGGGATGCGTCTCGCCGTTGTCAACCTGTCGCACGTAGAGGCCCGTCGCATCGCTGTAGGCCAGAAGCTTGCCATCCGGTGAGATCACGCCGCTGGTCACTGGCGTATCGTCAGGATTGGCCGTCAACCGCGACTCGGGGATGCTAGCTTGCGTTGGGGAACGGTGCCCAACCCCGATGCCGCGCAACAACCGTCCCAGCCGGGAGTGAGCTAGAGCGCCATTCTCGGCGGAGAAGAAGATTGCTGCGGCGATAACGAGCAAACCGGTGAGCGCTATTGCCGTCTTCGGTATCCTTCGGCGCTTTCGCGGATTAGATTGTGCAATCGGCATTGACTCTGCAGCAGCCGTCGTGAGGAGGCTTTGCATCCCATGGTCGCTGGCTGCATCCGCCACCCACTCCACTGAAGCAATGAAGCGATAGCCGATCTTGGGGAGGGTCTCGACAAATTTGGGATTTTCGGCTGAGTCTTCGATTGCCTGCCGCAGCTTCTTCACCGCCGTGTTGACGCCATGCTCGAAGTCAACGAAAGTGTCTTCCGGCCACAGCACAGCACGCAATTGCTCGCGGCTTACAACTTCTCCCTTCGCCATCAGGAGTAAACGCAACACCTGGAAAGGTTTTCCCTGGACAGGAACATCGACCCCAGACCTCTGCAGTTTGCCGGTGCTGAGATCGACGTTGAAGCGGTCGAATCTTGCTCTCGCCCCAGAAAAACCGTTTGTGGCCACGTGAACGCCCCACGGAGTATAACCCAATTGCCGCCTGTCCTGTAAAGCCACAGTTCACCTGCAGCGCGAACTTTCTCATTCCGCGATGCTTAAGCGAATCACCATCAGTTCACCTCCAGTTCACCCTCGGTGCATTGATCGCTTCTCCAGCCCGTACGAACATCATCCACACGAGGCGAGGATCGCCAGATTGGCGTTACCTCAGTGACTCAGATCCGAAGGAGGGTCTATGAAATACAATTTGACGTCGAGGACGCTTGTCCGAACTTTGACCGTTTGCTTCGCCCTGACATCAGCCACTTTTGTGCTTGCGCAGTCGAACTCGTCTGGTGCTTTCCATGTGCACAGAGCGTGCTCGAATCGAACTCTTTTTGGCGATTACGGAACCCAGCTCGAGGGTACGATCCTTGGCCCGAATCTCCCACTGCGCACTCTAGTCATGGCTCACTTTGACGGCGAAGGTAATATAACCGAGGTGGACCACGTCGTTCTCAACGGTGTTCCTCCTCCTCCCGAGGAGGAGTGGAGGCCGACCAGCGGAACCTATAGCGTCAACTCGAATTGCACTGGATTCGCTTCGATCGACGTCGCCCCCGGAAACCCGCCGCTCACTTATCACTTCGTCGTGGTCAATCATGGCCGAGAAATCCTCGAAGTGGTCGACGGGGGTGCAATCAGGGGGGTCGCGCACCGAGTTGAGTGAGCGCGAGCGGCAAACTTGGTCGTAAACTGCAAGGATCGTCCAAATCTCCGTCACGCCAATTCGAAACTGGCTGAGCGCGCTGATTGCGAAGGTTCGCGGCATTAGGAATGAGAAACGCCGCAGCGTCCGCGAATCCGGGTGTTGTCAGTGAAGTCGGCAGCCGATTCACAGATTGGTCGGAACCCTTCAAACCACAGGGTAGTGCAAACGTGTGCGCTAAATG
>JBPCLH010000213.1:0-5221 GCA_051003475.1 Bryobacteraceae bacterium
CCACCCATGCTTCTTCGCGTTATCCTGCCTTCGGGTCATCTGGTCCTTTCCTTTCTTCCGCCGCTAACGGAATGTGAAAGGTCTAGCTTGACCCACCTCCCTTTTGCAGAATGACTGAAGCTTAACCCTTTCCGCTGCTTTCGACGACTGGGGCGATGCCGCTGTAGCACTGAATCTCATGAGCTGTTCGATTTAAATGCTATCGAAGCCAGGGTGTGAGGTCGCCAGAAATGTGTTCCGTCTTAGACTGCACGTGACACTCTCGCGTCTCTTGCCGTGACGCCGACAATAAGAAGACATGAGTGGAGGACCAGAAGCTTTATCGTTGTTCGAATCGCCGGAACCGGAGATGAAGGCACGATTGCGCGCGCAACTGAAGCGATACGCGCAACGAAACATCTTCCTGGGTACGAGTTCCTGGAAATACGAGGGCTGGCGGGGACAGATTTACTCGCGCGAACGATACAGCACGAGAGGTCGCTTCTCGAAAAAGCGTTTCGAACAGGAATGTTTGGCTGAGTATGCAGAGACGTTTCCGACTGTTTGTGGCGACTTTGCCTTCATCACAGGTCATCGTTCAAGGTGCGTGTCTGCTCTTTGGCCCGATTGTTTCGGGAAGAGATAATACGCCAGCACTGATGGTCTTCTTGTGAATATCTAATCCGCAGCAGAGCACCATAGAACTCGATACACAGCTCGCCGGGCCGGAGATCGCTTCCGCCGACCAGCCTCTTGATTTTCGGCTGCGTTGGTAGGATTCTCGTTAGGGTAACTGAGGTAAAACTTTGCAGCAAGTTGCGGGATAGTTAATCCTTTGGCAGGGTTGGCGTTAAAGGGGCATGCAGAAACCAACAAAGGTCAAGGCGCACATTCTGCGCAATCACAAACTGGAGGGTTGGCGAGATCGGATTGCCGGCCGTTGGACGTACCGGGACTTGGCTGCCGATCCAGATTGGTTTCACGGCTGGATCAGCTTCGACGCAGTCACATTCAACCCAGGCGACGGCCTCGTTTATTGCGGCCTGAACTCAATGGACGGAGATTTGTTGTACACGTTCGACCCTCACGGGGGGAAATTTGAATCGCTCGGTACACGTCAGTGGACGGACCGCTACGACGTAAAGATCCACCGTACAATCCTGCGCAATGCTCGCGATGGTCGAATTTACTTAGCCACATCCATGTTGCACGATATGGACGAGCACCAACAGGCTCACGGCGGCAAACTGGTCCGTTTTGATCCCGCCACTCGTAGTTGCGAAATTGTGAGCGTACCTGCTCCCAGACTGTACATTCAATCCATAGCCGCGGATTGGGAGCGCAACCTCATATACAGCTTCACCTATCCGGCGGAGGCCGTGTTCAAAACCGATCTTCAAACTGGCTGCTCAGAAATCGTTGCGTACATTGGAAACGCGATTCTTATGGCGCAGCCGCATAACGCCGTCGTTGACCGTCAAGGCTGGCTTTGGGGTACGTGCGCCGAAACCCGCGCCTGGGATGAAATTCTTGGCCTAAACCCCATTCGGATTTTTAAGTATCATCCGGACAACGACTGCCTGGTAGTATTCGACAGTGGGTTGTCACGCTGGGACGACAAGGAACAATTGCTCCCCAATTCCGCTGAAGGTGGCCCTAGCGTGACCAGCAATTTAGCTGAGACACGTCACAAGCAAGACTTCGGATTCTGCGACTCCATGACGTACGATGGCGCCCGTTATATCTATGCCGGCACAGTCGCAGGAGTATTGTGCCGCATTGATACCGAAACCGGCAAGATCGAGAAGGTGGCCAATGTCATCTCATCCGGCCGCTTCCCCGCTCTCTCGGTCCGCGATGGCGTGGTCTACGGCTCCGGTGGAATGCATGGTCGCACTCAACTGATCCGCTGGGACACGCGTGGCGGTGCGATGCAGCTCTATTCGGACTTGGTGGATGAATCCACAGGCGAGCGGCCGGCCCGCGTGCATGAACTCGCGATTGACGACCGCGGCCGCATCTATCTGGGTGAAAACGACAATCACGTCCGCTCCAGTTATCTATGGTCAGTGGAACTGGATTGATGACGTGACGGAACGGTTTACAATCGCGAAGTTTCGCTGGATCATCGCTGGAATGTTGTTAATTTCAACGACGATAAACTACACTGACCGCGTGACGCTGTCGGTTCCGATCGGAGACGTTCGCCGGAGCCTGTCGCTCGGCGAGGCGGACTATGGTCAGATTGTGAGCCTTTTCATGTTCTCGTATGCCATTATGTATGCCGGATCGGGCTATGTGGTGGATCGGCTGGGAGCGCGGCGTGGTTTCGCGGTATTTGCATTCTTATGGTCCGTCGCTCAGATGCTACATGGACTGGTGGTCGGAAAGTGGTCGCTGGCGGGCTGCCGCTTTCTTCTGGGACTGGCCGAGCCAGGGAACTTTCCGGCGGCAGTGAAGGTGGTGCGTGAATGGTTTCCTGAGACGCAACGCGCCCTTGGCGTTGGCATCTTTAACGCAGGTTCTTCTCTGGGTGCGGCCGTTGCTTCTCCGCTTGCGGCCTGGCTGGGGCTGGTTTACGGGTGGCGGGCTGCGTTCGTGTTCACGGGGGCGTTGGGGCTCGTCTGGCTCGCGTTTTGGCTGCTTCTCTATCAGCCGCCAGCTCTCAACCCGTGGATTACTCAGCGGCAGCGTGTAATCGCTGCGAATGCGAGCCCTGTCCCAAAACAAACCGCGAGCCTACATCCTCCTTGGCGGAACGTTCTCGGTAGCCGTGCCTGCCTCATATTGATGCTGGTGCGGTTTCTCTCGGATCCGGTCATCTACTTCGTGATCTTCTGGTTGCCAGCTTACCTTGAGAAAGAGCGCGGTTTTAGCCTGGGGATGGTGGGCCGGTATGCCTGGACGCCTTACGTCTTTGGTGATATCGGATACGTGCTCGGCGGGTGGCTTTCTGGCTGGTTAATCGAGCATGGCTGGTCCCTGCCAAAAAGCCGCAAATGCGTTATGGCACTCGGGGCGTGCCTTATGCCTGCGGCCATCGCCGCGCCGCTCGTGCCATCCGCTGAGGCGGCACTCGCCGCCATGTGCGGGGTCGTATTGGGCCATGCGATCTGGATCGCAAACCTAATGACCTTGCCTGCCGATCTGTTCAGTGACACCTCTGTTGCCACTGCGACCGGTTTCTGCGGGATGGCTGGCTCACTCGGCGGAGCCCTGGCGAACCTCGCCACCGGGTATGTGGTCTCCCGCGTCTCGTACTCCCCCGTTTTCGTATTTGCGGCAGTCGCGCACCCGATCTCGATGGCGATCCTGTTTGCTTTCTTGCCCGCACGACTTTTTTTAATCCGGAGCAACACGTTGCGGGCACCACAGTTTGCACCGTGAGCAAATGAGACTGTTTGTGATCATGCAAAAACGACTGACTATACTCCTTCTGGCGATTGCAGCCGTCATGACTGGGCAGGATGACGCAAATCGGCTAAATCAGCACCGTGTCATGCTCCCCCATACCCCAGCTCCAGAACCGGATGCTCAGAATGAACTAATCCCATCGCTTGTTGAAGGGCTGAATGGACCAGAAGACTGGTACAAAATAAGGCGCCCGGAACTGATATCGCTATGGACGGAGATCCTCGGCAAATTATCACCTGCGGCCGCTGACATGCATTGGTTCGGAGACATCAGGAAAGCTCACGTATTGGACACGCAGGAATATGCGAAATACAGGCGTATCCGGTTAGATTTACCAATTGAAAAGGACTTCTACCAGCAACACATACTTCTAATACCGAAAAATCAGGGAAAGGGTCCGTTCCCCGCTGTCATCTGCTGGACTGCGACGATCCCCGACTTCACGATCACGGAACAGTGGTGGGGCAAATGGCTGGCGGAACATGGATATGTAGTACTCGGAAGCTGGTCTTTCATCCGGCATTACCGCGATAACACAACATTCCGAAACGGCGTTTCCGAGAAACTCTATGAGCGGTTCGGCCACTGGTTGCCTCTAGGCAAAATGGTTTTTGACGTTGAGCGCGAAGCAGCGTACCTCCGCAGCCTGAAACAGGTGGATGCAAACCGCATCGGCTTTATGGGGTTCTCCCTTAGCGCAAAGGCTGCAGTCTACGTTGCTGCTTTCTCGCCTTCGATCAAAGTTACGGTGGCTATAGACCCTCACATTGCGCTAAACGGGGGAACACAATGGTACTACCCTTGGTATCTCGATTGGGTGCGCCCGTTTCCCGATATCCCAACCCCGCAGCATACGGTATTAAGCCTTCTGAACTCCGATCCCGCGAGGCCCGGCCTCGAGCACGATAACCACGAGGTTCTGGCCCTCGCAGCGCCGAAACCTTTTTTGCTGATCGGAGGATGCCGCCATTGCGAGGCCAACGGTGGCAATTCAGATGATAGGGAAAGCTGGGGCTATGTAAATCGCGCAAAGGAAGTTTACAGCCTCCTCGGTGTTCCGGAGCGCCTCGACTTTGTACTGACCGATGACGGCCACGCGGCCAATGGACCCGAAATCGATCCCGCCTGGAAAAATTTTTTTGAGCGCTGGCTAAGATAAACGGCTAACAGGAGGGAAGCTCGCGCCGGAAACACCGAGTTCTCCCAAGATATTCCCAACCGGGTACTTAAGACTGAATTTCCGCAGAGTTGCTGCCGCGGCTTCAAGTGGTCCTTCCGGCATCGGATGGCCCGCCGACGCTCGCTCCAGACTGGTTTTAGGGGAACTTGACTGTTGTCATGCCACCGGCGTTCTCGAAGAAGTTAGCTGCATCGAGCGCGTCGTTCCGCAAGAGCTCCAGGCGCTACCGTGAACTTGATTGGTGTCCGACTTGATGGCGTTGAGCACAGCTCATGCCGAGCGTCCAAATTCCGCGCTGTAGTCACTCGTCTGCACCTTGAATTCCGCAAGGGCGTCGATCGGCGGGGACGGCCGTAGAATTATCCGACGCACACGACATTAACGAATCGCAAGTGTCTTGTTGTAAACTGACTCCGAATTGGAGAGCTTTAGTGCTTACTCGTCGAACACTGTTGCAAACCGTCCCGGTCAGTGGACTCTCGCTCGCTCATCAAGAGAAACGCACCGCCTCGAGAAAGAAGGCGGTGATTGTTGCAGGAGGCGGTATTGCTGGGCTTTGCTGTGCGTACGAGTTGACGCACCGCGGACATGATGTGACCGTGCTCTACCCCCCCCTCCCCCTTTTCTTCCACCCCACCCCCCCCCCCC
>JBPCLH010000214.1:0-5822 GCA_051003475.1 Bryobacteraceae bacterium
GCCCGGAAAGAAGCGATCGTTCATGGTTTCCGAGAGCGGTCAAACGTCCGAATGGAACGACAAAATCCAGTTCGGTTGGTGGTTGCTTAATTACGAGGTGCACCGGCGATTTCAGGGCTTCTGTGCCGCTTTGAACGATCTCTACCGAAGCGAAGCGGCCCTTTACGAGATAGACTTTCAACCTTCGGGCTTCGAATGGATCGATTTCCACGACTCTCAAAATTCGATGGTCTCATTCGTGCGTCGCGCGAAACGGCGGGAAGACTATTTGGTTGTCGTTTGCAATTTCACTCCGACACCCCACGCAAGTTACCGGATAGGCATGCCGGAAGCAGGATTGCACCGCGAGATCTTCAATTCCGACGCCGAGATTTACGGCGGCAGCAACATGGGAAATGGAGGGTACGTTGATGCAGAGGCCACTCCGTCGCACGGAAGATCAGCTTCGGCTACCCTTGTCATCCCTCCGCTTGGCGTTGTCGTTCTGAAACCAGCCAGGCCGCTGCCTCCGATACAATCCGCCTCGGCTGCGGGCCACGTTTAGCTAATATCGGCCGATCCTTCGAGGCTCCTCCAGAGATACCAACTTGCCACTGAGCAATATGGATGCCATTTCCCGGCCAGCTTCGATAAATCCGCTGCTTTGGGCAGTTCTTCCAACCCGTATGCTCTGCGAACAGCATTGCGAATGCCGAGATCCGCGAGCGGCATGACGTTAGGTCGCTCGAGCGCGAACATCAAAAACATTTGCGCTGTCCAGACGCCGACTCCTCGCACCTGTGATAGCGTTGCGATGACTTCTTCATCCTGTAAAGTAACGAGCTTACGAAAGTTGATTTCACCACGGTCAACTCTCGCAGCTAAGTCTCGCAGTGACGCGGTTTTTTGTCTCGACAGCCCGCATGCGCTTAACTGCTCGGGTGTGAGCTTCAAAAACGCCCTTGCAGTAAATCTCGGACCGGCGGCCTTGCGCACGCGTTCGAATATCGTCGTGGCCGCCTTGCCGCTGAGTTGCTGAAACGTAATGGATCGCGCCAACGTCTCGAACGTTGGTTCCCGAACGGTAAGTTGGCAGGGCCCCACCCGTCTGATGATCTTAGCCATCACAGGATCGACTCTCTTCAAGTGGAGCATCGCCGATTCCATACGAATACTTGGCGCCCTAGAGGATAATCATAACCAAGACGGCCACAGTCGCTACAGCAACAATGAGTAGTTCGCTTCGATTTTTAACATGCATGGGAATCGCCCTCTTCCTGACGGGCGGCGCACTAAGTTGGCGGATGTCCGCGGCCCGGCAGACCATGCAGCCTGCGCCTGGCCAGCAAGATCAATCCTCTGCTGGACAAGAATCGACTATTCGGGTCAGTGTCGATCTGGTAAACATTCTGTTCACGGTGCGATCTAAGCATGGCGGTCAGTTAATCCCGAATCTCACCAAAGACGATTTCAAGATATACGAAGACGGCAAGCAGCAGACTATTCAACGCTTCTCGCGGGAAACGGATTTGCCGTTGACGCTCGGGCTGCTCATCGATATTAGCGCCAGTCAGGAACGTTTGATCGACATTGAGCGGCAGGCTGCGGCGGCATTTTTCTCGAGTGTCATTCGCGCGAAAGACGAGGCGTTTCTGATCTCATTCGGAAGGAGCACAGACCTTTTACAGGACTACACGAACTCTCCCCGGCAGCTCACCGCGGCGTTACAGGATTTGAGGGGCGATGGGCAGACGCCGATGATTGGCCGCGGACCGATTCCGAACGTGAACACGGGTCCGATTCCCACCTCTGGCACACCCAAAGGTACGCTTCTCTTTGATGCCGTTTATCTCGCTTCGAACGAAAAGCTCAAGAGCGAAGTCGGCAGAAAGGCCATGGTGCTGATTACGGACGGCGACGATCAAGGAAGTTTCTACAACCGCAAGGCTGCAACCGAAGCGGCGCAGCGCGCTGATTCAATCGTGTACAGCATCTATTACGTCGACCGTTACTTCTATATGGGCGCTGGGATGATCGGAAGTGGAGGCGAGTCGGATCTCCGGAAAATGTCCGAAGAGACTGGCGGTCATGTCTTCACTGTGAGATCCAAGCATCCTTTGAACGAAGTCTTCAAGGAGATTCAGGACGAAATGCGCAACCAGTACTCGATAGGCTATGTGTCAACAAACCCTAAAAAAGACGGGACATTCCGCCGTATCGAGGTTAAGACCAACCAGAACGATTATCGCGTTCAGGCACGCAACGGCTATTACGCCACGCCGAACGAGGCGCGCTAAGCCGGCCGATGTGCGCTGACGTATTGCCGCGCTTTCAGATAATCGCTCACGGCTTCTCGCAAGGACGGCATGGGCGTGATGCCCGCAGCTTCGAGCTTCATGTTCGATAACGCAGAGTACTTGGGACGGCGGGCAGCGGTTCTGTATTCTCTTTCATCGGTCGGTTGAACAGAGGGCGATAGACCTGCCAATTCGAAAATCAATTTTGCATACGCATACCAGGAGATCGCCTCTCCGCCACCCATGTGAAATAGCCCGCCGAATCCTCTCTCTACAAGATCGGCTGTTCGAGAGGCCATCGCTGGCGCGTAACTCGGCGAAGCGACATGGTCTTGAACCACGCGGATCGGGTTATTGCTGTTGGCTAGCCGCAGCATTAGTTCGACAAAATTGCCTCTTGGAGTGAACATGCCGCCCGGGCCAAAGACGCCAGATGTCCGAATAATGAGCGGCTCGTCAAGATAAGCCTGGGCGTAGAGTTCTCCGGCCAGCTTCGACACGGCATACGCGCCCAAAGGATGAGGAGCATCGGTTTCGACATAGGGACTGCCCTTAGTGCCATCGAAGACGTAATCGGTAGAGTAGTGGATTAGACGTGAATCGGTCTGCCGGCATGCCATCGCGATGTTCCGGACTGCTAGAGCATTCGCCTGGTAGACCGCGAGCGGCTCGTTTTCGGCAATGTCGACCTGATTGTATGCCGCGGCGTTAATGACCAGTTGCGGGTCGGCCTGAGCGACTGCCTCTTCTACCCGGTGGGCGTTGGTGATGTCAACGGACTGGCGATCAAAGCGCTTCACGACCCATTGCCTGCGCTCGAATTCACGACACAACTCTACACCGAGTTGGCCGCCGCCTCCGAAGACAATGACATTACGCTGCACTCACTTGCAGAATAGCGAATGGGCGTGTGCGGCGCTCAGTTTGGGGTGACTACTTGGCAACCGGAATTAACGCGGGTCTTTGTTGCGGGACCCCTTCCGAAAGCAAGTGGGAGCGAAGAGCCATCAGGCTTTGCAAGCCGCTTAGAATCTGCTCTATTTTGATTTCGATATTGCAGCTCCTGTTTACGCCGCCCGTGCACGCCACCACTTCTCCGAGGAAAAGGGCATCATTGAATTCTACACTTACGGCGCTCGAAATGGGCACGGGCTCGTTCGCGTGTAGAACCAATCGCTTGCCTTCCGATCCCTGGAATGAGCAAGGTACCGTCCGCTTTCTCCCGTCGGCATCAGGGGAGGCAAGCTGAATCACTGCAGAAGGCGCATCATTGGCGTAAAACGTGTTCACAGCTTACTAATCGGCTGAGCAGCCGAAAACATGAGGCCGACAGCCTTAAAAATGCGAGTCAATCAACAGCCACAAAGACGCACCGATCGCCACAGGTAGGAACATTTCTAACCAAGTCCGAACAGAAGGCAAGCGCCGGCGCGATGGTTTAGATGCTTCATGGATCTCTCGCGCTCTGGTGCGTGCCAGAAGAGACCACACGTCGCTTGGCTGACCATGCAGCGCTCGAACTAATTCTTCCCGCCCGCGCTTGTCCGCGATCAAAATGGTCGCCGAGTTCATCCCCGTTGTGGAAGAGTGCAGTTTTCGGCGCATAGGCGGCGGCACCTCAGCCATCGATCGATAGACGTGGGTTCCGGTACCCGTTGCAATAAAAATTGTAGAGGTTCGTGCAATGAGGCCAGTCATAGGTTAGATGAGCTCAAGATCCAGCAGTGCGGATGCGCTGGTTAGGGGTAAGTAGTGCTTCAGTGCCGGCGTTTTCGATAGTCACTTTGATGAACCCGAGCGCCGCCTTGGAGAGAGACTTGTCGCGCCTGTAAATCAAACCAACTCGACGAACCATCGCCTCCGGGCCGAGCGAAATGGCCGCGAGCTTCTTGGCCGCTATTTCCTCCTCGCAGTGAGAAGCCGCAAGGAAAGATAATCCAAGATGGGCCATAACGAAGCGCTTAATCATCTCCGTAGAATCCAGTTCCATCGAAATGGCCAAGTCGTCCTGGACAGCGTCGAGCCACTCGTTCAATCGAGCTCTGGTAGTTCCTGTCTTAGGAAGCAATAATTGCTCGCCGATAAGCTGACGCGCTGTCACTGTTTCGTGTGACGCAAATTTATGGTCCGCCGGAACAAGCAATTTGATCTCGTCTGAGTGAATTTTCACCGCTTCGAGCTTCTTTTCGTATACGGGCAGCTGGGTGATGCCGAAATCCGCCAAATTGTCGAGCACGGCCTGTACAACACGGCTGCCATACGACCGGTCCACTAGAATCTCAACATTCGGGAACTGTTTCTTGAATTCCGCGAATACACGCGGCAGAACATAGATGCACGTCGCCTCATTTGCGGCAATCAGTAACTCGCCACGCGGAACCTTCTCCAGCTCATTAATTGCGTCCTGGGCGCGGCGTCGCAAAGCGAGGATTTGTTCCGCGTAGTCGGCCAAAATTCGTCCGGCGACCGTCAACGAGATTTTGGTTCCCATACGCTCAAACAAACTCGTTTTGAGCTCTTGTTCCAGCTGCCGTACCTGGGCGCTGATGGCAGGCTGCGTGCGGTAGCAGGTCTGCGCAGCCTTCGAGAAGCTCTTGAGACGGACGATCTCAAGAAATGTATGGAGCTGGTCGAGGTCCATTAACTCCACTGCTAGTCTACCTTCTTTAAAACCTTCGCGCCGGGGGGCAATTCAAAGATCTTCGGAGCTAGCGCCTGGTTTACTGCCACTTTTTCGGCAAATATCTGGTACGTTTTGTAGCCGTTGCGTTCCCGCTCAATCGCGTACGGCCACATGATTCCGTCGCCGACCTTGCGGTATTTATCGAATTCAGTGACTTCATCGTTGTGGTAGCGGGTCTCGGGATCGATCCAGCTAAATGCCTCGTGCACCGGCAACACAGTATTGTGATCGAAGTACACGCGAACGGTCCGATTCTGCGCATCCGTGACATCAACGATCTCGATATGTGTGCTCTTGTATACGTCCGTACCGATGTAATCGAACTGCAGCCCCGGCTCGTTATAACGCATGCGGAGTATATACAGGATGTCGTTTTCAGTGGTTCGAATATAGCGCTGCCACTTCTCATCGGCTATCGGACGCGCACCTCGGAACGTAATATCCCATCCCTGATCGGGTAAAAAGAGGACGGAATAGTCCTGCTTCTTACCAAACACCTGGCGTTGGCGGATGGCGAGTCCTTGCGGCGGCTTCTCGCTCAAGTATTCGGTGTAAATCGTCGCGATTCCCAGTCCGCTGAGCTGCTCGTGAAAGAAAGAGTAAACGCGGCCACTTTCGATCCGGTTCTGCATATGGAGGAACCGGTCTCCACCCAGTGCTGCGATTGCCAGATCGCAGAGGTGTTTGGCCTTATTAGTGCTAGTCTGGCCACTGAGAATGGCAGCGCAGAAGAGAGCAACTCCTAACGGCTTGACAGAGTTTATCGAAGTCATTCGGGCAAGCTTTCAGGCGTCAGATACAGGTGGGTTGCAGCCACGCGTTTTCCGGATCTGCCGGCGCATCGCTATAGGAGTGAATGGAGC
>JBPCLH010000215.1:0-9737 GCA_051003475.1 Bryobacteraceae bacterium
CAGCTGTCCTGATCGTTTCACTTGCCGGACCACTCCACAAGCACGATTCGGGCCAGGACGCGAATTGCCTGCTTTGCCATGTCGGTGAGCGCGCGAACGTAGTAGCAATCGCCAACGACGCCGGCAAACCGCTCAATGCCTCTTCAGATGGTCTGAGATTTTCATTCAAGCCGCCAGCCATTTTTGAAATTCCAGATCTGACTCGAACTCCCCGCGCTCCCCCTTCTCCACTCCAGTTGCTGTAATTCTTGGACCGGCTACACCGCTACGCATGGCGCGCGTAGCCCGTTCAAATAGTGCTGAAACATGGAAGGAGGGTTTTATTTTGAACCGATTATTTAAGCCGGAATTTAAACTCGCGCTGCTCATTTGTTCATTCATCTTTTTGGTAAGAACGGGCCTTTGCGGGCAGGCAACCGGGAACGGTGGCACTGTTCAGGGAATTGTCAAAGACCCCAGCGGAGCAGTTGTCAGCGGTGCTGAAGCGACGATCAGTAATCCTGTTTCCGGCTACTCACAGTCCGCCAAATCCAGTACAGATGGCACGTTCAGGCTCACGAATCTCCCGCCCAATCAGTACCATTTGCAAATCACGCTCACGGGTTTTCAGATCTTCCAGCAGGATGTCGCGGTGCGCACCCAGGTTCCTATCCAGGTAAATGTAGCCTTGGCGCTAGCCGGATCCTCGGAGACAGTGAACGTCGAAGCAAGTGCGGATGTTCTCGAAAACGTGCCCTCCGCGCATACGGACGCAGATCAAACTCTGCTCTCCAAACTCCCGATCGCATCCTCAGGCCAGGGACTCAGCGACGCTATCACCCTGACGTCAGGCGGCGTGGTTGCCGATTCGAACGGCTTCTTTCACCCGCAAGGCGATCACGGGGAAACCAGCTATGTTGTAGACGGTCAGCCTATCAACGATCAGCAGAGCAAAACCTTCTCGACTCAGCTTCCTCCAAACGCTTTTCAGTCTCTCGAATTGATCAGCGGAGCGCCCAATCCTGAATATGGCGACAAGACCAGTCTCGTAGTCAGCGCTGTCACCCGCTCTGGTCTCGGCCAAAGGCCAACTGCAAGCTTCAACGCATATTACGGTTCATTTGGGAACGTCGGAGAAGAAGCCACATTTGGTATAGGCGGCGCGAAATGGGGTAATTTTCTCGTCGTGAACTCAGATCGAAGTGGGCGTTTCTTGGACAGCCCTGAATTCACTCCTTTTCATGACAAGGGCAACAACGAATCCATTTTTGACCGTATCGACTTTCAGCCCAGCAGCCGCGATTCTTTGCATCTGAATCTTTTTGGTGCTCGCAACTGGTTCCAGATTCCCAATACCTACGATCAGCTCAGCCAGGATCAGCGCCAGCTCTCCAAGACATTCAGTCTTGGTCTCGGCTATCAGCACACGTTCAATCCGCAGACTCTTCTCACCATAGATCCATTTATCCGCCAGGATCGGATCGACTATTACCCCAGTCGAGATCCGTTCAATGACACTCCCGCAACGGTGAGTCAAGATCGCCATCTCACGAATTGGGGTACGCGCGCCGATGTTTCCTACGCGAATGGAAGGCATAACATCAAGCTCGGTACGGAGCTGATGCAGACGAAGCTGGTCGAAAATTTCGGCCTTGGCCTGACAGATCCAACCTTCAATCCGGTCTGCTTGACTCTCAACGGGCAACCACTCGCATTGCCCGCCGTAACGAATCCGTCCGCGTGCGCGGGCCTTGGCTACATCGCGAATCCAAATCTTTCACCTGGTTTAATACCATTCGACCTGACCCGGGGCGGTTCGCTGTTCCGATTTCATGGCCGCGCGAACATAAATGAGCAGTCAGTCTACGTACAAGACCAGATGACCCTAAAGGATCTGAGTCTTAATTTCGGCGTACGCTTTGACAATTACGACGGCATTTCCCACGACAAGCTCTTACAGCCACGCGCCGGGTTTTCGTATCTATTTAAAAAAACCGGGACAGTCATGCGCGCGTCGTACTCCCGAACCATGGAAACGCCATACAACGAAAACCTGATTCTCTCGAGTACTACGGGATCGGGGGGATTGGCATCCAATGCTTTCGGAGCATTTGCGAGCCAAGCTCTACGGCCCGGGCATCGGAATCAGTATGATGTTGGGCTGCAACAAGCTGTCAAGAGGTACATACAGATCGATGGGGAGTATTTTTGGAAATACACTAAGAACGCTTTCGATTTCGATACGCTCTTCAATAGCTCCATCGCGTTTCCGATTGAATGGCGCGAGTCCAAAATAGATGGGGTTTCGGTTCGAGTCTCAACTTCCAATCTGCATGGATTCCAAGCGTACACAACGCTAGGTCACACGCGCGCCCGTTTCTTCGGTCCCGAAACTGGCGGACTGATCTTCAACTCGCCTCTCGACGTTGGCGCTTTTCGAATCGATCACGATCAGGCATTTCAGCAGACCACGTTCTTGCGATACCAATACAAAAAAGATGGCCCCTGGGCAACCTTCACCTGGCGCTTTGACAGCGGTGAAGCAACGGGTTCTGTTACTGATGTTGCCGACGCCCTGGCTCTCACGCCCGCTCAGCAGGCTGATATCGGATTTTTTTGTGGCAGTCAGTTCGCGACCGTAATCCATGGCATCAGCTCATGCTCGGGAACGTATGGAGCAACGCGCCTTGTGATTCCGGCCGCTGGCACCTACGACCCAGATCGCAACCCGCCGCGCATTGCATCCCGGAACTTGTTCGACGTGGGCATTGGCACAGACAATCTCTTCCGGAAGGAAAAATTGAAAACAACACTGAAGTTCACGGCGATGAATATCACCAATGAAGCAGCGCTCTATAATTTTCTGTCAACCTTTGGCGGTACGCATTGGGTGACGCCACGAAGCTACCAGGTCACACTGGGCTGGGTTTACTGATCGTCCATCGTCTCGCGAAAGCGCTTCGGTGAATTTGTACTGATTTGCAAAAATGGAGCGAGCATGTTCGAGACGGTTGTCCTGATCGCAAGCGGCGATTTGCGTCTATCCGCGAACCGTGTCTGTTGGCCTGCTCAGGAACGCGTCGAACAAGCGGTTGCCAAAGCGATCGAAGACTTGGGTGTACGGGTGAAGCGAGGTCATCCTGTTGATTCCGAAAAGCAGCACGGATTCATCGATTCACAAAAATACGGCATGGAGGTTTTCCGCGGCATTCCTGACGACCTTCCCATCATCGTCGTAGAAGCCGTGTGGCAGTACAGCCACCATATTCTGCACGGCCTGACCACGCATAAAGGACCCATCCTTACTGTCGCGAACTGGAGCGGGGAATGGCCTGGCCTTGTCGGAATGCTGAACTTGAACGGATCGCTTACCAAGGCTGGTGTTCAGTATTCGACGCTGTGGTCGGAGAATTTTGCGGATAACTATTTTCTGACACGCCTCAAATCTTGGCTTCATGGCGAACCTGTGCAGCATGATGCGAGTCACGTTCGCGCCTTGGATAGCGTGCGCCTGCCATCCCATTCAGAATCGCTCGGCATATCGCTTGCTCGCCAACTCAAGCACGACAAAGCAATCCTCGGCGTGTTCGATGAAGGATGCATGGGCATGTTCAACGCGATTGTGCCCGATCATCTTCTCAATCCGACTGGCGTTTACAAGGAACGCCTCAGTCAGTCTGCACTGTACGCGGCCATGCGCGAAGTGCCGAAGCGGGAAGCGAAAGCTGTTCGTAGATGGCTTGACAAAAGCGGTCTCACCTTCAAAACCGGGCCAAATCCGGAAACCGATCTTACTGACGACCAGATCCTCGACCAATGCCGGATGTATATTGCGGCATTGCGCATTGCGGATGAGTTCGGATGCGCTGCAATCGGCATCCAGTATCAACAGGGCCTGAAAGATTTAGCTGCTGCGTCCGATCTCGCTGAGGGTCTGCTGAATAACTCTGATCGACCGCCGGTAAAATCAAGCGACGGCCGCGTTCTCTATCAAGGACAGCCGCTTCCGCATTTCAACGAAGTCGACGAATGCGCAGGGCTCGATGCGCTCATCACCAATCGTGTCTGGAATGCGCTCGGCTTTGCGCCGGAAACGACGCTGCACGACCTTCGTTTTGGCGAAACGTTCGATGGGCAATTCGTGTGGGTCTTTGAAATCTCCGGTGCCGTACCACCCGCGCATCATGTAGGCGGGTTTAAAGGTACAGTGAGCGAACGGCAGCCTCCAATGTATTTCCGTCTCGGCGGGGGTTCGCTTAAGGGCATCAGCAAGCCCGGTGAAATCGTCTGGAGCCGCGTGTTCATCGAGGACGGCAAGCTGAAGGCTGATATCGGGCGTGCCCGCGTTGTCGAACTTCCACAGGAAGAGACAGAACGTAGATGGCGCATCACGACCCCGCAATGGCCCATCATGCATGCTGTTTTCTACGGCATCTCGCGCGACCAGATGATGGCTCGGCACAAAGCCAATCATATTCAGGTGGTCTATGCTCCCGATGCAAATGGAGCAAACAAAGCCTTAGCAGTGAAGGCCGCGTTCTTTCGCGAAGCGGGTCTCGAAGTGAGCGTTTGCGGAACCGAAACCGGAGTGTAAGCTATGACTCTAGTGCAACCCGGACCATGAGAGTCGGAATCCTCGGAACAGGCGCTATAGCTAATAAACACGCCCAGGCCTATCGCAACATCGGTTTTGAACTTGTTGCTTGCTCAAACAAGACGGAGTCTCGCGGGCGCGAATTTGCAGCGCGGTGGGACGCGGAATTTCTCCCTGATTTTCATGATCTGTGCCGGTACCCAGGTCTTGACTTCGTCGACGTTTGCACATTCCCGGAGTCCCATCTGCAGCCGGTTGAGGTGTGCGCTGGCATCAAGCGTGCTTTACAGGTTCAGAAGCCCATCGCGACCAATCTCGAAACAGCCGAAAAAATGGTCCAGATCGCGCGGCAAGCGGGCATCAAGCTGGGTGTCGTCAGCCAACATCGTTTCGACGACTCAGTTCTCTTCCTGAAGTGCGCTCTTGCGGCTGGAAGACTCGGCAAGCTGTTCCAGGCGGACGCTTACGTCAAATGGTTTCGCAATGACGAATACTACGCCAGGGCGATCAAGGGCAGTTGGCGCACGGAAGGCGGCGGTGCGCTTATCAATCAAGCCATTCATCAGATAGACATTCTGCTTTACCTTATGGGACCGGTATCGGTCGTGAACGGACTCTGGCAAATCGGTGCGCGTCATAACATCGAATCCGAAGATATCGTCAATGCACTGCTTTCGTATCAATCTGGCGCAACAGGCGTCATCCAGGCTGCCACGGCGTTCTGGCCGGGGTACACGGAACGGATCGAAATTCACGGCGTCAAGGGAACTGCGATGATCAGCGGCGACCGCCTGACTACCTGGGATGTCCAAGACGACGAAAAGGCCAATGCCGCTGATCCTGCTCCCATTGAGCACGACGTCGCCTCGGGCTCATCGGATCCAATGTCGATCAGATTGACCTCCTTCGAGCGCCAGTTTCAAGATTTTGCCGATTCAATAAGGACCGGTCGAGAACCTGTGGTCAATGGAGAGGAAGGGTATCGGGCGCTTCAAGTTGTGCTCGGTATCTATCAATCCTGTCGCGAGAATAGGCCAGTCCGATTATCGTCTTGAACTGCGCGTTACCTTGACCGGCGCTTCGAGGAATCGAAGATATAATCGAGGCGATAGATCAGCTTGTCTAGGCCTCAACCCACTGCGACAGCGAATCCAAGATCTCGTCGGCACCTCGATTGATTCTGAGAGGCCCTCGCATTATCTCAGCGAGTTTCGAGCGAGACACCCGGACATCTTAAGTCAGCTCGACCCAGATGACGAACGCCTTGAGTGGCTCGTAACCGTTTTCGCTTTTAGCCGATTTCTTTCAGAAGAGTTGCTGCAGCATCCCGATTGGTTGCTGAGCAGTTCGGAAATGCACTGCCCGCTTTCTGTTGCCGACTACCAAAAACACCTGAGTGCATTCCTGAAAGAACGAGCCGTCGCTTCGCCCGCTGCGTTGGATCTGGCTCTGTTCCGGCGTAAAGAGCTGCTTCGTCTCGTCGTTCGCGACGCGTTGGGCCTCAGTACGATTTCCGAAGTTACCGAAGAACTCTCTAATCTCGCCGACGCCATTCTTGCGCTGGCACTCGAGAAGGTCAGGTCGGAAACAGCCGAGCGCCACGGTTCCGCCCTGATGAAGGACGCATCCGGGATGATTGTGCCCGCAGCCTTTACCGTGCTCGCACTCGGCAAGCTCGGTGGGCGCGAGCTTAACTATAGCTCCGATATCGATTTGATGTTCTTGTATACCGGCAACGGCGAGACATCCGGTCCCGAGAAGATTACGAATAAAGAATTCTTCAAGAAGGTAGCGAATCAGTTCACCAGTCTTCTTTCGACGTACACGGCTGCTGGCGTTTGTTATCGCGTTGATCTGAGGCTTCGTCCCGAGGGCAGTCTCGGTGATGTATGTATCTCATTAGCTGGTGCGCAAGACTACTACTCGAACCGTGCTCGCGATTGGGAATTGCAGATGCTGATCAAAGCTCGGGTAACAGCAGGCGACGAAACGCTGGGCCAAGCGCTGCTTTCCTTCGTCGAACCTTCCATCTATTCGACAACGCTTGACTTTTCGACTATCGAGACGATGTCAGCCACGCGCGAGCGCATTAGCGAGAAGCTCACACGCAAGCGGCTGCGCAAGGACGAGCTCAACGTGAAACTCGCTCCTGGTGGAATTCGCGACATCGAATTTCTCGTGCAATGTTTGCAGCGCTTGCACGGTGCTCGCGAGACGTGTGTTCGGCATGGCGGCACGCTTGCTGCGCTCTCAAATTTATTCGCGAAGGATCTCCTCTCCGCAACTGAACACTCGCGCTTGGTCGACGCTTATCAGTTCTTGCGCCAATTGGAGCATCGGCTGCAATTTGAAGATGACCGGCAGACGCATGCCCTTCCGGCTAAGCAGCCGGATCTCGATCGACTCGCCCGGCGCATGGGGCCGACGCCGTCAGGTAACCAACTCGCGATTAGCTCTGCGGCTGAACTTCTGCAGGAACTCAACCGCCACTTAGAAAACGTACAGGTTATTTACGACCGCATCGTGCACGCCCAGCGTCCGCTTTCTTATTCATATACTCCACCTGCCACCTCCGGACCTGATGTGTCACCAAGGCCGGCCGAGGAACGCGGTTCGCTTGGATTTTCGGAAAGTCTCCTGAGATCTCTCGATGAGGCGGCCCCGAAGCTTGCGCACCGTTTTCGGCAGCACAGCACGTACCGTTCGGATCGAGCACTCGCCTTTTTTCTCGAAGGCTTGCTCCAGCATCCGGCTTACCTTCAGCTCTTGAATGGCCATCCGGTTCTGACCGACTATGCGATTCAGATTTTTGAACTCAGTCCATTCTTTTCCGAACAACTTACACGTTACCCCGAACTCCTCGAAGAAGTCGGTCGTGTAGCAGACCATCCAACCCGGCGCTGGGCTTTTGAAGGCCTTGCTGCGCCGCTCAACGACATCAATGGACTGCGGCGTTTCTTTCGCCGGGAGATGTTTCGCATCCAAGCGGGCAGTATCTGCCTGCCTGAGTTGGTTTTTCAAACCCTCGATCACACTTCGGCCCTTACCGAATTCGTAATCGCACGCGCATACCGCATTGGTCTTGAGCAGGCAATTGCGCACGCGCGCGCCCACACGGCCGGGACCAAGCCGTTCGAGGAGCCAAAGAATGAAATGATGCTTGTGGCGCTCGGCCGCCTTGGCATGCGTGAGTTCGACGTCGGCTCCGATGCCGACTTGCTTTTCATCATTCCCGATACCGAAGCGCAGCGGCAGCAATTCTGGACGCGTGTCGCCGAACATGTCATCGAGATCCTCACCACTTACACGGGTGACGGCACTATCCTGTCGCTCGATACGCGCCTTCGGCCCAATGGCCGGGAAGGCATGCTCGTTCAAACGGAATCAAAATACGTCGACTATTTCTCGAACAGGGCCGAAGCGTGGGAAGGCATCGCCTACATGAAGGCGCGCGGTGTCGCCGGGGACATAGACCGCGCCACAGTTTTTTTGACCGAGCTGCAACACGTCGATTGGCGCCGCTATGGTCAGGGTGGACGCTCCAAACAGGATCTCTATCAAATGAGGATGCGTCTTCAAAGGGAAGAAGGCACGCTAAGTCCGCTCAAGGCCGGGCACGGCGGCTACTATGACGCTGACTTCATTCTGATGTATTTGCGCTTGAAGGGTGCCGGGATGTTCTTCAAGAGTCTAAATACGCCGGAGCGAATCGATGTGGTCGAGAAGATGGGCCATCTCGAGCGAGCTGACGCCGAATTTTTGCTCGAGGCAACCACGTTTCTGCGCGCTCTCGAACACGGTCTTCGTATCGTATTAGGACGTGCCGAGGAGAAACTCCCGGGCTCGCATGTCGAGCAGGAGATGCTGGCCGAGCTGATGCATCGCTGGACGGGTGAATTTCGAAGCGCGACCGCCCTCCAGGCGCAGTTGCAGAGCTTGCAGGACAAGATGCGGCACCTGTTCGAAAGGATTTTCGCTCACTAGCTGCTTTCGATGCGGAGATACTGTCCGCGAGAAGCGCCTCAGCTCTCGTGACTAAAACGTGATGCCAAAACCCGCTGCAAATCTGCCCAGCCGGTTACGATCAAGAGGAAGCCCGGGTTGGACTTGAGTAGCGAGCCGGTATTCGGAATGCGCGGTGGTATTCCGGGTGATCGCATGAAGCAGATCCATTCGGAGTTGCCCTATTCTCTTTTAGTTCGAGAGCTGGCTCCTATCTTGGTGGACCCATTATCTGCTTTGAAGCTGTTCGGCATCAACAAGGTTGAAGGTATAGTTAGACTTTCAGAGGGATGGCATCTTCTAAACGAGTCGCGCAGCGCACTCGTCGAGGCCGATGCTTGCAAGATTTTCTACCAAGAGGTCCAGCCGAATCCGACCGAGGCGATTTATCGATCCCGCTTCTTTCTCGATGATGCTACGCTCCGCCTTCATCCATCGTGTTTATATGCCATAGATTTTGTAAGGATCTACTGGTCTGTCCCCAAAAATAAGAAAGAGAAACAGAAAAAGAACGGCGGCCGATGCCGGTTGAACACTTCGGGATATCTGCTCGGACCTACAAACCCTAGACCCAGACAGTTCGGATCCTGAGTTTAAGACCTCTGTCTTGCCTCAACTTAGCCAAATTCTTGAATAGCTCGGGTTTCAAGAACTGCATCGATTATAGGAACGAATGGGTCCACCATCGGCGCCCAGCAATCTGCGGCCTAGATCGCGCACTTTCGTTCGGCACGGGAACGAAAGACATCCCACAAGTCGTGCTGGACCAGCATGGCTGGCTGAGAAGCGCCCGCCGAGTAAGTATCGGAGTGGGCCGCGAGATCAGTGAACGTCGCGCAATGGTGAGAGACGCCTATGGTGAAGTTTATGGTCTGTATAGGGGATTTGCAGAGCTTCTGGCAACTTCAACGCCAACCAACGCGCTACAACAGTCGTGATAAACGCCCTTTCAGCGACTCTTGAATCGAAGTAGCGTCACGGCGAAGCGATGCTCACCAGGATGATGGATAAAGGGCGAGCACTAAGCTGGCCTAACCGCCACGAGCGGTCACAACCCAAATCACGCGAGGTTTCATCAACTTACCCGGAATCGCTTGGAACCGTGCCGTATACTGGTTTTCAGGAAGCCGCTGCGCTTCCGACTTCTCGAAGAACGCCGGAT
>JBPCLH010000216.1:0-22053 GCA_051003475.1 Bryobacteraceae bacterium
CGGTTAATGCTGTCGCTCCCGGTTTTGTCGAAACAGATATGACGCAGGGATTGAGCGATGAATTGAAGCAGAAATTTCTCGACCAAACTCCGCTGAAGCGAATGGGCACGCCGCTAGACGTTGCAAGCGCTATTAAATTCCTGGTGAGTGATGACGCGAGTTTCATCACGGGACATGTATTGGATGTGAATGGTGGAATCTACATGTAGCAGCGGGCCGCGTGCGCAACGCGACACCGCTTTCAAGATAGGGCTCGTTCAAATGTCGTGCTCGACGGATCCCGACGCAAATGTTCAGAAAGCCATACGCGGAATTCGCGAGGCGGCTGCAAACGGCGCCGAAATCGTGTGTTTGCAGGAGCTGTTCCGGTCCCAGTATTTTTGCCGCGAAGAAAATGCGGAGTTGTTCAACTTAGCCGAGACGATACCCGGCCCGTCTACCGAGGCACTTGCTTCTGTCGCGAAAGAGCTACAAGTCTCAATCGTCGCCTCTCTGTTTGAAAAGCGCGCACACGGGTTGTATCACAATACGGCAGCGGTATTGGACGCAGACGGCTCGTTGATTGGCCTGTATCGCAAGATGCACATTCCCGACGATCCGCTGTATTTCGAAAAATTTTATTTCACCCCCGGGGATCTCGGGTTCCAGAACTTCGACACGCGTTACTCGCGTATTGGCGTGCTTGTGTGCTGGGACCAATGGTATCCGGAAGGGGCTCGAATCACGAGTCTGCAAGGCGCGAACGTTCTCTTCTATCCAACTGCGATTGGATGGCATCCGTCCGAGAAGGCACAGTATGGAGAAGCACAGTTGGATGCGTGGCGTACCATTCAGCGCGCGCATGCGATTGCTAATGGGATATTCGTGGCTGCGGTTAATCGCACAGGATACGAAGGATCGCCTGAAAGCGGACTCGAATTTTGGGGAAGCTCATTTGTAGCTGATCCGTTTGGACGCGTGTTGTCGCAGGCTGCCGAAAGCGAGGAACAGGTTCTAGTGGTTGAATGCGACCCCAAGCAGATGGATGAGGTGCGGCGGAATTGGCCCTTTCTCCGTGACCGGCGCATCGATGCGTATGGGGCTATTACTCAGCGCTGGCTAGGCTAACGGGATGCAAGAGCCCGAACCATGCCTGCAGCAGCTTGGGTTCTGCATGCCTGCGGAATGGGAGGCACATGAAGCGACTTGGCTCGCCTGGCCGCATGAGGCCACGGATTGGCCCGGCAAATTTGGGGCGATTGCGTGGGTTTACGGCGAGATAGTTCGGCTCCTCTCGCGCGTGGAGCGAGTCCGTATTCTCACGAACGACGCCGAGGCGGAGCAGGAAGCACGCCGCGTGTTGCAGAAGTGTCATGTGTCGATGGAGTCGGTCGAGTTCTTCCATGTTCCTACGGACCGCAGCTGGACCCGCGATTTCTGTCCGATGTTTGTCCGGAATAATGTCGGCAGCCAGGGTGTGCTGAACTGGCACTTCAACGGCTGGGCGAAATATGAGAATTCAAAGTGCGATGATTCCGTGACAGAACTTCTGGCCCGTCAGCTTGGGTTCCGAATGTGGACGCCGTTCTGGAAAGAAACGAGGGTTGTGTTAGAGGGGGGCAGCATCGATGTGAATGGTGTGGGCTCCATTTTGACCACGGAAGAATGTTTGTTGAGCGAAAAGCAGGCCCGAAACCCAGCGTTAACGCGGGAGGATATGGAAGAAGTATTCGCTCATTATCTTGGCGCGCATCACACTTTATGGCTGCGAAACGGAATAGCGGGCGACGATACGCATGGACACATTGACGACTTAGCTCGATTTACGGACGAGCACACGGTAGTAATCGCAACTGAGCAAGACCCGTCGGACCTGAATTTTGAACCTCTGCAGAAAAATCTCGCGCTGCTTCGTGAGATGCGCGATCAGGGCGGCGAAGCGTTTCGCATCGAGACATTGCCGATGCCACGGCCCGTTTCGTTTGGTGGCCAGCGTTTGCCTGCCAGCTATGCAAATTTCTACATCGCTAACAAAATCGTTCTGGTACCCACGTTCAATGACGCCAACGATCGCATGGCGCTGAACAAGCTGGCCGAATTGTTTCCAGATCGCGAGGTGATTGGAATCGGCTCGACTGACCTGGTACTTGGTTTGGGAACATTGCACTGCATGACCCAGCAGCAGCCAGCCTGAGCTCCCGAGAAAACAGGTTGTGCTTGTAACCGCACTCGCTGCCATTCCCTTCTTGATCTGGATTTACCTATTGGCGTTTCGAGGTGGCTTTTGGCGAATTTCGAAGCGCCTTGCGCCTGTTGAACCACGGCAAATGCAGGGTGAGCACGTAGCGGTTGTCATTCCAGCTAGAAACGAGGCGGATGTCATTGGCCCAGCACTCACGTCTCTTTTCGAGCAAGACTTCCCTACCCCGCTGCACATTTTTTTAGTCGATGACGGCAGCACGGATCAGACTGCCGAAGTGGCTACGCTCATCGCCGACCGCGCGGGTAAACGAAGCTGGCTGACTGTCATCACGGGACAGCCGCTTGTCGCGGGGTGGACGGGCAAGTTATGGGCGCTGTCGCAAGGCGTTGAGCAAGCTGAGACGCTCGTGCCTGACTATCTACTTTTGACTGATGCGGACGTCGTTCACGGCTCCGATACTGTGGCTAGCCTTGTCGCGATGGCCAAGACGAATCGGTACGATCTCACTTCGTACATGGTAAAGCTCGCCTGCGAAAGCTATGCGGAGAAAGCGCTAATTCCCGCCTTCGTGTTTTTCTTCGTGAAACTCTACCCGCCAAAATGGATTGCCTCACGAGGTTTCCGAACGGCTGCGGCCGCCGGAGGTTGTATTCTCATCTTTTCCGATACTCTCAAGAGAATCGGAGGCCTAGCGGCTATCAGAAGCGAGGTCATCGACGACTGTGCGCTAGCTCGAGAAGTGAAACGCAGTGGCGGCCGGATTTGGATGGGGCTTACATCCACAACCGAAAGCATACGATCGTATGGCACGTTTCGCGAGATCGAACGCATGATCTCACGCACGGCCTTCAATCAACTCCGGCATTCTTTTCTGCTGCTTATCGGGACCATAGTGGGACTGATTTTTACGTATGTACTTCCGCCGTTGCTACTCCTGACAGGTAAGCTGCCAGCCATGATCTTGGGTTTTTTAAGTTGGCTGCTGATGAGCGTGGCGTATCTACCGACGCTGCGATTCTATAAACTATCTCCGGGCTGGAGTCTTTCTCTTCCGCTCGTCGCTTGCTTCTATACGGCCGCGACTATTCACTCGGCACTTCAATATTGGCTGGGACGAGGCGGAGCATGGAAAGGACGTATCCAAGACGCACGTTGGTAGTACCTACCAGCGGTTCTTGCTGCCGCCGAAATCGCGCTGCCGTTCTCCGCCCCCACCCGAAGCACGTTCGCGGCGCTCCGGTGGACGAGCTTCATTTACGACCAGGGCGCGACCCATTAAGGATCGCCCATTGCAGGCTTGCACGGCTTGGTTCGCTGCGGCATCATCGCTAATTTCGACGAAGCCAAACCCTCTCGCTTCACCACTAAAACGATCGCGAAGAATGTTCACGCTATCGACATGGACGCCAGCCTCTTCAAAGAACGCCTGCAAATCGGCTTCAGTAGCCTTGTAGGGCAGATTCCCTACGAAAAGCTTTGTCACTTATCCTCTCCTAACTGTTGTTCGGAATGCTGGGTACCGGGTTGGACAATCGACGTGAGTCACTCCAAGGGGAAAACCGACAACTCCAAACGGACTACTCTCTATAATCCCACAAAGCACCATTGATGCAAACGATGGGTGTGCTGTTGCGAACACGAGGAACCCGTGCTTCTGACATTTTCTCAATGTGGCGTGATAAGCCCTCCCAGCTTGTCCTGCTCGCTAGCAGCCTGCCGTGAGAACCGGGTCGCATATGCCTCCAAATACTTCAGTCCCGAACCCGTGTTATAAATGACGATCTGTTGTTCGGGCTGCAGAAAACCCGTTTTCAGCAGATTCCGGGCAGCGGCGACGCAAGCTCCACCTTCCGGGGCGGCGAAAATTCCTTCGCATTCTGCGAGCAGCAGTCCAGCATCGATCATTTCCTCGTCGGAAACGGAAATCACCGTACCAGCGCTTTCGCGAACCGCTTTTAGCACAAGGAAATCGCCGAGTGGCTTTGGTACACGCAGGCCGCTAGCTACGGTTTGCGCCTGGAGCCAAATCTCACTTTCCGGCGCGTTTCCGTCGAATGCCCGAGTAATTGGCTGACAACCGGCTGCTTGCACGGCAATCATTTTGGGTCGCTTGCTGCCGATCCAACCAAGTTCTTCGAGTTCCGTGAAAGCCTTCCACATGCCAATTAAGCCTACGCCGCCGCCGCAGGGATAGAGAATGGCGTCAGGAATGCGCCACTCCGACTGCTCGGCAAGTTCGTACCCCATGGTCTTTTTACCCTCTACCCGGTAAGGCTCCTTCAGCGTAGTGATTTCAAACCAACCTTCCCGCTGTCTGCCTTCTGCGACGAGCTTCGCGCAATCGCTGATCAGGCCATCAACAAGCGTCACGTTTGCGCCAAATGATTTACATTCGACAAAATTGGATTGCGGCACATCGCGCGGCATGAAAATGTTCGCCTTTAAGCCCGCAGCGGCTGCGTAAGCGGCCAAAGCACTGCCTGCGTTTCCAGCCGAAGGAATGGCTAACTTGTGCAGACTCATTTTTTTCGCCATGCTTACTGCGCAAGAAAGCCCACGCGCTTTGAAGGACCCCGTCGGATTGCGGCCTTCGTCTTTCACCCACAGGTTCGCTGCCCCGATGCATTGCTGCAGCCTCGTGGCTCGGACCAGGGGCGTCCAACCTTCTTGTAACGTGACCGCCTCTTCCAGTTCGCACGGCAAGACGGGCGAATATCGCCACATGCTATTGATCGAACCCTTCAAATCGCTTTTGTTCCATCGAGTTCGAATATTGGGCAAGTCGTAGCTCACCAGCAAGGGACCGCCGCAATCGCAGAGATTCAGGGCTTGATTCGCTTGGAACTGCTTGCGGCATCGACTGCAGATGAGATTCGAAGCGTGGCCCATCGTCTTCGCTACATCGTAACGCCAGTCAGATTTCTCGGATGGTAAAGCCGTGCGGGTTGTGTCAAAATAATGGCATAGCTCACAAAGTAGGGTGTCTAAGGATCTCAAGTGCAATATCCATTGAGCCAGGACGAACACGCTGCCATGGCCAGATGTCTTGCGGGTATCCGGCAACAGTTGCAGGATGTTTCTGACTTGTTTGCTGGCCGTTACGGGCAAGACAGCCGGATTGCTGAACGAGCGGCCGAAGCTGTTATCTCAGTAGCATCGCTCGAAAAGGAACTTCTTATCGAGTGCGAGATCGCTTCTGTCCAGACGCAACTCGAATCCATCGGAACTACAGCCTGAACTTTGCAATGAAGCTTCCGCGCTCCTGTGCGCTACTCATTTCGATTGTGTCTGTTTGTCCTTCATTTGGAAAGGAACTCGTCTACTTGGTGAGCGGGTTTCAGCTAGAAGTTCAATCCCACACGGAAGCAAATCAAAGATTTTTACTACACATGGCGACGGGGACGTTGGAATTGCCAAAGTCGGCGGTGGCACGAATTGAATTGATTAGCAACGGTCTGGACCTGTCAGCAATTAATGGCCCTTCTTCCGTGCCAAAGGACCCGGTCGATCTCCTAACGGATGCGGCCACAGCACAGGGGCTCCCGCCAGAATTGGTACAGAGCGTTGCGCAAAACGAATCGGGATTGCGTCAGAAAGCCTTATCGCCTAAGGGAGCGCTCGGCCTGATGCAACTCATGCCTGCAACTGCCACGGACCTTGGAGTAAAGGCGGACTGCGCGGACGACAATGCTCAGGGTGGCGCGAAATATCTGCGGAACTTGCTCCTGCGTTATCGGGGCGATGCGGTACTTGCGCTAGCGGCCTACAACGCCGGTCCGGGCGCGGTTGCCAGATTCGGCGGCGTCCCTCCATATCCTGAAACCAGGCGTTATGTCGAGCGTGTTCTGCGGGATTTCGGGCGTCGACAGAAAGTGCGCGTGAGCCCGCTTTCCCAGGCCGACATCGGCGCTAGTAAGCCCATCTCCACAAACTAGCGCCGGCTGTGTAGCCCGCGCCCACCGCTGCAAATAGGATTAAATCCCCTTTCTTCAAGCGCCCTTGAGTGATGGCGTCGCGCGTGGCCAAAGGGATGGTGCCTGCTGTAGTGTTACCGTATTTGTCCAAGTTTATGATGACCCGCTCCTGAGGCAAGCCCAGACGCTCGGTTGTCGCGGTAATGATTCGCTTGTTTGCCTGGTGCGGAATCAGCAGACTTACGTCCGAAGCAGATAACCCATGTTGACGCAGCAAGCTATCGCAAAGCTCATACATCTTACGAACCGCGAATTTGAACACTTGCTGCCCTTCCTGTTTTACATAGTGCAATCGCTGTGCGACAGTTTCCGAAGTCGCTGGGAGACGGCTACCTCCGGCAGGCATTTTCAGGAATTCGCCGCCCGACCCATCTATTTCATGAATATGGCCGATGAAGCCTTCTGAATCTTCTCCTGGCTCGACGAGAAATGCGCCGGCACCGTCGCCAAACAATATGCAGGTGCCACGGTCAGTGTAATCCAGAATTCGCGACATTGTATCTGCACCTATGACCAGCACCTTACGATGCGCTCCGCCCGAGATCAAATGCGCTGCGGTGGTAAGGCCGTAGATAAATCCCGAACAAGCGGCAACCAGATCGAAGCCCCATGCTTTCGAGGCGCCCAGCCGATCTTGTACCAGACAAGCGGTCGAGGGGAACATCATGTCCGGGGTTACCGTACAAACGATGATCACGTCCAATTCCGAAGCGGTGATGCCGCGCTGACAAAGGGCCTCGCAGGCCGCGGCCACCGCCATGTCAGAGGTAGCTATATCGGGATCGGCTATATGCCTTTCGCGAATTCCAGTGCGCTCAGTGATCCATTCGTCGCTCGTTTCGACCATTTGAGACAGATCATAGTTCGATAGCACGCGGGGCGGCACGAAGCAGCCAATCGCAGTGATTTTTGCTGTTGCCACGATCACCTCTCATTTGTGCACACTGGCCCTTCCAAGCTGTGCGTCAGCGAAGCCGGCCGAAGTGGGCCAAGGTTGACCTACCATGGTACAGTCTGGAAGAAATGCAAGTCGAGACTGCGCTGTTCTTTGAGACAGTGGAGCAGATTTACACGCGCGTTTTTAGCCTAATAAATCCGCGGAGTCGTGTGCCACCGATTGTGGTCCGGTTCCGTAAATACGCGAACGCTAACAGCCGGATCAAACTGCAGGAAGGTCATCTCACGGTCAGTATCAGCGATGTGCTCGAAGGCGCTCCGGCGCCAATCCAAGAAGCGCTGGCGCACGTTCTTCTTAGTAAGCTTATTTGCAAGACACCGTCGCTCAGCATGCTGGCGCGTTACCGACGTTACCTGAACCGCGGCGACGTTCGCCAGAAGCTTCATCTGCTCAAGCAAAAGCGCGGACGCAAGGTCTTACGAAATCCGATAGGTAAAACATACGACCTTGACGAAATCTTTGAAGAGCTGAATTTGAGGTATTTTCACGGGTTGATGGCTCGGCCTACATTGGGTTGGAGTCCCACATGCTCGCGCAGCACCCTTGGATATTATGATCCCTGCCATAACGTAATCGTGGTAAGTAGACTTTTTGATTCGGAAAAAGCTTCGAGATTAATCGTAAGATTTATTCTGTTCCACGAAATGCTGCATTTGAAGTATCCGGCTGAGCATAAAGCTGGACGGCGCTGCGTACACACGAAAGAGTTCAAAGAAGCTGAGATGGCATTTGAGGGCTATCGACACGCAAAAGCCGCACTTAAGGAGTTTCTGGAATCCCCCGCCTTGGCCGGGCAAGATCACAGCGTCCTTCAGGCTGTTTGAGCGGCGGACACAGCACTCAATTGGGCATGCATTTCTTCGAGATGTAATATCAAGGCGCGAACAGCGAGCGAACTTAGCCCGAAACGGCACAACACATAGCTAACCTCAGCGCGGACAAGGGCGATTGAAAAGCGGAGCTTAAGCCTTATCAGCTTACTAACCAACTCAGATCGATCATCGGGACTCTGCGCGATCAGCACCCGCGTTACTAGATGAAGACGGTTGAAATCGCTGACCAAACGAGTGAGATACTGGCGGAAGATGCGAAGCCGCTCGCGCCGCAACTTCCGGTAGAGCGACAGATCGAATCCAGGCTGACGGGACAGAAACGTAAAATCTTCATCCGCCAGCAGGCCTTCCATGGGGTGATATGAGGCCGTCGAGAAGTTCTCGAGCCATTCCGAAGTGATTTCCTCTATTCGGCATGTCCTATAAAGCTTACCTAAAACAGGAGCCACGAACGCCGCCGCTACAGCGAACAACAATAGTGGCGTAAATAACACAAGGGAAATCAAGTTCGCTCCGTAAATATCAAGATACAGGAATCACCTTCTCTTTTCAATACCCAAGCCATGCTTTTGCCTAGGATCGTTCGGCTTTTGTTCAAGATTAACGCACTTAACGTGCAGACTGTGGGGATATCGAAGCTACGTTGGAAAGTGGAGATCGAACTCCGCCGGTTCAAAATTTAAGCTTCTGAAGATTTGCGTCTATGTCGCGGGAATGTTTACGCATTGTTTACAAAAGACATCCTCACCTGCGAACCGCAGTGCGGAGGAGCGCCGCATTGATGGCTTCGAGTTGGCCGATGAGGCGCTCCTGCTCTCGCACCCGCCAGCTATGCCCTACCCTGACTGGAACGTTTTCCCCTTGCCGACTGATGAACATTGCCCAGTATGCGTAACATGCGCACGAGATGAACATGATCAGATTACTGACAAGGTTGAGGCTCTGGTGTGACCAAAAGCTGCGGGTGAGTAAAAGAGCCGTTTTTGCAGCAAAATACACGAGAAAACCCGTGCTAAACACTATTAAATTCTTCGAGACCTCAACTGGAAACCACAAGAGAAAACCAAGTATTGAGACCAGAACGAGGAGCGCAACGGTAGAAAGAACGCGGTCCAAGACAAAGCCTATGCTCACAGCCCGGGCAATGGGGTCTAGGAATTCCGCTGCCCCCGATACGGAATATTCAGGTGGAGCGGTTAACAAGGCTAAGATTCCGGCTGAGATAAAAGCCCCGTTGAGCAGCTTTCGTGAGAAACCCAGAATCCCGGGAAGGTTCGTCAATACGGCATCCAATAGAGCGTAAACCGTCCATAATGTGCAGATCCAGATCACGGACTGGGCAACTATCCAAATAATCCGATAATCGGGAAGCGATCCTGGTGCCAAAAATTTGAGATCCGCAACCAGCGATGCCGACAATTCAGACACTAGAAAAAGGCAGAAAATACGATAAACCCGATGGAGCCGCAGCAGTAAGAGGCGAATGATTAAAGCAAGGCACAGGGCAGTGCTAAGGTTGGCAATCCGCACCCAAATCATCTGATCCCCTCGCCTAGCTAGGATGGTAGTGCAAAATACACACGAGGGCAACTTCCCAGTGGGTGTGCGATCTCCCGCATTTGCGTCAGCACCGAGCAGCGAAGCCGGCCATTAATCAGAACAACCGCCGATTAAGCAATCCGCAGCGGACATTTCTTGCTGCGAGGATTCGGCATCGGTATATCAGCTAACAACGGACATTTCTTACTGCGAGGATTCGGCATCGGTATGTCGCTTACGAGCTTTGCGCAATCCTTAATTGCCGATTCTGACTGGGAAATATCAGCTGTTTTACCCGACATAGCACCAGCTAAACCGGTAATTATAAAAGATGATAATAATAAGATTTTCATAATGCTCCTTTTCGAGATTTAGCGCAGCTTTTGCATTAAAACTCTTCACCGTACGATAGCTTACTCGTACCAGCTAAGGCGCGCTAAGTTCTAGGTTTTCCAACAACAGAACGAAAGTAGTTCTACGAGTACTAGTAGGTGTTGTGTGTGGAATTTATCGGTGTATGATCTGAACTAAGCAGTTCAATGCAGACAGTCAGGTCAGTCGCTAAGGAGCGGGAATGGTCGGACGATCTCTGGTTGAGAGATTTGTCACACATCGGAACTTCCTACGGAAGGTTGGTGTACTTGGCCGGACTCCGCAACACTGATACTGGCAGATATGAATACTATGGGTCAACCGGCAATTCTTCCGGTGCTGAGGCCAACCAGAATGTCAAGCGGCAGCATGAAGACATCTTCAGGCAGTGGGTCAGTTACCCGCTTGAGAAGAAGAAAGCCGATATAGACCTCTATATCACCGGCATCGATCAAGTGGACAAGGCGGAGCTCATTGATGCCTGGTTGAGGCTAACGCCCTACAAGAATCTTGTTCCCGCGTCTATTCAGGGACCTGAACGGCAAAAGCACGTTTCTGATTTTGAGGCGATTTTAGGACTTCTTAAGAACGTGTATGGCGTCGCTTACCCTGATCGAGACGCATAGCGATTCCAACAACCTGTCCTATCACATCAGCCTCCCCCGGATAACGAAAGATCTCGGGAGCCACATGTGAGGCTGCGTGAGCCTGGACAATGAGGAGTCCGTCCCGCTCTGAACACCAGCCGCAGCGATAACCGTGCCGATGTTCTAAGAAGTAGATGGGGCGTTCGGACTCGTTCGACCAGCCGTCGCTGAGAACTCGCCGCTTTGTCTCGTCTATTTGAATGAAAGAACCCGGCGGAAGTGTAGGATACATTGACCAATCGTCCGTGCCAACGAAAGCGTAGCGTTGCTTCCGCAGATCCAAGGCATTCAGCAACATTACCGGTAATCTGCCCCATTTATGTATGTGCCGGCTCAGATACGAAGTTCGATGTAAATCGATTCCCTCATCAAACTCGGCCGGGAATTGAACTTGTGCTCCCGGTTGGCATTCAAAATTGATACGATGCGTACGATCGAGAGGGAGTCTGGCAGAATCAGCAGCGAGTTCGCTGAGATCTATGCCGTACCATCGCAGCACTCCGCTGAACTCGAGACGATATATTGCGCAAAGGGAATAGAGACGATAAAGCGACGGCAGCGTACCCTTATTCTCAATATCAGCCAAGCGGCTCAATCCGATCAAGAATTCATCATTGTCCCGTAAATTGGCAATTCGCTGACTAGCCTCTTCTACGTCGCGGTACCTGAGGTGCAACTCTTCTCGAACTTGCCTCAGCTTCTGACCTGGTTCTTCCATTCTTCTATCGAGGCACTAAGCCCATGAAGTGTTGGCGCGGAAATAGAATAACATGATAAATGGCCGCTCGTTCTGTTTTCAGAACAGATTTGGGAGATTCCACTACTTGGTATGCCCAGCAGCAAGCTTCCGGCTTCTATATGGAGCTCATCATGCTATATGTGACAGCCCACGTCGGAACCTATGGGGCATTTATCGGATCGCTTCTACTGGTAGAGGATGCTGATGCGATCGGCCCTGTCTAGTTCAAGCTCCGCGACAAAGATTCACAGAGGGCTAGCTCATTCACATCAGCAACGGTGTTTTTCCATGAGCCTAACAGGACTCATCCGAAAGCCGGCGAAATTCCCGAGAACGCTTTTGGCTGATCTCCTGAAGTTGTACAAACGCGCTAGTGACTCGCTCACTGTTCTTCCGGAAACGTGCTTGTGATTCAAGACACGAAATCAAATCGTCAATTTCTGCTCTGCGTTCATATAAGACGGCAAGGGCCCGTTGGATGGCGAGTTTGAAGGATAGACGAACGGTACGGAGATTCGTGTGCGTTCTATGCATGATAATAGCCTATATTTCCGCAACGGGTAGCACTATTCCGATAGCCCGCTGTCCGCGGATATTTATGAAGAGCTGCAAACCTCTTCCATCATCAAATTCGAGTTCGAATTCGCCGGCGGGATTGGTCGCGGTCTTTGCGACTAAATCCTCGCCGCTCAGTAGAATTACATCGACGTTTTCTACTTTTATGTCCGGCTTCTTGGAATTCAGAACCTGTCCCATGAGCCAAACACGATTCTGCGCGGGCTCCGATTCCACTCGCAGATCGATCACGAACGGTTCGGCTTTATACAGAAATTGCCGGCTAGAAGGCGTCAAACTACGCACCGCTGCTGCTGTAGACTGACGCGAGCCATCAAAAGCGAGCCGTGCCATCGTTGCGATCTGCGGAAGCCACCTCCATCGACTCGCCGGAACATACGCGCTCTTCACATACCGAACTGCGCTTGCAGAGGGGTTGTATGCTACTTCACGGCGCACCGTTTCCAAAACTGTGTGCCATAGGTTGAGGATTTTGAAGCAACGATCGCATTCTTCATCGAGATGACGTTGCATTAGCGTCCTCTCTTGCCTTGACAGTGTGCCGCGTGCGAAATCAAACCAACCCGCAGCAGAAAAGTGACCCATCCTCACTTCCTTCCTTTCAAACGAAGCCGCCCATATCACATGGGCCTGCTCTCTTCCTAAGTCATAGGGGCAATCCACATTCAAAAAGATACAAGTGAGTAAAACTTTCCTGGTGGTCCGAGTTCACGGGCCCAGCGCTTTGCCGACGAGTTTAAAGGGCGCCCAGTGGTAAGGATGTGGACAGCGCATGCGCAGCTCAGACATTGCGCGTTGAAGCGCCTCAGCCTTTGTACACTGACTCCGAAGGTGGCAATAGAACAATTTCATGAGCTCCCCGGTACTTTGATCATTCACGTCCCATAGAGAAAGCAGCAGAGAACGCGCACCCGCGTAAAGAAGACCTCGAGCCAGTCCAAGCAATTCGTCTCCTTCCGCTACAACGTTGGATCCTGTGACGCAGCCGCTTAAGGTCAGCAGTTCGACAGGAAGATTCATGTGGTACAGATCGTAAAGGCTGAGGTAAGTATCGGCTAAACGGATCGCCGAGAACATCGGACTGTCTTTTCGAAAGTACCCGTGAGAGGCAATATGAATTAGCCGGCTGCGACGTCCCTTTTCTCTGAGTGCGCGCTCCGTTGCATCGGAGCCGAGAAGCACTTCCGGCTCTGGCACGACTTCCGCGACCGCCTGAGCCTCCTGCCGTATAAATGGCGTTTTGGCGTCATCAACTCCCAAAATCAACGATGGTCCTACGCCATTGTCCGGTTCACGTTGGCAGAGAGCGTAGATGCTGGCGCTGGGAGCGTAAGTGACGGTGAATCTATCGATCAAATATTGCTCCCCGTCAAACAGCGCGTGAAACGGCAAGGAGTGCAAGGGGCCATAAGGCACGATGAGGACATTATGAACGTCGAGGAGATGGCGCAGCGGTGCAAAAATATCTTCGTAGATCTCGCGAAGGTGAGCTTGGGCTGCCCGCAAAAGGGGTTCTTGAAAACGTTTGATGTAGCCCGCGCTAAGACGAAATTTCGACATCTGGAAGTGAAGCATTCGAAGGTGAGTCGTGATACGGGGAGCAAGGGTCAGCGGAACGATGGTCAGGTTCTCCTGGGTTACCAGCGCAGCATGGAAGCGCTCTCCAATAGAAAAATACTCCACTAGCGCCGTTTCTGAATCGAGCGCGTCGCGGATCTCGCCCAGCGTGGACGTCCGCGAAGTGCCGAGCACCGCTCCCGCTGGTCCCGAGCAAGGCAGCTCGCGCACTAAGCTAAGGAGTTCGTGCTCACAGGCTCGCGACTGGCGTTTTAGCAATTGAATCGATTCCGGCGAGACTGCGTGTTGCGAAAGTTGTTCGCGTTCGATGCGGTGGTAATACCAGTTGAGTGATTGTCTCAAGTCGCGGATTCGCCAACCAGTTTCGTTCTCCTCGTCCAATCCACGCGGTTGTGCGCGTCCGAAAATTAGGTCTCTTAGGCTACGGGACTTTGCCTCTTCGATGTACGAGAACGCCTCTTCCACCGAGAATTTTTCGGAGTTGCGATTCAAACAAAGCTGGACAAGGTGGGAATAAACATCCACTTTGTTTTTCATAAACGCAATCTTGAGTTCTTCCGCTTGAAGGCTACTTCGAAGAGTCTCCAGCGACACTCGCGATGCCTGATAGGAGTCATAGGCTTTCTCCGGCGCTCGCAAAGCCTCCTGAACCTGTCCCATCACGAAATGCGCTTGAAATGACAGGATTGGCGCGTCAAGGTTTGCGAGAACGTCCAGCGCGCTCTTGCAATTGTTTTCGGCACTATCTAGATCGGCAGTCTGAAGGCATAGCCGAGCCAGTAATAAATGGCAAAGTAAATGTTTGCTCGGCATTGAGAGGAAATTAAAGAACTCTGATGCGGCGACACAAAGACGGCGTGACTGCTCAAACTGGCCTTCGTTGAAGAGTATCAACGCTTGATAGAGGTCGAGCAATGACGGCCAGACCTGGTTCTCTTCCCGGGTGAACATGTCCCTTGCCTGCGCAAAGAGTTCCAAGCCACGCGAGGAGTTGCCTTGAAGGCTTACGGCAATGGCCAAGTTGGCGAGCGATCTCGCAGCCTCATAGCTCATTCCAACTTGTTGAAACTGTTCAAAGCTCTTTTGTGCCATTTCGGCGGCTTCTTCGACTAAACTTAATTCGAGATAGATCTCCGATTGATCTAAATCGCACAAGCCCAGATGATACGCATCCCCGTTTTTTCGGCAGGCCTCACGTGTAGCGCGCAAGAGTTCAAGCGCATGATTATAGTCTCCGCGCAAATAAAAAAGATAGGCTATGTTGTAATCTGCCTGCGCCACCAGTAGCGGCATTTCATGTGCCTCGCAGAAGCTGCGGACCCGTTGATAGGCCTCCAAGGCTCCGCGAAAATCATCCAGCGCAATCAGACAAACCGCCATGTTGTGAAGTGCAACCCCAATTCCCTCCATGTCTCTATCGGGCAGCAGCTGCTGGTAGGCTCGCTCATAGGCGGCAAGAGCTTCAGAGAAACGATTTTGACGGTGATAAATGTTTGCAATATTGATTTCGAGGCGCGCGAGGCGCGACGTCTCGCCGAGGCTGTTAAATATTTCCCGAGCCTTGTCTGCAGCGGAGAATGCGGCCACGTATTCCCCTAGTAACGCTAGTGACTGAATCGAGGTGCTCAGTGTACGCCCAACCTCGCTCATCTTTCCTGCTTCCTCAAACAACTGCGCGGCTTCTCGGAAGAGATCGACTGCCGCTTTGCACTGCCCCATGAACCACAAAGCGTTGGCTTTCGCCCGCAGGGCGCGCGCGAGTGCCTCTTTATCGGGCAGCTCTGCAGCAATAGCAAGCGCAGCTTCAGCAAGCCTGAGGGCCTGTTGTACATCGATTCTCACCTGATGCCGAACGGCTTCGGTGAGTTGTTCAACAATTTCCGTGTGAAGCAGCTCGGGAGAGTTTCGGAGAAGAGCTTTGCGACTTGCCTGGTCGGAAAGCTTCGAAAGTTCGCCGCATAGCTTTTCGATTTGTTGCTCCATCAATCTTACCGGAAGCCCCTTTTATCGAGCCAGCTCCGCAACTTCTCAAGACACCGCATTCGAGTAGCTCCAATAGAGCCCTTCGCCATTCCGAGAGTCTTCGAAAGCTCCTCATACGGGACAGGAGGCTCCTCGAAAAAAAGAAGTTCGACTAGTCGCTTGCAATCAGGAGAGAGTGCGGCCAATGCCTCCCGCAATATCTGTTCACGCTCGATCTCACGAAAAAGCTCTTCCGGAATTTTTGGGAATTCATCTGCGAGCGTGTCTTGTAATTCGGTTTCGACGTACCGGTTCCGCTGCTCTTTCCAACGGAAGCATTTGTGCGAGGTCATTTGAATCAGCCATGCGGCGAGCGCCCGTGGTTCGCGCAAATGCGAGAGTTCCTGAAGCACGCCGACACAGACAGCCTGAAAGATTTCAGTTGCCTCGTCCTTCGAAAAACCATACTTGATAGGAATGGAAAAAATGAGATTCTTGTATTTGTCAATCAGCGCTGACCAGGCTTCCTCGCTACCTTTCAGGCACTCCTGAACCAAAAGGCCGTCCTGCCTCGAGCTTTTGATCTGCGCAGCAGCTTCAAGCACTGGAGTCACTGGTTCTTAGCGCTGTTTTGAAGGCGTCGAAAAAAGAGTTGCTCGACGTTCCAAAGAGTGTAGCTACTGAGAATCGCGGGACGAAAGTTCCCAATCTCCTCTTTCGCGCCGACCAGTACATCCGGGCTGATCAGGCTAATTACGGGTAAGTTCTCCCATACCAATTCCTGTACCCGATCATATAGGCGTTTTCGCTGCTCATAGTCAAGTGTGATCATCTGTTGCTGCATCAGACGGTCGATCTCCTCTTCCCACGGCACTGGCTTATGGTTTGGTGTAAGGTCCCAAACGTGAGTGCTTCCTTGGGAGCTCCAAACGTTCATTTCTGAATTTGGGTCCGCATCCCCGTCGGCAAGCGCCATAATAGCCGCCTCATACCCGTAGGTTGTGAAAATTCGATCCAGCATAGTGCGGAGTTCAAGCGGAACCAGCTTCACCTCGATACCGATTTCCTTCAAATCCTCTTGTATGAGAGTTGCCATTTGCAGCTGGTCCGGCTTTCCTGCGTTATGAACAATCGAGAATTCCACAGCTTTGTTTTGAGCATCGATCAAGCGACCTTCGCGGTTCCAGGAGAATCCTGCGCTCCGCAAAATCTCCCGCGGCCTCACAAGGCTCCGCGAGCTTTGGGGGATCTTGCGATTGATCCACAATTTGTTTCCTGGCGTCACGTGAGTCCATAACTGACTGGCTCGGCCGCGGTATATGATCCGAACAATGCCCTCCCGGTCAATGGTGGATGAAATCGCCTGCCGAAAAGCGCGTTGTCGAAACCAGCTCTGTTTGGCTGCAAGTGAGGAAGCGTATTTTGGGCTAAGGAAATTTAAGTTGAAGAAGAGGAAGTCGTATTCCAGCCCTGGTCCCACGTCATAGAGGCGAAAGCCTCGAGTCCGTTGATATTTTTCGAGGGCCGAAAAATTAGCCGCGCTTAATCGGTTGATGATGTCAATCTCGCCCGCCTCAAACCGCATCGCTTCCGCGTCAGCATTGCCGGCGAATAGCGCAACAACTTCGTGCATATAGGGGAGCCGGTTCCCGTTCTCGTCCGTTTTCCAATAGTATGGGTTCCGTTCTAAGATGACGCGCTGCCCGGGAACATATTGCTTAAGATGAAACGGGCCTAAACCGGCAATCTGCTCGGGCTGTGTGCTCAGGGCCCAGGCTCCGGTCAATTGGCTCTCGTCATAGAGTTTCTTGAGGAGGTGACGGGGTAGAATCGCGACGCTATCGAACAGCCGCTCTGCAGCAGCATACGGTTGTGCCAAGTCAAACCGCACGGTGGAATCGTCGATTTTCTGCACCTTTATTGGTTTCCCCGCAACCACCAGCAATTCTCGTTGCGGAGAATGGATTCTAGGGTCGAGATAAACCTGGAACGTAAATATCACGTCATCAGCGTCAAAGGGGTAGCCGTCGGAAAATCGCACGCCGTGTCTAAGTCGCAACGTGTATTGTCGGCCGTCGGAAGAAACCGTCCATGAGGTTGCCAGGGCGGCTTCCGTGCGGTGGGATTCGCGGTTGATATGGATCAAATCCGCCATCATCATCCCCATGATTTCTCTCGAGCTTCCATCGATGGCGGTAACAGGATTGAGAGTTTTCGGTTCAGCGCGCTGAGAGATTACCAATCGGCCGCCGTAATGGCCGATCTCGCCTGTTACGACCAGAAATTCTTCTTTATGTGAAGTGTGGCCGCCATTAGAGTGCGCACTTAAGACGCCCCTTGCGAAGGAAAGCGCAAAACTTGCAGCAATCAGGCACCCCCACACAGCTTTCTTCATCACGAGCTCTCGGCGCGAACGATCTGACCTTCCCCGCTAACACTTCCCGGAGGGTACCGCGTCCGGTACCGCAAAGTACGTGAGAAGACTATAGTATGCCAGGAAAACAGGAATCAATGTGAGCGCAGGAAGAAACATCCACCAATAGGACTCCATTACGTAATATTGCTGGAGAGTCGCCAGCATATTGCCCCAGCTTGGTGCAGGTTCTGTAACACCCAGACCTAAGAAAGATAGAGCAACTTCCGCGAGAATGTAACGCGGGATCAAGACAGCTGCCTGCGTAAGTGCGATACCGGAAACTTGGGGCAGGATATGACGGCGTAAAATGTAAACGTCAGATGCGCCGAAACCTCTGGCGGCTAAAACATAGTCACGTTCTTTTGCGCTAAGGACAACGCCCCGAATCAAACGCGCCGGGCGAGCCCAGCCAATCACCCCAATCACTACGATCAGCAATAGGAAAACTTGGTTCGGCGGGATGTGCAGCGGCAAAAAAGCTCGAACAGCAAATAAGAGGTAAAGCCACGGAAGTGCCATAAACACTTCAGCGCCTCGCATGAGGACGTCGTCAACCCAGCCGCCGTAATAACCCGCCGCGCCGCCGATGACTATTCCCAGAATCAACGAAACGGCTGCGGCAAGTAGCCCGGCAAACAGCGAAATCCGGCCACCGTAAAGCAGGCGGGAAAACTGATCCCGTCCGTAAGCATCGCTGCCGATCAGGAAAACTCGCGCCGGCTCCTTCACCCCGAACAGATGCCATCGCGAGACCATGATGCCGAATATCTTATACTCCGCGCCGGAGACAAGAAAGCGAATAGGATATGCAACGCTCCGATCTTCTCTATAGTCGATAGCGGTTCCAGTCACTGCTTTCCATGGATACACAAAAGGGCGCATATGCAGCCTACCCTGCGCATCCACCATATGAATTCGAGCCGGAGGCGCAAAAAACAGCAGCCGGTTCTGAGAAGCAAAATCATATGGAGCGAAGAAGCCTGCCAGCAGCACCGCTGCGTGAGTAATTACCAACACTGCCAGCGCAAGTTGAGGCTCCTCGCGAAAAGCCATAGCTACGCTGCTCGAATGCGGGGGTCGGTCGCATATAAGAGCACATCGGCCAACAAATTCCCGGTAATCAGAAAAATGGCTGCGAGCATTGTCGCGTCGATAACAAGATAGAAGTCGCGTTGCAGAATCGCTTCCAGAAATAGTTGGCCAAGTCCAGGCCAACCGAAGATTACCTCGATAAGTAGCGAGGAGCTTAACAGAATTCCTATCGAGAATCCAAAAAGCGAAATGAGCGGATTCGCCGCTGCCGGCAGTGCATGGCGAAACATCAGGCGTCGAAGTGGAATCCCATACCCCCGGGCAGCTGTAATGAATGGGGATTGCAAGACTTCGGCCACGGCCGTGCGGACGTGAGAGAGTACCAACGGCAGTGAGGCTGCCGTGAGACATAAACTGGGCAAAAAGAGATGAGTAATGAGGTCTTTGCACTTCTCCCACGTGCTCATTTGAGAAAAGTCGAGGGAGACCATACCTCCTACCGGGAAATACCCGCTGCGGACAGCGCATATCAATAAGCACAGCGCCAGCACAAGGTCGGGAATAGCGAGCAACGCCGCAATAGTTCCGCGCACGAAGAAGTCTGGCCCCTTTCCCTGTCGCGCGGCGCTCAAAATCCCGAAGGGGATGCCAATGAGCCACGTGAACAATGTGGCCGTCCCGGTTAGCAGGAGCGTGTTTCGCGCCCGAACCAGCAGAATCGGAGCTGCGGGTTTGTCATAGGCTATGGAAAAGCCCCAATCGCCGCGAACGACTGAGTGAAGCCAATCAAAATATTTTATTGGCAGCGGCCGATCTAACCCGTGTTGTGAGCGCAAAGCATTGATGGTCGACACGGAAATGCGAGGATTTAATCTCAGAGTTTCGAAGAAGTCTCCAGGGGCGAGTTCGACGAGTGCGAACGAGAAAACCGAGACGCTAACTAGGAGAAAGAGGCTATACAATATGCGGCGAGCGAAAAAACGGATCATCACCGTCAAGCGCGAAGCTTAGACGTGCCCTTCCCAGCCCGGAATTGAGGCAATAAGGGCCCGAGTATGTGAATGTTTCGGGTTCGAAAACACCTCTACTACATTATCTGATTCCACGATTTTGCCCCGCTGCATGACAGCTATTTCGTCGGCCAAGTATCCAGCCAAACGAAGGTCGTGCGAGATATATAGATACGTCAACGAAAAGGAAGCCTGAAGCTCGATGAGAAGATTGGCAATTTGGGCCTGAATAGAAAGATCGAGGCCCGATAAAGCTTCATCCAGAATCAGAAGCGCCGGTTTAAGGACCAACGCGCGCGCAATGACTAACCGCTGCCGTTGACCCCCACTGAATTCGAGCGGCGAGCGGTCCGCCCACTCCGGCGGGATGCCAACTTGCTCCAGCATCGCAAGCGCTTGCTTGCGCCGCTCGTTCCTTCCAGAGCGTTCCTGAATGCGAAGAGGCTCACTCACAATCTCTACAGCCGAGAACCGCGGATTCATAGCCATCGTGGAACTCTGAAATATGAGTTGAATGTGACGGTGGCTAGCAAGCAAATCAGTGGAAGACAAGGTGAGGAGACCCTCGCCGTCAAGCCAAATTTCGCCTGCATCTGGCTCCGCTAGACGAGCTATGCATCGCGCAAGGGTGGACTTGCCCGAACCGGACTCACCTACCAGCGCGAGGGTAGAACGCGAACGCACGGTCAAGCTGATGTCGTCGAGTGCAATAACTGGGAATTTATTTCGTGAAAACCATTTACCTTGTGCGTAGCGTTTACTGAGATGCCGGACCCTCAACAGGGGAGGACGTTGCCCGACTGTGTTTACTATCTCAGCCCCCATATTTGAAGCAACGCACGCGGACTTCATTTTCTATTTGCACTTCGTCGGGATCCCGCCTTGCGCAAATCTGCATGCGCTCAGGACAACGAGGTGCAAAAGGACAGCCCTTGTGCGCATGCGTAAAATCGGGCGGCACACCGGCGATTGTGGGTAACAGGCCTCTGCGCGCAGGCGTGTGCTTTCCTCGCACAGGCGGAATCGAGGACAGCAACCCTTCTGTATAGGGGTGACGCGGTCGCCGCAAAACCTGTGTTAGCGTACCTTCTTCAACGATGCGCCCAGCGTACATGATCAGAACGCGATCTGCGATTCCGGCTAAAAGCAGCGGATTATGCGTAATAAAAAGAAGCGCCAGTTTAAGACTGTCTTTAATCTCCTTCAGAAGGGCCAGGATTTGCGCCTGCGTCGTGTTGTCCAAGGCACTGGTGGGTTCGTCCGCAATCAGAAAAGCGGGTTTGCACGCTAGAGCTTGCGCTATCACCACCCGCTGGCACTCTCCCCCACTCAACTGGTGCGGGTATGCGGAATAGATGTGGGAGTCGGATAGCCGAACCTGTCTCAGCAGAGACTCTGCCTCTTCTCCATACCGTCGACGATTCCAGTTCGTGTGCGCGCGCAAGACCTCGATGATCTGGTCACCAACGCGCATCACGGGATTTAGGGCCATTTCAGGTTCTTGAAAAATGATGGAGACCTCTGCCCCACGAACTTTTCGCAGTTCGCATTCTTTCGCTAATAGCATTTCACTCCCGCGGAATCGAATGGAACCGAGTATCGCCCGGATTGTCGGCGGAAGCAAGCGGGTTAGAGCAAGAGCGAGAGTTGTTTTGCCACAACCTGACTCACCCAGTAGTCCCACTGTCTCCCCTGGGCCGATATCGAAGCTGATGTTGTCGATGGCCCGGCGTTCCAAACCGCGATCATTGGAAAATAGAACAGTTAGATTTCGGACTTGGAGCAAGGCGCTCGTCATCTATGCGTCACATGCCCCATGCGTGCCGGCAGTTCTATTATCCGCCGAACCGGTCAACGATTAAGAAAAAGGCGGAAAATTGTACCTCGGTACTCCTAGGGCAATCCAAGAAAGTGACGCCAAGCCAGTACGGCTTGATAGGCGTCCAGCCTCCCGTTCCCCAAAGTCGGGTCGATTAGCTTGGCATGCGCCATTGCTTGTGCGCTTTCGGACTCATTGCAAGAACTTTGGACGTTAAGCATCAGCGCAGCCACACCCGCGACAAAGGGAGTGCTGAACGAAGTACCCCAACCGGCCGCGTAGGTGGCGAAAGGATATGTGGTGACAATGCCCTCTCCAGGCGCGGCGACCCATACTAGCTGCGTCCCATAATTCGAAAACGAAGAACGCTGATCCGTGTTAGTGGTAGAGGCAATTCCCATGACGTTGGAGAAAGC
>JBPCLH010000217.1:0-18223 GCA_051003475.1 Bryobacteraceae bacterium
CCCACGTCAGCATGATGTGCGCGGTTCGCAACATAAAAGGCCGGCTTATTCTTTTTTGAAGTGAAGACAGGCATTACCAGGGTGACATCGGGGAGATGCGTGCCACCCTGGTACGGGTCGTTTAGGATTGCTACGTCCGAGGCTTTAAGCGTGAGCGAGTCGAGGACCGCCCGAACCGACATGGGCATGGAACCCAAATGAACCGGCATATCATCGCCCATTGCAATGACGTTTCCAGTTTCATCGAAAACCGCGCTTGAGTAATCGCGCCGCTCCTTGATATTGGGCGAAAACCCCGTTCGCCTTAGCGCTCCGCCCATCTCCTCCGCAATCGAGTGAAACGAGCTTTTGAAAATCGCAAGCTCAATCGAATCCGGAGCAGACAAGCTACATCTTTCCGTGTTTGGCCATGGGCTTCTTCTCTAGATCTTTTGCCGCCTGGAGATGTTTTTCAAGGGTCGGCAATGTTTGGCTCGCGTATGCCTTGACATCCGGATTCTGTGCGTTTTCCGCTTCGCGTTTATACTCGGCAATCGCTTTGGTGTGCCCCGCGACCATTTCATGCGCGTAGCGGTGGTCGAACGCCGCTCCTTTCAATTTCCCGAATGGGGCAATCATCTTATCGTGTTGGGCATCAAGTCCCTTTGGAATGGTGGCTCCAGCTTTGCTCGCCAGCATGCCCAGCTGCTGGTAGTCGTTCGTATGATCGGTCACAAGCATCTGTGCGAAATCCTTCACTTCCTGAGCCGAGGCTTGGTCCGCGGCCAACTGCCCCAAGTGAGCCTCAGTCATATCGGTTTGGGCAGCGAAATCGAGGAATTGTTGATCACTGCCCCCCGAGGTACTCGTCTGGGCGGACGCTACTACACCGCCGAGAATACAGCAAAATAAACCTGTGAGAATGTTTCTTACTGCCATCATTACCCTCCTGATCTGTTAGACGCTCTTTGCACGAACTGCGTACTAGAATATACCTCCTGAAGGCAAAAACATTCAAAGGTCGATCATGATATTCATGTATTCATCAACGTACGCGGTCGATTCGGGCGGAAGAAAGGTCGTTGCACTGTACTCGACAATTACAGCGGGGCCGTGAAATCGGTCCCCCGCATTGAGCTGGGAACGATCGTAGACAACAGCTTTTGAGAGTTGATTCTTGAAATAAATTGACTTTTCTTTGATGATGGCCTGCTCTCCGTCCCCGTCGCGCGGGACTCTCCGTTCGGATTGCAGAGGCTCAGTAGCGGAAATCGTGCGTACTCGCACATTCACAATCTCGACAAGTCGCCGAGGATCGGAGTAGCCGTAGTGCTGCTCATGTAATCGATGAAATTGCCGCACGAAGTCGCGTGACCAATCCAGACTGAGCTCGTAGCCTTGTCCTCGGTACCGCAGATCGAGAGAACGGACGGCAACGGCACTCAATCCTTCCGACTCCATATCTCTGGTACCAAGTTCTTCGAGAGCTTCGAAGTGCTTGAGCAGGGAAGGGTCCTCCGGGCGAAGCATCACGGTCCGCGAATAGTCCCTCACGACATCTGAAACCAGAATTCCATAAGCTGACAAGGCGCCTGGGTACACGGGTATCAAAATTTTGGGAATTCGGAGTGCGCGGGCAAGCGCATACGCATGCAGTGGACCAGCGCCCCCAAAACTGACCAAGACGAAATCGCGGGGATCATGTCCTTGCTCGACTGAAATTTTTCGGAGCGCCTTTTCGACAAGCAAGTCGGCGAGCCGAATGATCCCTTCAGCGAACGCTTCCGGCGTTGCTAAACCACCCTTCCCTTTTTCGAAATGGTGCCGGGCTGCCGCTTCGTTCAATTTCATTCCGCCGCCCAGGAAAGAATCAGCATCCAGGCGGCCCAGCAGTAAGTTGGCATCGGTGACAGTCGGCTGAAGTCCACGGCCATAGCAAATCGGGCCTGGATCTGCTCCTGCCGACTGAGGACCCACCTTTAGCACGCCGCCAGCATCGAAACTCGCAAGCGATCCTCCGCCTGCACCCACCGTGTGAATGTCCAGCATAGGAGTTGCAACGGGCATGCCCATGACCTGGAAGCCGGTGCTCGTGCGTAGCCCAGCGTCACTGTTAATCAGGGCCACATCGGTTGAAGTTCCGCCCATGTCAAACGTCAATATTCGCGAGAAACCTGCAGCACGCGCAATTGCAAGAGCGCCCATTACGCCTCCTGCCGGACCGGAGAGAATCGTTCTAACCGGCTCCCGCGCCGCAATCGAAGCCGGAACAATGCCTCCCGAGGATTGCATGACCTGAAGACGCGAGCCTGTCGAGCGCAGACCCATATCCAGGTGTTCAAGATAGCGCTGCATCATCGGAGCGAGGTACGCATTGATCACCACCGTTGATCCACGCTCGTATTCGCGAAACTCTGGCGATATCTCGTGAGATGCCGAAATAGGGATGCCCAATTCGCGTAACGCGGCAACGACTGCGCACTCGTTGACTGGGTTTACAAATGAAAAGAGGAGCGAAACGGCAATCGATTCGGGCCGCTCGGCCTGGATCGCCTCTTTCAGGCTCGTGAGTTCGGTTGGATCGACGGGGCGAAGAACGGAGCCATCGCAAGCAGTGCGTTCGAGAACGCCAAATCGCAAATGTTCAGGTGTCAGCGGTGCTTCTTTCTTGACAACTAAATCGTATATTTTCGGACGCGCCTGGCGCCCGATCGCGATGGTGTCCTCGAACCCCGCGGTTGTTACAAATGCAACTCGCGCGCCCTTTCGCTCGAGCAGCGCGTTCGTGCCAACTGTTGTTCCGTGCCGCACCTCCACTTGCATGCCGTGAGCTATTTGATCTACGGCCTTGAGCACCGCTTCACCCGGTTGTGCCGGCGTTGACTGTATCTTTATGACGTTTAGCCGCCCCTCAGAGAAATAGACACAATCGGTAAAGGTTCCACCCGTGTCGATCGCGATGCGCATCCCGAGCCGTAAACGCTATCCTACTCTGTGGATCTCTATGGCGACGGGCGCAGCCGATTCTCTTGGGGTACCCTTCCGATGGCGCAATGCGACGGTAGTCCAGCGACGAACGCTGCTGGCATCGGCCCTAGGTTGGATGCTCGACGCCTTTGATGTGATGCTCTATTCCATCGTGCTTGCAACTTTGATGCGCGAATTCAATATGGGTAAAGCTATCGCAGGCCTTTTGAATACGCTCACCTTAGTCGCATCCGCCATTGGAGGCTTTGCATTCGGGCTGCTTGCGGACCGTTTCGGTCGCCGACGGATGCTGACCCAAAGCATCCTCACATACTCGGTATTCACGTTCGCTTGTGGTTTTTCGACTAGCATCACCATGCTCGCGGTGTTTCGGTTTCTGATTGGGCTGGGGATGGGTGGAGAGTGGAACTCCGGGGCAACTTTGGTAGCGGAAACCTGGCCCAGCGCGTGGCGGGGGCGTGCGTTGGGCATTGTCCAAAGCAGTTGGGCAATCGGTTATGCGCTGGCCGCCGTGGTCGCACACTTCGTCATAGCCAAGATGAACTGGCGTTGGGTCTTCTTCGCAGGCGTTGTACCGGCGTTGTTAACCATATGGATTCAACGCAGCGTGCCTGAATCGGCGTTGTGGAGGCAACAAATGAAAATTGGCGTGCCAAGGGCTGAGAAGATCGCGCTTTGGCGAGCAGCCCTGCCTCGTTTGTTCGCTTTGCTCAGTATGAACACGTTCGGCATGTTCGCTTGGTGGGGCATCTTCACCTGGATTCCCGCGTATCTCGCGCTGCCGATGTCCAAAGGCGGGCGCGAATTTAGCCGGATTGATTTCACATCATTTCTCGTCATTCTGAATCTCGCTGGAATGCTCCCCGGGTATCTTTTGTTCGGGGTGTTCGCTGACAAGATCGGGCGCAAGCGCACGATCATTGCCTATTTGATCCTCGCGGCCTTGTCTGTCCCGGCTTTTGCCGCTGCTCGCAGCCCTGGCCTGATCCTGCTGACTGCATCCATAACAGCCTTCTTCGGCACGGGCTTCTTTACAGGATCGGGGATTCTCGGCAGCGAGCTATTCCCGACGCCGATCCGTGCCACCGCGCTCGGGGTGTCCTACAATGCTGCTCGCGGGATTAGTGCCCTCGCGCCTTTTGCCATCGGGGCGCTGGGAGAGGCACACGGGCTTTCGTGGGGCTTTTCGGCATGTGCGGTTGCCTTCGCCGCTGCTGCCGTAAGTGCGGCCTGGATACCTGAAACGCGCGGGCTCGAATTGACGTGACGAGCGGCATAGTGTCCGCTAGGGGAGCTGTTTACGCGTTAAGATAACGCTTGCGTTTCGGATATCTGGAGAGAGGGAGAGATGCATTGTCTTAAAAAGCTGTTTTCAAAGGTGATCCTAACGCTGATGGCAGCCTCATTTGTCGCAGCGCAGACCTGGCAAGTTCCGATCGCCATAAAGAAACTGCCGAACGGCCTTACAGTTGTCGTTTCGGAAGATCACTCCGCACCAACTTTTGGGCTTTGCGTTTCTTACGGAATTGGATTTCGGCTCGAGCCAGAAGGTCACACGGGCTTCGCACATCTGTTCGAGCACATGATGTTCGAGGGAACGCCGAATGCGCCGAAAGGCACACTCGATAAGGTCATTGAAGGCGGTGGCGGCAATACTAATGGCGATACCCGCTACGACTACACGGAGTACATCGAGACGGCGCCAATCTCGGCGCTGGATCCGATCCTATGGATCGAAGCAGACCGGATGAAAACTCTCGATTTTTCACCCGCCAACCTTGAAAACCAGCGCAGCGTGGTCGAGGAGGAGGTTCGGGTGAATGTTCTAAACAAGCCCTACGGTTTGTTCTTCGCTATCGATCTCCCGGGTAAAGCGTTCGATACCTACCCGAATGCCCACAACTTCTACGGCGACTTTAAGGATTTGGATGCGGCTCGGATTAGCGATGTCCAGAAGTTTTATGAGCAGTATTACGCTCCGAACAACGCGGTTCTGGCGATCGTTGGCGATGTAAGCTCTGCCGATGTCTTCGCGAAGGCAGAAAAATATTTTGACTCAGTCCCTTCTCGCTCCGTTCCACCCAAGCCCAAGCTGGACGAGCGGACTCAAACTTCGGAGAGAAGGGCTACAGAGCAGGACAAGTTGGCTAAGGTGCCGGCGCTGGCAATTGGGTACCGCATGCCTCCGCACAACTCTCACGAGGCGATCGTGGCGGCGGTTACGGGAGAATTGCTGCACAATGGGCAGGCTTCGAGGCTGTATCAATCTCTGGTCAAAGAAAAACAGAAAGCAATCTCCGTGGACGGCGGTGTGAACTGGCCGCTGGGAAATCCTTTCGCGTATAACGGGCCAACGCTGATGACGTCGTTTATTGTGGCGCAACCAAAGGCTAGTCAAGAAGACCTGCTGGCCACCTATGACACAGTAATTAGCAAACTAGCGGCACGCGGCCCGGACGAGGTGGAGCTGGAAAGAGTCCGCGCGAAAATGCGGTCCGATTGGTACGGGGAGCTCGAGATTCCAATCTCGCGAGCTTCCGTGCTATCGCATGCGGTCCTGTTCGACGGAAACGCCGATAGTGTCGCCAGGATTCCAGGCGAGATCGGTGAGATATCGCCCAGTGATGTTCGCGCCTTCGCGGCGAAGTATTTAGTCAAAGCGAATAGAACGGTCATCTACAGGGTTCCCGCTTCGCAAGCAACGAACACGACGGGAGGACAGAAATGAAGACACTGATTGCAGTCATACGAGCGGCCTCTACCGCAGCGTTGTTAGCGGTCACGGCCGTTGCAGCCGACAAAAGTCCGTCTCTGCCGAGGGACCTTCCACCTTACGGAGATCTGAAGCCGGTCGCAGCTCCCCGCGTAACGCAAGTAAAGCTCGATAACGGATTGGTTGTCTGGCTCGTGCCGAGTTCTGGTTTCCCGAAAATAGCGTTCAGCATCGCTATCCGCGGTGGCTATACGGCAGACTCGAAGGATCGGCCAGGCATGGCGGATCTGATCGCAGCTGCGGTGACTCAAGGCACTAAGGGCCGGAGCGCGCGACAGCTAGCGGAAGAACTGCAGGGAGACGGCGGCGATTTGGAAGCCGAAGCGACTTCCGACGCGATACTGCTTAACACGAGTGTGCTCAGTTCCAAGGCCGAACCAGCAGTGCAGCTGCTGGCAGACGTGATGCAGAATGCAGCGTTTGCCGACGATGAGGTAACCATTGCGAAGCGTAACGTCGCGTCGAGGCTGCAAGCCCGGGAAGGGGAGTCGCGTTTTTTAGGCACTCGGGCGTTACATCGCGCACTGTTCGGTGATCATCCCTACGCGGTGATTGCACCGACGCAAGATTCCATTGCTAAGACAACCGCCTCCGATTTGCGAAGCGAATACTCACGACGATTTCGTCCTGATGCAGCCGTGTTCGTGGCGGTCGGCGACTTCGATGAGGCAAAGCTGAGCTCTGCCATTCGGACTGATTTCGGTTCGTGGAAGGCGGCTGGAACTGGCGGGGTCGCGGACACAGGGAGACCGAAAACTTCGACCTCCCGGGTCGTCGTCTACGTGCCTCGCGCCAATTCGGTCCAAACCGCATTCTTTATGGGGACGCTCGCGCCTGATCGGGCCGATCCAGACTATGCGGCGACAAGAGTCGCTAATGCAATCTACGGCGGAATGTTCGGTTCCAGGCTCATTTCTAACATTCGGGAGGACAAGGGTTACACATACTCGCCGTTCTCGAGGCTTGCGCCGTACGCCCAAGCAGGGGTTCTAACGACGAGCGCGGACGTGAGAAACACCGTTACTGGCGCAAGCTTTAACGAAATCACATACGAGCTAAACCGGATCGCAACAACATCCCCGGAACAGCGGGAACTGGATCGCGCTAAACGATATCTAATCGGGTCGCAAGCTGTCCGGCTTCAATCCCGTGAGGCGGTTGCCCGTTCTTTGGCAAATCTCTGGGTAGATTCGCTCCCGCCCGAAGAATTGGGGCTTGAGAGTCAGAAGGTGGAGCAGATCACCGCAAAGGATGTCGAGGCGGCTGGACGAAGATACTTTTCCGCGTACCGGATGACAATCGTCGCCGTGGGAGAAGAGAAAGTGATCAAGGATGAACTATCGCCGTTCGGGCTTGAGTTTGAAAAGTCTCAATAAGGGTGGGAGTAAGCGCCTGGCAATCCTTCTATGAGCCGCATCGTCGTAGTAGGAAGCGCCAACATCGATCTGACTACATTTACCGACGCATTCCCTCAACCGGGCGAAACGATCTTTGGGCGCGAATTCCACCTCGGTTTCGGCGGCAAAGGCGCGAACCAAGCGGTTGCCGCCAAATTGTGCGGAGCGGAAGTTGCGATGATTGCGCGGGTGGGTGACGACCTGTTCGGGCCTGCCACGGTGCAAAACTTCGCTTCCTACAAAATCGATACGAGCCACGTCGTGATCACGCCTGGTGTTTCGAGCGGTGTGGCGCCGATTTTCGTCGACAGTGCCGGCCAGAACCGGATCTTCGTCGTCAAGGGGGCGAACGATCGCCTGATGCCGTCTGACATCGACGACGCTGTCGATTTGCTCCGCAGTGCCGATTTCATCGTGCTACAACTCGAAATTCCGCTTGAGACTGTATATCACGCGCTCCATTTTGCGCATACGCACGGGATTCGCACCATCCTCAACCCGGCTCCCGCCCAGCCGCTCGATTTCCGGGCCGCGGCGCTCGCCGACTACGTCATTCCCAACGAAACGGAAGCCGAAGCGCTTACGGGCATGCCGGTGCGCAATCTCGACCAGGCCCGCGCCTGTGCTCAGCAGTTGTTGAAAAAAGGTGTGCGGCGTGTGATCGTGACCCTCGGCGCGAACGGAGCACTTTGCGCCGGTTCTGAGAGCGCGCAGCACGTGACGGCTTATCCAGTCCAGGCGTTCGATACAACCGGTGCGGGCGATGCATTCATAGGCGGGTTGGCTTACTTTCTGGCGACGGGCTACGAGGAGACCGAGGCAATCTCTCGCGCGAACCTCTACGCGGCGCTCTCTACGTTGGGAGTCGGTACGCAGAAGTCGTTCGTCAGGCTGGAACGTTTCCAGGCTGAGTGGGCCGCGCGCGCTGCGCCCTAAACGCAACGCCTCTTTAGGCTCCCGGTTTAAGGTAATGATCGAACCAGGCCAGCATGCGCGTGAGAATATCGATCTCGTGCTTTTCCTCGCGCGGGCCGTGTGGTTCACGCGGATAGGTGACCAACTCGCTTTCGACGCCGTAGCGCTTGAGGGCGCGATAAAGAGCGGTAGATTGGCCTTGGGGATCAATGGGATCGTTTTCACCTTGCAGGATGAGGGTCGGCGTCTTCGCGTTGCGAACGTACATATAGGGTGAACTATGTGCAAACCGCTCGGGATGCTCCCAAGGCGTGCTGAAATACCATTCGTCGTAAGCCGGCTCGTTTTCGGTGCCGAACTCAGCGGCGAGGTCGAACATGCCCGCACCAGAGACGGCGGCCTTGAATCGATTCGCCTGAGTCACGGCCCATTCCGCCATGTATCCGCCGTAAGACCAACCACCGATGCCGAGGCGATCCGCGTCGGTTTCTCCGCGAGCCAGCACCGCGTCTACGCCGGCCATCAGATCCTTGAAATCAGCGCCACCCCAATCGGCGCGATTGGCCTTTAGGAACTCTTCACCGTACGTCGCCGACCCACGCGGATTCACCATCAAGATTTCATAACCATGGGCGACGAGAAGTTGTGGCCATGAAGAGTACGTGGCGGAGAAACTGCCCGCAGGACCACCGTGCGCGTACAAAATTAAAGGCAGCTTATTGCCTGTTTTTGGGTTAGGCGGCTTCATAAGTGCAGCCTCGATGTCTTTACTGTCAAAGCTCTTGAACCGGAACAGCTCGGCATCGGCCAGCGTAATTTTCTCCCAACCTTGCTGCACATGGCTGACCTGCTTTGCGGGGCCCTTTTCCATCTGAAGGAACAGTTCGGGAAGGCGATTGAACCCGACAGCGACAAACGCGATAGTTCCGTCGCGCGCGATAGCGAAGTCGCCGTTCGAACAAGGCAAGTCGATCGGGGCAGGCCTGCTTTTCCCCTTGAGGCGATAGAGGCGGGAACGGAATCCATCGCCGACGGAAAACGCAGCCGTTGCATTATTTTGCCATTTGACTCCCAAGACAGGACGATCGATCGAGGCGGTTATGTCGTGAGGGGCATCTCCGGAAACATTTTGCAGAAACAGATCGTAGGGCATAGGCCCAGCGTTGCGAGCGGCAACATAAGAGATCTGCGTTCGATCCGGCGAAACCGTTAAACCGCCGAACGGCTGAGATGGCGTGGCGAAGGGAGTGACCTTCCCATTGGGAACAGAGACGTTGAATAAAGCCGTGTTCCAGATTTCGCTTCTTGGCTGATTCGTGGCGACGGCCAGGATTCGGTGGGCCGAAATCCAGTCGAAGTCCTCAATTTTCCAGTCGCCGCGCGTGATCTGGCGCGTTTTCTTGGAAGGTATATCCACGATCCAGAGGCGGGCAAGATCCTGCTGCCGGTCGGCAACTTTAGCGTCGTCCTTGTCCTTTTCCTTCTTCTCGTCTGCTTCGGATTTCGGTTCGGAGGCGAGAAAGGCGATCTGCGTTCCATCCGGTGACCAGCGGAAAGAACTGACCGCATTCTTGCCCGAAGTGAGCGGACTCGCTTCGCCGCCGTCGCTCCGGATTAGAAAAATTTGCATCCGTTCATCGCGATCGGAGAGAAAGGCAAGAGTGCTTCCGTCAGGCGACCAACGAGGTGAGCTCTCCGATTTCGAGGAAAACGTGAATTGGCGGAACTGGGTGTGCGTCGTGTCCAAGCTCCAGATGTGCGATTCCGGTGTGGCTCCTTTGGGAGGATCGGACACCACGCAAGCCAGGTAGGAAGCGTTGGGTGAGAACGTGAGATCCGAGATGCTGCGGGATCTGATCGCCTGCTCCGGAGTGAGGATGGCGCCTGCAGTGACAAGACATGAACCGACGAACAGGCAAGGCAACGCGATTCGACAATGGAGCATAGCGAGTTGGCGTAACTTAGAATAGTAGAGTTTGGTTGATTTGTGAATCGCGCGCCGATGCAGATGGATGTGCGGGGTTGGCCTAGCGGTCGGGCGTCAGCCTTCCAAGCTGATTTAGACGGGTTCGATTCCCGTACCCCGCTCTTTTCGTAGCTTTCGATTCGTCAGCCAAAAAACGGGCAACCCGGCGAGCACGATGAGTAATCCTGGCCAAGTGGTTACCGGCCGATAAACGAACAAAGTCAACAGTACGGCAGACGCACCAATAATGTATAGTCCGGGTACTACGGGATACCCAGGTGTGCGATACGGTCGTTCCGCATGCGGACGTTGCAGGCGCAGCCGAATCACGGCCGCAATCGTCGCAATGTAAAAAATCAATGCAGCCGAAATGACGTAATCCAGCAGATTGCTGTACAGATTTCCATATTGCGCAGTCGTGACGTTGAACGTGCGCGGCAAGACTAGGGCTGCCGACCAAATGCACTGAATGAGCAAGGAACGTCCAGGAACTCTGGCACGGTTTAGCGTCGCGATCTGAGGAAAAAAGAGGCCATCGCAAGCCATTGCATAATAAACTCGCGGCCCGGCGAGCACCAGACTGTTTACACATCCAAATGTCGAGATCATGATCGCGACAGCCATCGCCGTGCTTCCCCAAGCTGGAAAGATCGCACTCAGCATAGCGGTCGCAACCCGATCTGACGGAGCGTGCTGGATCGCGGTGAGTGGAAGTGTCAGCAGATAGGCCACATTCGCGAGTAGATACAGAATGGTGACAATCACGGTGCCCCATGCGAGTGCCACGGGCAATGTGCGGCGCGGATTACGGACTTCAGCACCGGCGAAGGTCACGTCGTGCCAGGAATCAGCGGAAAACAGCGATCCTGATTGCGAGACACAGATGGCGACCAGCAAACCGAATGCGGTCGCGGTTGAAACACCTGCGGAGACGGGGGTGAAATCGTGCGGAGTCCAGAGATTGGAGAAGTTTGCGTGCAGCGTGGCCCTGTTCCAACCGAACAGGAAGCCGACCACGATGAGTCCCGCTAGCGCGGCGAGTTTCGCAGTCGTAAAGAGATTCTGGACAATCTTCCCGTAATCGATGCCCCGGGCGTTCGTCCACGTGAGCAGAACGATCACTGCGATTGCAATTAGCTGCGCCGTCGAGAGAGAGATAGCGTAACCCGCTGAAATGTGGATGGGCGGAATCAGATATCGATCTTCCGCGATACCCGGGAAAAGCAAGCCTGAAAATCTGGCGAACGCCACCGACACTGCAGCGATTGTTCCGGTTTGAATCACTGTGAACAATGTCCAACCGTAGAGAAAGCCCCACAGTGGCGAGAACGCTTCACGCAGGTAGATGTACATGCCGCCGGCTTCAGGCATCATGGACGCGAGCTCGCCGTACGAAAGAGCAGCAGCGACAGTAAGCACTCCAGTAAAGAGCCACGCGACGAGCAGCCAGCCTGGACTGCCGATGCTGCGCGCCATATCGGCCGGAACGATAAAGATACCGGAGCCGATCATCACTCCGATGACGATCATCAGTGAATCGAACATTCCCAGACTTCGGGTGAAGCGGCCCTCGCCGGGTAACGTGCTCGTCGGTTCTGATTTTGCGGCCCGCATTGGGATCGCTTACTTAGCGCACGGCAGCGGCTTCATGAGCATGATCGAAGGCTGTTGAGATGACTCCTGGAGGACGCGTAGAGAGCGCATGAGCGATTATCGTACGCGCTTCGTCCAATTCACTGCCGGTTAACTCGAAGCGGGGAGGGCGAACTCGTGCACTTCCTACGCCCACTTGTTCTTGCACGAGCTTTATCAACTGAACGAATTTCGGAACTGTATCCATCCTCAGCAACGGCAAGAACCAACGATACAGCTCAAGAGCCTCTTTTACCCTGCCGTTCTTTGCTAATTCAAAAAGCTCAACCGATTCTCTCGGGAAGGCATTGACGAGTCCCGCAATCCACCCCACTGCGCCCACGGCAGCCGACTCAACGATTGCATCATCTACGCCAACCAAGATCTGGAGCCGGTCGCCGAGCAGAACGCGCAGAGCGGTCACACGGCGCACGTCGGAGCTGGATTCCTTAATAGCGCTGAGGTTTTCGTGTTCTTCCACGAGTTCTTTTACGTGCTCGACTACGAAGTCGACTGTGTAAGCGATAGGATTGTTGTAAAGCATGCAGGATAGCTTCGTGGCGTCTAGCACGGCCGCAACGTGGGCCTTCATTTCCCGCCAATCGCCGACATAGACGTACGGCGGAAGCACCATCAGGCCGCTGCAGCCTGCATCCTCCGCGGTCTTGGCGAGCATCACGGCGTCTCGAGTACTCAGCGCAGAGATGCCGGCAACGACGGGTACGCCTGAACCTACCGCCTTCACGCACGCAGTGAGGATCTCGGTTTTTTCAGCGGCGGTGAGAGTTGCCCCTTCACCGAGCGAACCTAGCGCGACAATTCCCGCACATCCGTCATCAATAAGCCATTTGACGTGTTTGCCGATGAAGTCGATATCGACACTGAGGTCCGGCTTGAACGCGGTGGTCAAGGCAGGCATTACTCCATGCCATTGCATTTTCATGTAGGTGTGCTCTCCTCTATTTCACTGGTTGGACATGGCTCCGACCGGGTAAATACGGTTCTCTCATAATGGCGGAATTTCGGCCGAGGATAAGATCGGCGAGCAGTTTCGCCGTGCCGAGCGAGGTAGTGATGCCGAGTCCCTCGTGGCCTGTTGCTAGATAAACATTGTCCGTTTCGGGGCAGAGGCCGATCAGCGGCAACTTGTCTTGGGTGGCGGCGCGAAACCCGGTCCAGCTTCTGATAGCCGAGAGGTTGCTGAGACCCGGCATGTATTCGAAGGCCCGCTGCAACATCGCGGTAATGACGTTCATATCCACGGCCGGTTCATTGACGCCATATTGCCGGGAAGAGCCGATCAGCACTTGTCCGGATAGTCGAGGCTGGACATTGAACGCGACTGAATCAGCCTGGATTGCGAGAACGCTTCTAAGGTATCCGAGCTCGATGATCTGATGATGCACAAAGCCGGGGTAACGGTCTGTAATCACCAAATGCCCTTTTCGTGCCTGGAGGTTAATTGCTCCGGCGAGCGATGAGGCAGCGATGCCGTTCGCGAGCACTATGTTCTCGTAGGTGATGCTCGTCCCGTCGTCGAGTGTGGCGGTGTTTCCGTTTATGCTGATTACCCGCCTTCCGAGAATCAGGTCTACGCCGAGCTGTTGCGCTTCCATTACAAAGAAGCGTGCAGCGCCGGGCGGATATACGACGGCATCGTCTTTTACGAACAGAGCACCTGGAAGGCCGGGACGCAAATTTGGCTCGGCTTCGGCGAGCGATTGCGGATCGAGGATCTCAACAGGAGCTCCGCGCTCCGTGTAATATTGCTGCTTTCGAGACACTTCTTGCATTTCGACCTCGTTGGCAGCAACCCACAGCGCGCTGCAGGGAAGATATTCCACGTCCGCCGGAAGACGTTCCGCGAGTTGCTTCCATAACAACTGCGAATAGCGAGTCAGGGCAAATTGGGCTTCAGAATCGTCCATGACCGCAACGTGTCCCATGGCGGCGGCAGTGGCGCCTCCGGCGACGACGTCGACCTCGATCAGAGCGACAGTCAGACCAGCTTCGGCGAATTCGCGAGCGCATGCTGCACCTACGATTCCGGCACCGACAATAACGATGTCGAAGGAGAGTGGACCCAATCTTCCAGTATGCGTTCTGGGACCAAACTCATGTGTGCCAGGGTGGATACAATAGCGTTTGCGTGATCACAAGCCGGCATAGCTCAGCTGGTAGAGCATCTGATTTGTAATCAGAGGGTCGGGGGTTCGAATCCCTCTGCCGGCTCCAGTCTTATCTCAATAAAATCAATGAGTTGGCGTTAGTTCGTCCGCTTGCGGGCTGTGGCCGCTTGATGCGCTATGCCTAGAATTATGCCCATGTCGATCCTTGCGGTCGTTCATCAGTTGTCGAACCTCCCGCAACCGATCTTGCGCGTCCGTTTGGGCTAAGTGTATGTAAAGCATTGTAGTAGCTAGACTTTTATGCCCGGCTAGGTATTTGAGCGAGTACGGGTCCATCCCCTCTTTGGCCCAACGCGTTAGACACGTATGCCGAAGGCTGTACACCACAAAGCCCGAGACATTGCTTTCTTTTAGCGCGGTCGCGTGCTGCTTTTTGTAGCTGGACACATCGATATGTCCGATTTTTGTAGGGGCAGGGAATACCCAGCCCTGCTTTGCGTCGGCGCGCAACGTTTCAAGCTCTTCCCTCAGACGGGCCGACATTTCCACTGTTCGACGCGAGCCCTCTCGCTTGCCTCGGTGGATCTCGATAGCTCCATCACGGATGTTGTCTTCCCAGCGAAGGCGATGACATTCCTCCGGGCGTAGTCCGCAATCGAGCATCATCAGCGCTAGCGTTCGCATTAGACGCGGGGCTGTCGATAGATACCTATGCTCCTCCTCATGTGTCACAACCCGTTCACGGCGCGCCTCACCGTCCAAGAGCTTTACCCTTCGAGCCGCTTCGATTACGCCCCACTCCTCAGCCAATCTGAGTATCCGGCGCAACGTTGCCAGGTCGCGGTTGATTGTTGAGGTTTTCATACCCTCTGACCGGCGACTTTCAATGAAGCCCGTTAGGTGTTCCTGGGTAATTGCGTTCAGCGGTAAACCTGCAAGCTTTTTATCTGATTTCAGATTGCTAACGCAGGTCTCGTAAAACACAACGGTTCGTGTTTTCTCCGCTTTCGCGCTTCTTACAAACGGAAGGAATCTCTCATCAGCGAAACGAGCAATCGTTGGTACTGGCGACCTGTCCCGAATGCCAACCTCGCCCTTGGCAAGCTGCGTCTTCCGAGCCGCTTCCATCTGCTCAGCAACTCGCCTGTTGGTTTGCCGTGTGCTCTCGCGGATCTGTTCACCCTTCCACGTGAACTTGTACCACCAGTTCTTCGAAGCCTTCTGCTTGTAAACCGCCATTAGGATGAATTATGACTCAAACGCTGCCTTCCGTGTCCGAGCTATGAACCGCCAGAAAAGGGCGCGACGGCTTGGTGGTTACAGAACCCAGGCTCAAATAAGGCGACAGGAAATGGTAGCGAGGTTGAAAGACGGCCACGAATAACAGGAGCGAAACACTTCGGCGTGAAGCGCTACTAGCTAGGCCTTCACAAGCGCATTAACAATTGGCTCTGAATCGTGAACCGGACAGAGTGGGTTATGCGCTCGTTGTACTCCGTGTTCCGTGGCATAGTCCCAATCGCACTTGCATTGCTGTCTGGAACGCGCGTCCTCCCTCTGGATTGCGTTACTCGCGTTTAGCAGGTCCGTGCGTTCCAATTCGATGATCTTCCCTCGATTTATCATGTTAAAAAATGTGTCTGGAATTCGGTGAAGATCTCACAGACCCTCGCTACGTCCTCAGTATAAGCAAATATAGCCGCACGGCGCGGGATGCCTCCCGGCGGTGCGGCCACATCTGCTTAGCCTCACATGCGATGTGCCTCAGCATCGCACGGAATAGCCTCGAAAACTCTAGGACTGTAGGGTAAATGCCATCCTCAGAAGGATGACTTTTTTTCGCTTCAGCCTGAGTTTAACGAGGTCTACGTAATGCTTCTGACAGGTCCAGCAACCATCTAGCTGCCGGTGAGCCAGCGCTCCGCATTCTACTAGCTCACCCTCAATTATGTGCGTTTGTTGGCAGGAATACCCGCAAGGTGTAGAAGCTCCTTTTACTCCACGCATATATGATTCCCCTTTTATTTTCTTTCTATGCCGCAACGGGCATTTTTAGCAGTCTGGAAACGTACACGAAATGCCACTTTCCGCCGCGCCGTGTCCTTAGTCCTTGCGCATTCAAAGCATCTGCAATCTGGCTGATCGTATAGCCCGATTCACGAAGGCACCGTACACGGTCAAGTAATGCCTGCTCTTCCGGGTTCTGTTCCAGCATTACGCCGTCTATGCTGGACCGGTACCCGAAGGCGATGTTTCCGACGCGCTCCCCTTGAGCTTTCTTGAACCTCAGGGCATCGCGTGTTCGTTCGCCGATAGCCTCGCGCTCCCATTGGCTAACGGCTGTCATGATATTCAACACAAGCCGACCAGCCGCGCTGCCAGTGTCCAATGATTCGCTAATTGAGATCAGCGACACGCCGTATTTCGTAAATACGTCGAGTAGATCTGCAAGATCCCGAACACTGCGGGTTAGCCGATCCAGTTTCACGATAATCACCGCATCAACGGCTTTGGTGCGAACTAAATCAAGGACGTGTGCCATCCCTGGCCGGTCTAGGCTCTTGGCTGACTCGCCGCCGTCCTGAATGATGTCTATAAGGGCGTATTCGTGAAGCAGTGCCGCCGCTTGAATCTTTGCCATTTGCGCATCGAGTGAAACGCCCTTTTCTGCTTGCTTCTCGGTGCTCACTCTGACATAGCCGATTGCCTTCATGTGACGATGATAGTTTGTTACGTAACAAATGTCAATAACTTTGTTACGTAATTATGTGGCACAATAGGACTGTCATGAAATCAGAGGCTAAGAAACGGATGGGACGCCCTCCAGAAGGGCGCGGTACTACTGAAGGAGAGCCGGAGTTGATTCGCAAATATCCTCGAATCTCCTTGACGATTCGGCCTACCACAAAGCGTGTGCTGGAAACTATAGCGTTGGTTCAACAAAGGCCAGCGTGGAAGATTATCGAGGATGCGATCAGAACGTATTTGTTAGGGTTAAAGCCTGATGATCGCAAGATGGTTGAAGCAGTTGTTAATCGCTCGGTGAAGGCACCTCTACGCTCACCAACGCCGCACTGACAGGTGTAGGCTTAGCTTGATGAGGCAAGCTAACCCAGAAACGGAAGACTACGTCAGTAGGCTCAGCGCAGCCAAGGGCGAACTGCACGGCAAGAAACTGATAACACTCCCCAATGCCTTACATCGCCAGATGACAGAAGCGGCTAAAACGGCTGATATACCGATGTACCAAGCATACGAGCAGGCTGCTAGGCTGTGGTTAAAGTCGAAAGGACTTACGGGTCGGCTAGGTGGACTTGAGGAAGTTAGCGGGGATGAAGAGAGATTTCTGCGGGGCCTTCTTGACCTGTACAGAAACGCGAATAACAACAGAAAGTACGACGAGATAAGGAAAGTAATAGAAACTCTAGTGCGACTCGTTCAGAATCCACTTTGAACGTGCTCAGCGTCTAGTGTCTGGCCGCTATTCTGTCAAGGCCGGACAGCTAAAGCTGCCATCTAGCTTACGTCACTGGTCGGTGAAGTTAAAGAACGCACGGCCAGGAGTTAACAGTGAGGAGAAAGCTTCATGAGCGACACTGGTATCGTTATCTGCCTAGCTGTGCTCTGTGCGGCCTTTTACGGCGCACTGGGGTACGGGCTTTATCGCGTGATACGTAGTATCCGCACGTTGGGCTGGACGATCTGGTACAAGGAGCACGGGTCCACGTGGATTCCTTGGATACTGATAGGTCTAGCAATGGCCGGAATAACGCGAGTGCTCCACAAATAGGGGGAGGCTTAGTCACCAGGAGCTTTTGTAATTCTTACATTCACACCTGGGCTACTGCCCCCATCTTTCGATACAACCGCTGTAGCTCGTCAAATTCATCATCGGTGAGAGCCGATAGGTCTAGCTTGTTTTGCTGCTGCTGAGGGGCGTTGTTGATCCCGATAGCGATCTTGGCTGACTCGTCAAGCTGCCCGAGAAGCTTCGCTTCTAACTCAAGCTGGCGTTCTATGCGGTTAATCGCCCGTAGTGCCAGCTCAGGGTTCTTCGATTGCTTGGCCTCCTGGAGAATCTGCTGAGTCTCAGAGTTGAGCATTCGCAGCCGGTCATAAAGCGTATCGCCCCTGACTTCAGCCAGAGCTTGTTTCGATTGGGCCATCAACTCAGGTATGTCTACCTTTCGATGCCGGCCCAGGGCATCATCAGACACGCCAAAACGCCGTTCGATATCTCTTAAAGCGTCCCCAGCGATCAGCGATGTTTCTATCGCATCCCGTTCGGGATGCCTACATACTATGCAAGTCATTGACATAAAGGATTTCGTTTTTTTCTGGGTAGGAAGCGGTGACACATCGTGACACTTGTGACGGGTTTTTCGGGATTAAGCTCTACGCGCGCGAGTAGAGAATCATCTATAAAAACCTGTCAATGTGTCAC
>JBPCLH010000218.1:0-2936 GCA_051003475.1 Bryobacteraceae bacterium
TGGGAAGCGGCGCACCCCAGGAAGCAGCCGATTGGGTTCGCTATGTCGACCAGCATTGGAGCAAGCACAGCGGCCTTCTCTGGGAGTTAGGAAATGAGCTGTGGGGCAATTTCAATCTTGGTTATCCCATTTTGCGGGACTTACCCGGGCGAACTCTCGAATTTAGCAAAGCAGTCCGCAGCGCAGACCCTCACGCCCGTCTAATCGCAACTGGGCAAGATCCCGATGACTACCAGAAATGGAACGCCGCACAAGTGACCGACCCGCCTAATACGTTCGATTACCTATCCACTCACTTCGTAGTCACGACGAATCGGACCGAGATAAGCAACGACACTCCAGATGCGATCGCCAAAGACACTTTTGCGCTTCCTGTCGAATTAGGCCGGCGTTTGCGTACTATGCAGGCTCAAATCAATGAATCTCAGAACTTCCGGAATAAGACACATATCGCATTCACCGAATGGCTCTTCGCCTGTTGCGATCGCAGCGCCGTCAACGCCCCACGCTGGGACAACATGGGAGGCGCGATCGCCGCAGCCGGCTTCTTTAATATGGTCATTCAGAACGCCGACGTAGTGCCCATATCCGACATGACCGGCATCATCGAATTTGCGGGCATCTGGAAAAAACGGGGTCGCGTCTACGCCACGCCTGCCTACTATACATTTCGCCTATACTCGACCGCCGATGCCGACGTTTCCGTTGACGTCGAGAGCAACTCCGGCGAGTATGATGTCCACCATGGCATCACCCGATTGCCCGAGATCGCCAAGGTCCCCTTTCTGGAGGTAGTGGCTACGTTGAACAAGAGAGGTGACCGCCTCACGCTCTTTTGCCTCAACCGGCACCTGAATCAGGACATTCCGGCCACGATATCCTTGGAAGGGTTCAGTGCCGCGCCGGACGCGACGGTCGAATCGCTTAGCGCCACAAGCATCTATGAGGAAAACGACGAAGTCCGGCCAAACGCGATCAAACCAGTTCAATCGACCGTCGCGCTAGCCCGCTCCCAACTGCACTACACCTTCAGGCACGAAAGCATCGCGCGCATTGAGTTGCGGAGATAGCTGCGATCTTCGAAGCGAAGTGCGGAACCGAACTGCCCAGCGCCGTGCACCAGCTAAAGTACGCATCAGTGTCGAGCAGCGCTAAGGCCGCTCAACGGCTACTTGTCGCGAATTACAATGCGACGCTGGCATACGCCGCAATGCCGTTGCCCCACCTTGAAATTCCTGGTCCGCCTCGCACCGGTCGTGGCGCGAGATTAAGCTGATCGCCGAGTCGATTTTCAAAAGAGACCAATGCCAATAAGTGCTGGTTGAGCGCGTTCATCTCCTATATAGAAGGATTGGTGCAAATGGAAACGCGGTTTTCGAATTGGACCTACGTCGTATCGCCTGTAAAGGAAACCCCGAAGAACGGGGGCCAGCTGGATTGACATCGTTCAGAGTTTAATACCTCTAGCCATTCCCCCTCGCGCCCCGATGCTCACGCATCCGTGGGTGTCGAGCATGCACCATAGTCGGCGGACATATTTATCCGGGCGCCATTGCGCATCGTGCCACTCCCCGATTGTAAAGGCCTCTAACAGCGACGGGAAAGAAAAGGCTTGGACCTGTGGCTATCAAGTACACGGATCGAACAGCTAGCGATTAACCGTTATGCGTTTCTATTATGCGGGTGTCGATTGGGATCGAGGGCTACAGATGGCAAACCCACAGAATGTTTTAGATCCACCTATAGCTGATACGGCTAACCGCAAAGTCTATCCCAAGGCTCCAAACAGTTCGCAGCTCCGATTGGCGCGAAATCGCCTTCCCGCTCAGAACAGCCTCTCCGCAGCGAGCTGTGGCGTAATTCCATAGACATGGCAGTGGAGGCCTCGTGTATGGCAAAAAAAGACAAAGCCGAATTATCGCAAGACCATCCTTCGTTTGCCCGACTTGGATCACGCCACATCGGCCGTGTTGAATAGCCTCACTTCGCTCGGTTCTCGCCGAGCCTACCGTTTCGCGATGGAGCAATTCATTCAGTGGTATTGCTCGGAACCCCGGTTGGCTCTGAACCGGTTGATCGTACTAGATTCCGCATGCATCCGGAAGGGCTTGGTGTCGCGGCTGCCACACCGCCCTTAGCCATACAGCTTGGCGGGCACTCGACCCCGATGCTATTGCTGGTTAAATTCGGTATCGATGCGGAAGGACTCAACGAAGTGCCCATCTTTCTTGAGCGCCGTGCCACGTAGCTCGCTCTTGAGCTTTGCGAGAGTGTGCGGGTCGCAGTCGGGCCGGTAGTTATTGATCGACGGCTCCCACTGCCTAACATGTGCTGCAGCGGCGTCAAGTTTCAAGTCTGCCACGCTATCGATGTTGACAAAGTAGTTCGCGTCCTGAGAAGTGACGTAAAAGTACACTTCGTGTGGAACTTTCCAAGGTTCCATGTGCTCGTGAAGAAGCTGGTTTGGGAAGTAGAGATGCCACTCCGAAGCGCGGATCGCGTCGATGGTGTTGTTGGCTGCCATGCGGTGATCCGTTTTGTGCCAGCGCACGTATGCCGAACCGGGATCAATGGACATTACGACATGGGGGCGAAATTTGCGGATAATGCCCGTGATTTGTTCCACCAGATCGAGTGGATTAGCATACTCGAGCATGCCGTCATGAAATTGCAACCAGTGGATGTTGGCTTTCGGAATTCCGATAATACGGCAGGCCTCTTCCTCCTCGCCCATTCTGATGCGGGCCAAGCGTTGGCTCGTCATCTCGCGATCGTATGATCCCTTGTCATCGTTCGTGTAAAGCACGATATGGATGTTGTTCCCGTTTCGGGCAAGCAGCGCTAGTGTTCCGGCACAACAAAAGGTATCGTCATCGGGATGTGGCGTGAACAAGAGGATCGTTTGGCCATGAAGCTTTTCTAGTTGGAAGTTATCG
>JBPCLH010000219.1:0-11503 GCA_051003475.1 Bryobacteraceae bacterium
GTTCGGGAGACTTGCCGAAGTACTCGGCGAAGTCCCTGATGGCGTGAATGTAGCCGCGAATCGTGTCTGGTGTGTAGTTCCGGCGCTGAAGCTCGTCCAGCATCCGTTGACGTAGTGGTGTCACAGAGACTCCTCTCTGTGCCACCGAACTGTACAGCTACGCCTGCCTCAAACCCCCACGCACCTGCGTCCGCCGCGCCAGCGGCTTAGTTCTAACGCGCTATCCGGAAGTAAACCGCGCAACAGGCCTGTGACGCAAAAGCGCGATCGAGTTTCCCCCACTTTGCTCAACCCACGAAAAAGGTTTTACTGAACTCGTCGTTATTTCCTTTTTTATACGCATTCTGCCTGGCAATTCGTTCCAGATTACAAATTCATCGTTGCGGGACAATTCCCATTCACCGAGAAACTTTCATATCCCGCCACTAACCGCCTTGCGATCCCATAGTCTAAAGAGCAGCCGGATGGAGTGGACCGACTCAGCCGCTGCCGAAGAGGCACGCAAAGGCAACCAGCACGCCTTCCGTGTCTTGGTTGAACGGCATAGCCGATCCGTCTTCCGTCTCGCCTTTCGTATGACTGGAAATGAACAAGACGCCGAGGACCTGGTTCAGGAAACCTTCCTTCGCGCATACAAACAACTCCACCGCTTCGATGGCCGCGCAGCGTTTGGCACCTGGCTGTATCGCATCGCCGCGAATTGTTCGCTCGACCTGATCCGCGTGCGCAGGACCCGCAATGAGCGGCAACCCTCCGCAAGCGACAACGACACTCCGCATTGGCTTGACCGCGTCGCCGCACCCGACCCCTCGCCCGAGCGGCTCACGCAGAGCAACCAAATCACTGATCTCCTCGAACCGGCACTCCAGCAACTCACCGAAATCGAGCGTACCGCTTTCGTCATGCGTCACTACGAAGGCTGCGACATCGAACAGATTGCCTGCACGCTCGGTGTCAAAGAGAATGCCGCAAAACATAGCGTCTTCCGTGCCGTTCAGAAGCTCCGCCGCGCTCTGGAGCCCGCTTTGGGGGCCGCCCGATGAGTCACCTTACCGAAGAGCAGCTTACGCTCGCTTACTACAACGACCTCGATCCGGAACTCACGCAACATGTCAGCGAGTGCTCGGTGTGCCGTTCGAATTTCGATCGCTTGAAGGATCTACTCGACACTATCCGCGAGTACCCAGTTCCTGAACGTGGCGCCGGTTATGGTGCTGACGTTTGGGTTCGCTTGCTACCTAAATTGCCGGTCGCGAAGACCCGCAGTTCGTGGTTCCGGTGGTGGATGGCAGCCCCGGCCTTTGCGACGCTTCTTCTCGCCGCGTTCTTCGGTGGGATGCTGGTTCAGCACCGCCGCGAACCGCCCCCCATCTCAGCCGACGCCAGCCAACGAGTACTTCGGATGGTGATTGGCGATCACCTCGATCGCTCTCAAATTCTTCTGGCAGAACTGGTCAACGCTAGTCCGAGTAGCGTCGATCTGAGTGATGAGCGCGACCGCGCCCGAGATCTCTTGAGCGAAAATCGATTGCTCCGCCAGACTGCCGCGCGCACCGGTGACCCGTCTCATGCAGCCTTGCTCGATGAACTCGAACGGGTTCTGCTCGATATCGCCAATACGGGTTCGAACACGTCGCCCGCAGATCTCGAAGCGCTCCAACGCCGCATCGGAAGCGAAGGCCTTTTGTTCAAGGTGCGCATCGTCGACGCCAATATTCGTGAAAAGGGACAGAAAATATGATTCGCAACACCATTGTTTTTTTCGCGCTTGCCGCATCGTCCACCATGGCTCCATCTTCCATCGCGGCTGCAGCGCCCATTGCCCAGGACTGGCCGACTACGCCCGCATTCAGCTTTCAGGCGCGAGAGTCAGGTCGCGGAGATTCTGATTATCAAGCCGGGCTGCGCGCTCTCGATGCGCGCCTGTGGGACCAGGCAATCGCTTCTTTCGAGGCATCGGCCGGCCACAAAGGACCTACAGCTGATGCCGCCCTGTATTGGAAGGCTTACGCTCAAAACCGCGCTGGCCGTGCTGACGAAGCTCTCGGCACGATTGCGGCATTGCGGCACAGTTATCGATCCAGTCGCTGGATTCGTGATGCGAGAGCCCTCGAAGTCGAGGTTCGCGCGAAAACCGGCGCGCCCGTCAGCCCCGGTGCTGAGCCCGATGAGGATCTTAAAGTCATGGCGATTAACAGCCTCATGCAGTCTGACCCCGACAAGGCATTCCCGATTCTCGAAAAGCTGGTCAAGAACAGCAACTCGCCGAAAATTCAGGAGAAGGCGCTTTTCGTTCTTACCCAGAGTCCGTCGCCCGACGCGCACAAGCTTCTTAGCGACATCGCACGCGGTTCGTCCAATCCTGATCTTCAGCTCAAGGCCATCCGGTATTTGGGCATGATGGGAAACGAGGATGGGCGAAAGCAACTCGCATCCATTTACAATTCCTCATCGGACGATCGCGTAAAACACGCGATCCTGCAGGGCTTCATGGTATCCGGATCCCGCGATCTCTTATTGAACGTCGCGAAGACGGAGAAGAACCCCGATTTGCGCCGGGAGGCCATCCGGCAGCTTGCCATAACAGGAGGTCAGGACGAACTCTGGCAGCTCTACCAATCGGAATCCTCGCTCGAAAACAAGCAAGAAATATTGAAATCCATGTTCTTGACCGGCAACTCCTCGAGGCTGATTGAAATCGAGCACAGCGAGAAAAATCCAAACCTGCGCATTGCCGCAATCAAATCGCTAGGCCTTATGGGTGACAACGGTCGCGGAGACGTCCTGGCTTCCATCTATCAATCCGACCATAACCGGGAAGTGCGCGACGCTGTCCTGAACGCGCTGTTTTTGCAGCAGAACGGTAAAGCTCTCGTTGGCCTCGCTCGCAGCGAAAAAGATCCCGAGCTGAAACAGGAAATCGTAAAAAAATTGGCTCTGGTTCATTCCAAAGAAGCCACCGACTACGTGATGGAGCTGCTCAAATGAAAATCCTGATTCTTCTTCTCGCCGCTTCCGCCGCTTTTGCCCAGAGCTGGCAGCCCAATGTAACCAACGCTCGATTCGAAGCTCGGAAATTCTCCGGTGACCTCACCTCAGATCTTCGCTCGACCAGCAGCTCTCCCACATGGTTCGGGTATGCGGTAAAGACCACGCCGGGTGATCGCAACAGTTGCTGCTGGGACGATTCGAACCAATGTGGCTGCCATCTCGAAAAAGGGCGCACAACTGCAACCAATAACTCTCATACCAAGACTCCGGTGCAACTCGAAGGATCAGGCGCGATCGCGGTTCTCTTCCGTGTCGCTAACAGCGTTGTCGAAAAGGTGCACGTTTACTCGCTCTCTTGTCCGCTCGATGCCGGTGGACTTGCGTTCGTCTGGCTGACGGGCGTACCAACCAACGCCAGTCTCGCTTATTTACAGAAGCTCGTCTCCGCGAACTCTTCGGATCAGGTTCTCGACGGTGCCATCCTCGCTGTCGCTCAACATGACGATCCGCAGGCTGATAACGTCCTTGAGCAATTCACGCGCCCCGCGCAGCCCGAGAAAATCCGCGAGGAAACCACTTTCTGGCTTGGTGCAAGCCGCGGCTCGCGTGGTGTGGCTATCCTGAAAACCATTCTTGCCAACGATCCAAGCGAGCACATCCGCGACAAAGCGGTCTTCGCACTCTCCATCAGCAAGCAGCCGGAAGCGCTCGAGTCCCTGATCCATGCCGCCCGGAGCGACTCATCCGCCCACGTTCGTAGCCAAGCTATTTTCTGGCTGTCGCAAAAAGCCGGTAAGCAAGCCTCGTCAACCATCACCGAAGCCATCGAAAATGATCCCGACACCGAGGTGAAGAAGCACGCCGTATTTGCGCTCTCGCAGCTGCCAAAGGATGAAAGTGTTCCGAAGCTGATTGAGGTCGCCCGCACGCAAAAGAATCGCGAAGTCCGCAAACAGGCGTTCTTTTGGCTCGGTCAATCCCGGGACCCTCGCGCGCTTGCGTTTATCGAACAAGTGCTGACCCGCTAGACAGACTACGATAGGACCATGCGCCGCATCGGTCCGCTGCTGATCCTTTTGCTGATCATGGGAGCGGCGGGTTGGTACTTGCTTCCAAGCCATAAGACTCCCGCGGAACAGCGGCCTCTTTCAGATCTGAACGACCTCTCGCTGCCCCGATTGAAAGCCGATTTCAACGCCTCCTCGGCCGGTCTCCGTATCGTTCTTCTTCTATCACCCACGTGAGGGACGTGTTTGCGGGGGGCCTCCGCTATGCAGAAGCTGCTTGAACAATATCCGGCTGCGGCCGTGCGGGTCTTTGCGGTTTGGGAACCGGTGCGATTCGCCGATTGGCAGCGGCCCACCACTGCCGCACTGGCTCGTCTGTCAGATTCGCGTGCGAGCCAGATTTGGGATCACGATCATATTTTGGCAAGCCAGATCGAGAGGGACGCCCTGGCTTCCAAGAGACAGCCAAACTGCTGCGAAGCGCATAGCATCCTTTTCGACCTGGTCGCCGTTTACCCAGCGTCGGCGAAATGGCCAGATCATTTGCCCCCTCCCAGCATTTTTGAGGGGCCCATCCTGAACGTCGTCCCTAAGATCCAACCGTTACTATCGAGTGTTGAAAAAACGAACCCAAATCGAGTTCGTTTCGCAAACAATGCCCTCTAAGCCCGATAAGTCGCTGATCTACTTGGGAAAGTATCTTTCGCTGGCGCTCACTCTGCCCGGTTGCCTGATCGGCGGTTACTTCCTTGGAGCGCTTCTTGATCACTGGCTCCATATCCCGATTCTGAGAGTATTGGGCTTGCTCCTCGGCATGGTTTCCGGTCTACTGCAAGTCTTCCGCGAGCTGTCTCGTGATGACGCGAAAAGCAAACGAGACCAATGACGGATCAGGACTTAAATCAATCTCTCCGCCGCCTCTACTGGCTTACGGCTTCGTTCGGGTTGATTGGGTTCCTTTCGTATTTTTGGCTGCAAGGCCCGCGCTCCGCTTTCGGCTTCCTGCTCGGGGCCCTGGGTTCGTTCGGTAATTTGTGCCTTTTCGTTTGGCTCAGCCGCGCCATCTCGCCGAAAGTCACCTCACACCGGCCTTGGAAAGCAGGAGCTTTCGTGGGCCGCTACGTTGCCTTCATCGCAATCGGCTATGTTATAGTCAACGCTTTGAGCGTCAATGTGTTGGCGGTTGTATTGGGTCTTTTTTCCAGCACGGCTGCGGTACTTCTTTCGTCCACAATCGAGATCGTTCAAGGTTTTTCAGGCAGTAAACGTACGCACTAAATGCCACACGAACTCTGGATCACACGCTGGTTCAACAACGCTCTCGCGGGGCCGGCGAATGCTTTCCTGAATGCGATCCATTTTCCGGCTCAAGACCCCAAGAATCCCTGGAGCGACTGGATGGCATGCGAGATCCTGGTCGTGCTATTTATTTTGATTTTTTTTGGAGTGCTCCGTAACCGGCTCTCCGTGGACCGCCCCGGCAAAATTCAGCACATACTCGAGGTTATCTACGAGTTCATCTCCGCCCAGGCCGAAGAGGTCGTAGGACACGGAAGTGCGAAGTACATGCCGTTCTTCGGCACCATTTTTCTGTTCATCCTCTTCATGAACCTGATCGGGCTCATTCCCGGATTCGACTCGCCAACCATGTATCCTATGGTTCCATTCGGAATGGCCGTCTCGGTTTTCGTTTTCTATCACTCCGCCGGGATCAAGGCCAACCGATTCGGCTACATCCGGCAGTTTATGGGACCCATGCTCGCGCTCGCGCCGCTGGTGCTTTTGATCGAGATCGTCAGCCACTTCGCGCGCCCGCTTTCGCTTACCGTCCGTCTCTTCGCCAACATGTTTGCGGGTGAGCAGGTGTACCTGGCCTTCATCTCTCTGACGAAACTCATTATTCCGGTCATTTTTATTGGCCTGCATGCATTCGTTTCTGTACTGCAGGCGTACATTTTTATGTTGCTCGCGATGATCTACGTCGGTGCCGCCGTATCGCACGAGCATTAAGGCATTATCCGCTTCCAGCGTGAGCGCCCGGCGTCCCAACGCACGGTGTCGAACCACCTCCTGGTTACAAAATTCATAGGAGACACAATGAAAAACAAACTAATATTACTCGTTACAACCCTATTGGCTCTGGCGATCCCGATGTTCGCTCAGGGAGAGGCCGCAGCCGGCGGTGCAGCCGACGCGAATCGAAAGGCGGCAGCTTACATCGCAGTCGGCATCGCTTCTGGTCTCTGCGGCATTGGCCAAGGCAAAGCAACCGCTTCGGCAGCCGAGTCGATGGCGCGAAATCCCGGTGCCGTGGCGGCAATCCGCTTTGTGTTCATCTTCGGGCTCGTGCTGATCGAGTCCCTAGGTCTCTACGCTTTGGTAGTGACCTTCATCGCTCGTTGAGGTGATTTCGAAGTGGGCAGGGAATCCATGCGGCTGCAAGGCATTTTTCCTGCGCTCACCACGTGCTTCGATCACGAAGGCAATCTTTACAAAACCAAAATTTTCCACAACGTAAGCAAGTTCAATCAGATTGCGTTAACCGGATACGTGGTCTGCGGATCGACCGGAGAGACACCCTTGTTGACCACGGCAGAACGCATTCAGGTTATGGAATGGGTGCGGGAAGCGAGCCTGGATGGGAAAACGCTGATCGCCGGCATTGGCACCGAGAGCGTTCACGAGACGGTTTTGCTTGCCAATCGCGCTGCGGAGGCCGGTTATCACGCTGCGCTCGCGCTAACGCCTCATTATTACCGCAATCAAATGCAGCGGCCCGACCTGCAGGCGTTGTATTTCCGAAGCGTGGCTGACCGGTCAAAAATACCGGTCCTCATCTATAACATTCCGGTGGTGACAGGCTACGATCTCAGTGTCGAGACGGTTGCCGAGCTTTCGCATCACCCGAATATCATCGGGATGAAGGATAGCTCTGGAAATATGCAGAAGCTTGCCGAGTTTGCTAAAGCTGTGAAGCCCGGCTTCCAGCTTTTGACCGGCTCGGGAGCGAGGTTATCAGAAGCACTCGAACTCGGAGCGACGGGTGCCATTCTGGCAATAGCCGACGCTTTGCCGTACGCCTGCGTAACGATCTGGGAAGCATTCCGCAGGCGGGAGAACGAGGCCGCTAGAGATTGGCAGGCGCGCATCTTGCGTGCCAGTGAATTGGTTCCTGCTAAGCACGGGGTCGCAGGTCTAAAGCACGCAATGGATTTGAATGGATATTATGGTGGCCCACCGCGGCTGCCCCTAGTTCCACCCTCGACCGAAGCGCGATTGGAAATCGAAGCTGCGTTCGAAGGTCTACGCAGCTGAACTGCCTTGATTCAGCATTCGTCGGCTTAGGAGAGCATACGCCGTAAAAAGGATGCCCGAGTAGAAGAGGTCCGCTAACAGCGTGCGGCCGAAGAAGGGGAGCGCTGCGGTGTAACATTCGATTAGACCTGACAGCGTGTGCTGGTAAGCGGTTATTCCGCCCCACCATTCAAACAGATTTGTGAATACAAAGAACTGAGTACTTCCTACTACTGCTACGGAGGCGATCCGCAATGGATTGGAAGAGCGGCGAAGAAAGACGCGGCCCAGGAACACGTTGACCAAAAAGCATCCGTAGATAATCGGTGTCGCCCACCAAAATGCCGGATAGCCACCTTCGAGCCGGCTTCGAATCGGATCGGTCAGTAACATCGCAAGAAGAGGTATGCAGTATGCCTGCCATCCCCGAAGCCTTGCGCCACCAAACAGCGCTACGCCACCCACAGGAGCGAAATTCGGTGGATGCGGCACTAAACGCACCAATGCGGCGAGTACTGTCAACGTGAGTGCCAGGGGCTGGAACGAGGATTTTTGCTGATCCATTAAGGTCAGTATACGCGAGCGCGCATTCCTACGGCACTACCAGGCCGATGGAGGGTCACTTGCAGGAAAGCTGTCTTCAACTGTGATGTCGTGAGCTTTATCCACGCGGGATCTTTTGGTGCAGAACCGAAAGGTCCCTGTCCGGCACCACAATAGATAAGCCGCGATGGGCGCCGCAAGGCCCAGAACGAAGTAGCCAAATTTTAGGGTCGGATTTCTCGTCTCGGTCATTCTCCATTATCCTTCCCAATGGATCTTAACTCAAGGTCGATCGCACAGAGCGGAAATTACAGGAACCCAGGAGGACTTAATCCAAACCCCTTACGATGTTGGGTGATGGCGCTTCTCGACCAAATTCAAAAAGACATGATCGAAGCCATGAAGGCTAAAGATGAGGCCCGGCTTAGTACGGTTCGTATGATCAAGACCGCCTTGAAAAAACAGGAAATCGATTCCATGAAGCCGCTCGATGGAGCGACAGAGCTCCAAGTAATGAATACGCTCCTGAAGCAGCGGCGCGAGGCTGCTGATCTGTTCCGCAAAGGCTGTCGCGAGGATTTAGCCGAAAAGGAAGAGTCTGAGCTCAGAATCATCATGAGATATTTGCCCCCTGCTCCAAGTTCCACTGAACTCGAGGATGCAGTTGCGGCCGCAATCGCCGAGAGCGGCGCGACTTCTTCAAAACAGATGGGAGCTGTAATGAAGGCGGCTCAAGCAAAGCTAGCTGGCAAACGGGTGGACGGGAAAATGTTAAGCGAGCTCGTGAAACACAAGCTCAGCTAGCTGTCGCGGCCTTGTTAGGGCTTGCCTTTCGGTGCGCGTACAATAGCAACACCAAACCTGTCGCATGAGTACACACGCCCGGCCATTCAAACCGTTCGTCCCAGAGCACCTGCAGATGCGGGAGCTAACGCTTCGAGCCGTGTTACTCGGTCTCTGTATGACCGTTGTTCTGGGTGCTGCGAACGCCTACTTAGGGTTGCGCGCTGGCATCACGATCGCCGCGACCTACCCGGCGGCTGTAATCGGAATGGCTGTGTTGAGAGTGTGGAAAGGTTCTCTTCTCGAGGAGAATATCGCGCGAACGAGTGGGTCAATCGGCGAAGGCGTTGCCGCCGGTGCGATCTTCACGATTCCCGCTTTCTTGATCTCTCACGCGTGGCCCTCGCTCGGGTTTCGCGACGCCTATTGGAAATCGACGATGCTCATTCTGGTCGGCAGCGTCTTGGGCGTCCTCTTCATTTCTCTAGTTCGCCGTGTCATGGTCGAAGACCCCGAGCTTCCCTTTCCTGAATCGGTCGCCGCTTCTGAAATTCACAAGGCCGGGCAGCGTGGCGCGCAAGCAGCCAAGTATCTGTTCTGGAGCATGGGTCTCGGCGGCCTGATTTTCATGTTGGGTCGCTTTGGTCTTTTTGCCGCTGATTCAGAATTTGCGATCCGCATTGGCCGGCTCGGCTCTACACGGGTCCGGCTCGGCGGCGCAGATTCCAGCAACATTCTCAACACCGGCGGCATTTCCACTTTCGCTGCCCCAAGCGTCAGCCCCGCTTATCTTGGAGTCGGTTATGTCATCGGTGCGCGCTTAGCTGCACTCCAGTTTTCGGGCGGCGTACTCGCATGGGGGCTCATGGTGCCGCTTCTTATTTACTTCCTGGGTCCGCAGCTGCACAATTTTCTACCTCCCGGCGCGGCCGATACCTCTTGGAGCGGTCTTGCTGCTAGCGTTTGGCGGTACATCGTACGTCCTATAGCGGTTGGAGGAATGCTCGTCGGCGCTGTGTACACGCTGTTCCGGATGAGAGCGAGTCTTGCGTCCGGATTGAAGCGTGCCGTCGCCGATGTTCGCCAGACCGCAGAAGAAAAAGCAACTCTAAGCCGCACTGAGCGCTACATGAGCTCGAAGGTTGTCTTCACGCTGATCGGCTTGGTTTTCGCTGTCATGCTCGGGCTTTACATTTATATCTCGGGCGAAGTGGTCGGCGGCATCGTGGCCGCGGTCATCATGCTGATCATGGGCTTTTTCTTCGCGACAGTTTCCGGCAGCCTCGTGGGGATGATTGGGTCATCCAACAATCCGATCTCGGGTCTCACGCTCTCCACTTTGATCGTCGCTGCGCTGTTGATGGTGTCGCTTGGAGTGGCAGGAGCTGGAGGCGTGGCGGCGGTACTGGGCGTGGCGACTGTGGTGTGCGTCTCGTCTGCGGTGGCGGGTGAACTGTTGCAGGATTTCAAAGTGGGTTATATACTCGGCGGCACACCGCGAAACATTCAGATCGCCGAATTGATTGCGGTGGTCGTCGCGAGTCTGGTCATGTATTTTCCCCTCGTGTTGCTGCATGAAGGTAACATTCGAGCCGGAGGCACAGGCTTTGGCGACCGTCAACTTCCCGCTCCCCAGGCTGGTCTGATGGCGTTATTGGCGCAAGGAATCGTGGGTGGGGACATGCCCTGGGCGCTGGTGCTCGTCGGCATTCTCATGGGCTTGGCGTTAATCATGATGCAAGTGAAAAGTCCAATGCTGGTTGCGGTTGGCATGTATCTGCCATTTGAGACCACATTCGCGATCTTTATCGGCGGCGTAATTCGCTGGCTGGGAGACCGCTTTGCTGAACGCCGTGGCTACAATGAAGCACAGAAAGCGCGGATCGAGAATGCCGGCGTGCTCACCGCCTCAGGATTGATTGCGGGCGAAGCGATTCTGGGGCTGGTTTGGGCAGGCCTGCAATTTGCACCAGCTAGTGTTCGCGAGCATCTTCAGCTGTTCGGCCATCCGTCGTACATGATAGGACTCGCCGTTCTCCTCGGGTTGGCTTTTATCATGATTCGAGGTCCTCTCGGCAGCGCGGGCAGCCCGGATGAACCCGCTCCGCCGGTCGCGATGATGTAAAACACCGCGTGATCATCCCTCTAAAAGGCGCGGTCACAAAAGTCTGGGAAATGTTACAGGCTGAGCGGGTCTCTGCCGGGCGCTTGAAAACACAAATCTTACACGTGAATTCTGAATATTGGAAGTCATCGTAGGACGCTGATTGGGGAGACCTTTCCCGTATCCACGGTTACACTCTGTTCGAAATGGCTTGGACGAGGCAGCGTTTGACGGAGCCCGCTATCGGACGCGAGGGCAGACTCAAACATGGCGTGCCCAGGACTCCAATTACAACAAAGGAAGATGCGATCTTACGCTGTGTCCGCACGCGCCAGCCGCCCTGTAGTGCCGGAAGATCCCGATGGTCTGGCGGCACGTTTGAACAATTTGCTCGTTGGCCAATCTGACGCTACCGGAGCGATTATTCCTTACATTGAGATGCATCAGGCTGGGCTTGCTCCCGACGGCCGTCCCATCGGTGTAGCGCTGCTCCTCGGTCCAACGGGAACCGGAAAAACACGCACTGTGGAAGCGCTGGCCGACGTGTTGCACGGCAGCAGCAAGAGCCTACTCAGGGTTGATTGCGGCGAGTTTCAGATGGAACACGAAATTGCGAAACTCGTCGGCGCGCCTCCCGGCTACCTGGGTCATCGGGAAACGCAGCCGATGCTGACACAAGCGAAAGTGAACAGTGTCGCGAGTGAAACAAGTGACATCTCGCTCATCCTTTTCGATGAGATTGAGAAAGCTGCGCCGTCAATGACGCGGCTTCTGCTCGGCA
>JBPCLH010000220.1:0-2469 GCA_051003475.1 Bryobacteraceae bacterium
TGCTTTTACGACAGAAGACCGCGTCTTCAACTCCGAGAAAAATCCAAGCTAGTGCCCTCGGCGCCTCGCGACCCCTCTCACCCGCAGGCACATAACATCGGGCGGTATTCGACCAATGGAAAGTGACGATGGCGCGATCTTCGTTTGCAACCGCGCACGATTTTCCTGAGGCGCTACGTACTCAATCACAAAACACACAAAAACATTCTTACGTATAGCTTTGAGCAACTTACGCCCTCAGCGCAAAGCGCGAGTGCATCTTTGCAGGCTGAAACTTAGACTGATGTAACTCTGACAGCGGTGCGCGCGGTTATCCAAGTCTTCATCCATAATCGTACGCGCACTCGGAAGGTCGATTTGGTCAACTGCGATGGTTACGGTTTGCCGGCTGCGATGATTCCCGCGATGTCGAGCCAGTTCGTTAGGAGATCTCGAACGGATGTTTTCCATGAATGCCCGACAAGTCTGGTCCGATCTCCCACTGCGCAGCAAAGGCGTAGTCGTCGGGGCGGTCCCGGTTTGCGCCCTGTTGCTGGCTACATTCACAACGTATTCAATTGAGCGGCAAAGAGCCAGTTCCGAAGCCTGGATCTCGCATACCCTTGAAGTGCGCTCGAATTTGCAGCAGATCTTTACGCTCGAACTCGATGCGCAGTCAGCCGTGCGGGGCTATCGCGCCACGCACAACGAGCACCTGTTAGCGCCCTACCAGAAAGCGGTTACGGACCTCCCCCAAGTCATGGGGAAAACCGTGCAACTTGTTGCTGACAATCCGTCCCAGCAAAAGCGTGCGCTTGCCATGGTGCGTCTCGCTCTTGCCCAACTGCATCAGCTGGAGGAACTGTACCGCAACGTTAAAAAACAGAATGTGGAACGACTTCCGCTGAGCCAGGCGGTCGAATGGACGGCCATCAACCCGCTGCGCCTGCAACTGCAGGCCATGCTCGACACCGAAGACCAGTTACTTGAGCTCCGGCGGGTCTGGAACAAACAGACTGACCAACAGATGCGGCTCATGTTGATTGTCAGCGTAGCGCTTGGCGTGTTCGGCGGCCTAATTGTGAATCTCCTGTTTACGTCGGGCATCGGCCGACGGATCGGGTTGATCGAAAAAAACGCCCGGCGCTTGGCGACTGGGGACCCGATGTACCCGTTACCGCCCGCCAAAGATGAGATTGGCCGTCTGCATGTTTCGTTGAGAAAGACGGCCGAGCTGCTGGCCCGAAAGAGCCGGGGTTTGAAGCTGGCCGTCGCAAGCGCGCGCCTGGTCTTGTGGGAGATCGATGTGCCAAGCGGACAGCTGCGGTATGAATTCACCGACGGTACGGAACGCTATCCCGCGACCGTTTTAGAGTGGAAGGCCGCGCTCGACGCGCCGAATCTGCTGTTGTTCCAGTCCGGACTGCAGAGGATGGAAAACACAACCGAAGCTTGTGAATTCAACTTCTCCCTGGTGAAGCCGGATGGGGATCGAACGTATTACCTGATGCGCGGCCAAGTGCACGAGAACGGTTTCAGCAGCATGGAAAAGCACGGCCAAAAGCTGCTCGGCGTATTGATGGACGTGACGCAGGCAAAACTCCTGGAGCAAACGGAGTTGGAGCACCGCCAAACCACGGATCTGCTGCGGCTGCTGGTTGAAAGTGTCGAAGATTACGCCATCTTTCTGCTCGATCCTAACGGCGTGATTCTCACCTGGAGCTCGGGTGCCGGAAGGCTCAAGGGATGGACTGCCGATGAAATCATCGGCAAGCCATTTTCTATCTTTTATACGGCCGAAGATCTCGCCGATGGCAAGACGGAGCTTGAGCTCATGGTGGCCGCGAAAGAAGGTCGCTACGAAGATTACGGCTGGCGCGTCCGTAAGGACGGCTCCCAATTCTGGGCCAATGTCATCATCACGAGCCTGCGCGACAACAATGGCGTGCTGCGCGGCTTCGGCAAGGTGACGCGCGACCTAACGGAACGAAGGCGCTCAGAACAACTGCTTGAGTCTGCCAAGCAGGAGGCTGAAGCATCAAACCAGGCGAAAAATGAATTTCTCTCGCGCATGAGTCACGAGCTGCGGACGCCCTTGAACTCAATTCTCGGTTTTGCACAAGTGCTGCGAATGGGAAAGTTGCCCAGCCGCCCACTCGAGTGCGTTGAACACATTCTGAAAGCTGGGAAACACTTGCTTGCACTCATCGACGAACTCCTCGATATCTCGCGCATCGAGGCAGGCACACTGACGATGTCAATGGAGGCACTCGATATCGCACAGTCAATCCGTCAAGCCCTGGACATGATGCGACCCATCGCTGTCGCTTCCGGCATCCAGATGTGTGATACAGCTAAACTGGAGGAAGTGTTGCAAAGTTTGAAAGCGAGCACACGAACGACCTTGATGTTTTTTCATCACGCAACCATTGGCACTTCGAAGAGAGCCGCAATGAACAAGGCGTGTCCCAGGATGTCGTCTTTCGGTAA
>JBPCLH010000221.1:0-16093 GCA_051003475.1 Bryobacteraceae bacterium
GAGATGTCCTCAAGCATCGCTTTGCGGCGATCACCAAAGCCTGGCGCCTTTACAGCGCAGGCGTTGAGAGTACCGCGGAGCTTGTTCACGACGAGCGTGGCGAGCGCTTCGCCTTCCACTTCTTCAGCAATCACCAGAAGCGGCTTGCCCGCGCGAGCAATCTGTTCGAGCAGCGGCAACAGGTCTTGCATGTTGCTGATCTTCTTCTCGTGGATCAGAATGTACGGATCTTCAAGGACGCACTCCATGCGATCCGGGTCGCTAATGAAGTAAGGGGACAGGTAGCCACGGTCAAACTGCATGCCGTCAACGGTCTGCAGCTCCGTAACCATAGTCTTTGATTCTTCGACCGTGATGACGCCGTCCTTCCCGACCTTTTGCATTGCTTCCGCAATGATGTTGCCGATGGTAGAGTCGCCGTTCGCCGAAATGGTCCCAACCTGGGCTATAGCATCGCCCTGCGAGGGAACTTCCTTCGAGAACTTCTTTACTTCTGCGACCACCTGCTCAACGGCCTTTTCGATGCCGCGCTTGAGAGCCATGTGGTTCGCACCCGCTGCAACACTCTTGACGCCTTCGCGGAAAATCGCCTGGGCCAGAATCGTCGCCGTCGTAGTGCCGTCGCCAGCGATATCAGAGGTCTTCGAAGCGACCTCGCGCACCATCTGAGCGCCCATATTTTCGAGCGGATCTTTGAGCTCGATTTCTTTCGCGACCGTGACGCCGTCTTTGGTAATCGTCGGGCCGCCGAACTTCTTTTCGAGAACCACGTTTCGGCCCTTCGGACCGAGCGTCACTTTCACGGCTTCGGCTAATTGGTTGACGCCGCGAAGAATCGCCTGACGCGAATTCTCACTGTAAACAATCTGTTTTGCTGCCATTTCTTACTTGCCTCCTTTGGCGCTAGAAGCTCCGTTGCTGAATACGCCGAGAACCTCGTCCTCACGCATGATCAGATACTCGTTGTCGTCGAGCTTGGGAACGTCGCTTCCGGAATACTTACCGAATAAAATGCGATCGCCGATCGTGACCTCTAGCGGGATCAGGTCGCCTTTGTCAGTACGCTTTCCCTTACCTATAGCAATCACTTCGCCCTGCTGCGGCTTCTCTTTTGCGCTATCGGGGATATAAAGACCGCCTCGCATGGTCTCGCTGTCTTCGATTCGCTTGATCAACACGCGGTCGTGTAGGGGTCGAAAATTCATACTTAAAACCTCCAGTTGTGTGCAGCTAGCTTTTAAAGCTGATGTTTGAGATGTGGGCGTCACCCTAGGATATCGCCCAGTCGTTGTTTTAGCACACTCTGGCCTAGAGTGACAAGACCTATTTGTAAGCTACTGAATTCAATGAAAGTTGCATCTCTATTCTCGAAACATTGATAGAGTCGGACTCACATTTCTTTAATTCCTCGTGCTAGGTGATCCAATAACCCTTGGAATATGATGAGAGGGTTGTTTACCTGAAAAAATGCGGCGCATCTCTGTCTTACTTGCGTTCGCCGCGATCCTGCTTTCGGCCGTCGTAGCGTACACATATAAGCTGCGTCTCGAAAAAGAAAGAAAGCGGCCTACTCTATCCATACCGGCAATTGACCCGGCGCTCGAAGCACTGGCGAAATCCGGGTGGCACTGGTGGAAGGATGACCCTCAGACGAACCGGCCTATGGTCGACGTAAAGGCGAGGTCTTTCCAAGGAGCTCATCAGCCCTCGACATTCGAGTTGACCGATGTGCGGTTGCGTCTTTATCACAAAGACGCTGGTTCCTACACGTACGTCAGCAGTGGTCATGCCTTTTTTGATGAAAGGTCGGAGGTGCTGAAGTCGGACGGCCCGGTTTCGATCGTCATGAACGTGCCATCGCATAAAGACGCCGAGGACAAGGCGCAAGTGGCGAAACTGGTTCGCGTGGAAACGTCGGGCGTGACATACGAGACCAAGACGGGCAGAGCCAGTACGGATCAGGCCGCTTCCTTCCACTTTGCGGAGGGCGATGGGCAGGCGGTAGGAACCGAGTACGACCCGGACAAGCGTGAATTGCATCTGAAGTCGCGAGTCGCACTGGACTGGATCGGGAAAGGTCCGGTTGAAAACAAAATGCACATTGAGGCGGGAGAGCTGTTGTACAACGAGGTGCAGCAAAAGATTTATCTTTCGCCGTGGTCGAAGCTGCAGCGGCAAGGCACAAACATTCAAGCGAAGAACTCCGTGGTGACGTTAGTCGATGGGGTACTGAATCACATTGATTCGGATCATCCGGTTGGAACGGATGACCGGGACGATCGGCACGTAGAGTACTCAGCGGATAAGATGACGGCGCTGTTCGATGAAAACGGCGTGATGGTGAACATCATCGGAGAAAACAACGCACGTATCGTTTCGAGTGGACCTGGGTCTCGCACAACCGTAACGGGTAACCATGCTGACCTTCGATTTACGGTGGACAGCAAGGAAGTAAACGGTGAGATTCAGGACAGTAGCATCCTGCATTTTGTGCTTGCCGACGGCCACGCGAAGGCGGAATCGGTTCCCGTGCCGCAGCCGGGTGTGCAGTTGGCCGAAACGCGGATTCTGCGGAGCGAGCACATTGAACTCGAGATGAAACCCGGCGGCCAGGAAATTCAGGAGATTCGAGCGCCGTCTCAGGCGCAACTGGAATTTACGCCGAATCGCCCCGAGCAGTCCCACCGCACCCTGGATACTTCGCACCTGCGCATTCTGTATGGGGGGGGCAGCTACGTCGATACGTTCCTGGCTTGGAATGTTTCGACTCACACGGATAAGCCGGCTACTTCAGCTCCGGTAAAGCAAGCTTCGCAGAAGGATGGGAAAGCGGATGCGGGGCGCGCGCCAGCCCTCACCTGGAGCGACCAGCTAGCAGCAAAGTTCACGCCGAACACAAACCAGATCGCGACTATTGAGCAGACCGGCAATTTCCGCTATCAGGAGGGCGTGCGCCAGGCACACGCGAAGAAGGCTTTTCTCGAGCAGACCATCAATCGAATCACGCTGACCGATAACGGGCGCGTTTCGGACGATACGGGAGCGACAATTGCGGACCGGATTGTGATGAATCAGGCGAACGGTGACATGGATGCGAGCGGGCATGTCGTGTCAACTCATGAGCCGGATCAAAGTGCGAAAGCCGGGACATCGATGCTCGACGCCACCGAGGCCATGCAAGCGACCGCAGACAAAATTATCACTCGCGAAAACAACACGCAAGTTCATTATGGAGGCCATGCGGTGATGTGGCAGGGAGGGAATCGCATATCGGCAAAGGTGATCGATATCGATCGTGATGAGCAGACGCTACACGCCGTAGGAAGCGTTGTGAGCGAGCTGGTTGACAACACATCGGACGACAAGTCACAAGCCCAAAGCGGGGACACGAGCAAGCCTACGCAGACAGCGAGCAAGGCCGCTAGCGCACCAGTGTTTACTGTTGTGCATGCACCGGAGTTGTTGTATCGCGACGACAAGCGCGTGGCTGTTTACACCGGCGGGGTAAAGCTCGTGCGAGACACGATGACGGTGAAGTCAAAAGAGCTTCGAGCGTTTCTCACGCCCAAGAGCGAAAAGAAAAATGACGAGTCTTCTCTTGACCATGCATCTGCCGACGGCGATGTGGTTATCGTCGAGGTTAAACCGACCAGAACGCGCACGGGCACTTCCGAACACTGCGAATACTACACCAAAGAGAGCAAAGTAGTTCTAAACGGCGGCGCCCCACAGATGGTCGACAGCTATAAAGGGATTACGAAAGGCCGCCAGCTTACCTATTTCAATGATGACGACCGCTTGGTGGTGGAAGGGCAGAAAGATCAGCTAGCTTACACACAGATGAAGAAGAAGTGAGGCGCGCGTCAGGGCTGGCTTGGAGCCCTGCGATAGATTAGCGACAGTCTGGTTTGATCGACGAGCTTGTAAGACGCCATCCAGGGGCGAAGATCCGGGAAGACGCTCGGGCCTAGCTTCGGATTGAAGCGGCTCAAGCCATCGACAATAAAATCGGGATGCGAGTGCGCGAGTTCGCGGCGGTTCGCGATTGCTGGTCCGCTATAGATTGCGTTCGTAGCGGATAAATGGCGGTCGGCAGGAACTCCGGTGAGCGGCTGGGAATCCCAAAAACGGCTGTCGGAGCTCATGCGCGTGTAGACATACAGATCGGGACGGTAACCCCACACGAACAGCGTGTCTCCGGGATGCGCCAAGGAACGGATTTTTGCCGCGGCACGTTGACTGTCGAGATCCATGACAACGTCGGCCCAATTTGGATCGCGATGATGTAGGTTGTCGAGCGCGAGCAGTGCATAACGGGGACCAAAACGGATCAAAGGGATCAGCAACAAGGCTGCGAGCAGCGCAGGGGCCGGTTTCGGATAGGCTCGGAAGGCCACGGCGATACCACGAGACGCAGCGATGACCAGCGGCGGCAGGAGTTGAAGAAAATAATGCGGGGCAAAGCGGGTGCCGAGGCACACCGCGGCAAAAGACAGGGCGATCCAGACCAGCAAGTGGTTGCTGTCGCTTCGAGTAGCGCGCATAAGCCCGTAAACGGAGCCCGCAACTAACGCGGCGTGAAACCCGATCCAGTTAGCTGTGCGCGACAATCCGGTGGTTAGCGGATGCAAGACAGGCGATCCTTCCGCATAGATGAAGCCCCAGCGCCAGACCTGTTCGCAATAGCCGGCCCATGCACCTGAAAGCAACGCGGCAACAAGGCCGACGGCTAGGGGCAAGGCGAACCCAGACAGCAGCAGCGGCAATAACTGCGGCGTAAGCAGAATTGCGCACGTAGCGAGCACAAAAAGCGCTTTTGTATTGAAAAGCAAAGCTATTCCGGCCCACATCCCGGCCCAGAGTGGGAGCTTTCTGCGGGCGCAGTAAATCGCCGCGAAATGTGGAACGATCATTAAGGCGTCCGCGGCCAAGGGAATTACGGCTGAGGGCAGATAAAAAGTGCTAAAAAATACGACGAGAAGGGCGGCGATAAATCCTTCCGATTCACCATGCCACCAATCGCGCGCGAGACTGTAAGCCAAATAGCAGCCGGCGAGGATATATACGGCGTCAAGGATGCGTAGCGGCCATCCTGGATAACCGCCGATCAGAAGATAAAAAACGGCACAAAGAGGAGGCTTGTCGTACCAGAAGTCGCGGTATGGAATTTTGCCGTTAAGGACGTGAATAGCCGCTGCGAGGTGGTAATCTTCATCGGCCCAAAGCAAACGAATGTGGCAGAAGCGGAGGCAAGAGAGTGCAAGAACAAGGCAGCCAACGTTGAGGCGCGTCCACGTAGTTCGAATGCCCTTCGAAGCGAATGCGTCCATTCACCGCGTATGATAGGACATGGGCCGGGAAAGACCGGGCCAGCCTTAATAAACTAGATTAAGTGCAAACGACAAATCGAATCCGGACTCTGCAAACGGTTGAGATTTCGAAATCATATAGCGGACGCAGAGTTGTAGATAATGTCTCGGTTCGCGTTGAACAGGGCGAAGTCGTTGGGTTGTTGGGTCCAAACGGGGCTGGCAAAACGACATCGTTCTACATCATCGTCGGTCTGATCAGTCCGGAAGCGGGCGAGGTTCTGCTCGATAACCACCCTGTAACGCAACTGCCGATGTATCTGCGAGCACGACGCGGTGTCAGCTATCTCCCGCAAGAGCCTTCGGTCTTCCGCAAACTGAGCGTCGAAGACAATCTGATGGCCATCCTCCAGACGTTGCCGCTGAACGCTCGGGAACGGCGGGAGCGCATGAAGGACCTGATCAGTGACATGGGACTTGAAACAGTGCGCCACAGCAAAGGGTACATGCTTTCGGGCGGTGAACGGCGTCGTGTCGAAATCGCTCGATCTCTGGTTTTACAACCGGATTTCATTCTGCTTGATGAGCCTTTCTCCGGTATCGATCCTATTCAGGTACTGGAATTGCAGCGAATTATCGGTGACCTCAAGCGCAAAGGTATCGGTGTTCTGATCACGGACCACAACGTTCGTGAGACCTTGGCGGTTACTGATCGCGCCTACATCATCAGCAATGGACGCATCTTTCGAGCGGGATCGCCCGAGTCTCTCGGCAACGATCCTGAGGTGCGTCGGATCTACCTCGGAGACAATTTCTACTTCCCACCAGGGCTCGCCAGCTAGTTTTCCGCGCAAGCTTTCGGTGATCAAAAGCTTCATCGGCGGCCAACCGCTGCGCTCTGCATTCCGATTGAAAAGCATTTAATTTTGCGAAAAAAGAGCTAAAAACGCCACTTTTCTGTCGTTCGGCACCTGTGTTTCCCGGTGCTACACTGAAGCCAAATGAGTTCGCTTTCGCAACGACTACACCTCGGAGTCCAGCAAAAGCAAATACTCACGCCTGGACTGGTTCAGATGGTCACAGTCCTGCAGCTCAACCGGATGGAGCTGAAGGACATGATCTTGAACGAGATTGCTGAGAATCCGGTGCTGGAGGAAGCCGCCGACGGTGCAGAAGAGCTGACGCCTGCGGAAGTGCAATCCATACTGGAGCGGGAGCGTCAAGCCGATCCGTCAGATCAGGCGATTCTCGACAAGGTGGAACCAGGGGATTCGCTGCAGGCGTTCGATTCATCTGCCGATAGCGATATGACGGTCGCCGCCCCAGAAAGCTCAAGTGAGGTATCCACGGCTGTAACAACGGTGGAAGAGCCAGTTAAAGCTGAACCCGATCCATTTGACGAAATCGATTTCGGCAGCTTTTTCGAAGACTATCTCGATCCGGGATTTAAAAGCCCGGCGGCAGAATCGGTCGACAAGCCATCGTTTGAGACCTTTTTGTCCTCACCGGTTACATTGAGCGATCATCTACAGGCGCAGCTTAGCGTGGCGGTGTTGCCCGAGCGTGTGCGCGAAGCTGCAAACAGCATCATCGGTAATCTTGAAGAGAGCGGCTATTTGACCACTCCACTCGAAGAGATCGCAGCGGCTGAAGATATCTGCCCTGAAGACATAGAAGCAGCGCTGAAAGCTGTTCAGTCGCTTGATCCGACCGGCATTGGCGCTACCACTCTGCGCGGATGTCTGCTGCTGCAACTTGAGGCGCGCGGATCTCGGGACAGTATCGCCTGGAAGATCGTCCATGACCACCTGAAGCTTCTTGAGACGCGGCAGATGTCACAGCTCGCAAAAGTGCTGAGCCGGCCCATGGAGCACGTCCAAATTGCAGTGAGTGTGATCAGACATCTGGATCCGGCGCCGGGGTTGCGCTATTCGGGCGCAGGGGCGCGCCAGGTAGAGCCTGACGTTTATATCTCAAAAGACGGCGAAGATTATGTGATCAGTCTGAATGAAGATGACATCCCGCAGCTTCGCCTCAACGGTGAGTACAAGCGCATGATCGACCGCGAGCAGGAACCGAACAAAGATGTCCGCAACTATGTGAAGGAGCGGTATGCTTCGGCGCTTCAGCTGATAAAAAACATTGAACAGCGCAAGCACACAATTGTTCGCGTGTGCCAAACTATCATCCGGCGCCAACCTGAATTTTTGGAATCCGGCATCGATTATTTGAGACCGATGATGATCAAGGAGGTCGCCGAAGAGATCGGGGTCCATCCATCGACCGTGAGCCGCGCCGTCTCGAGTAAATATGCGCACACGCCACAAGGTGTGTTTGAACTGCGATATTTCTTCTCTGAAGCCGTGCAGGGGCCCTCGGGAAGTGGCACGCCGCTCCTGATCGTGAAGCGCCGCGTCAAGAAGATGATCGAGGAGGAGAATTCCTCACACCCTCTTACGGACGAACAGATAACGGCTCGCTTACAGTCGGAGGGAATTCAAGTTACCCGGCGCACGGTTGCAAAATATCGGGAGGACATGAAAATTCCATCCACACACCAGCGACGCGCTCGAGTGTAACAAGCAGTCAGAAGATCACATTCCGCGAGGCTGGTCCTTCAGAAAGCCGGGCGGATAGAGGAACCGATGAAGCTCATCTATTCCGGTAAACCAAAAGAGTTCACTCCCGAGTTGGAGCGGAAAATGGATGCAAAGGTCGCGAAACTGAGTAAGATGATAGAGCAGCGCGGCGAACGCGAAGCTCATGTGACGCATCGTATGGAGCGCCACCTTCACAAAGTAGAAATTGTGACCAATTTCTACGACCACTCGCTGATAGGGGAAGCCGCAGATGCCGACGTTGCTACGGCTTTCCACCAAGCCGTTGAGAACTTGGAAAAGCAGGTCGTAAAACTCCGAAGCCGATGGCGCGATACGCATCGTGATCCGAAGAGCGTTCGAGCGAACAAACAGGGTTGGGAGAGCAATGCTGCTCCCGAGGGGCAAAATCCGGCAGAGAACGCGAATGCCGAGGTCAATGCCGGTGCGGCTCAGCCGAAGCCGAAGATCTTCCGTGTAGACTACGACGGCCGTAAACCAATGACCATCGAGGAAGCGCTTCTCGAGATGGAAACGCAGGTGGATTACGTCGTGTATCGCGATTCGGATCGGGATTGCTTGTCAGTACTTGTCCGGCGAAGTGATGGGAGCTTCGATCTGATCGAGTCTTAGCTCTTGCCATAGCTACACTGGTAAGCGTTCGCCGAACAGCATTGCGGCTCTCGCGGTCCAGCGCTTCTACGAAATGCCAAAGCCCAAAACAGAGGCAAGTCCCCCGATTGCTTCAAACTACCAAGTTTTAAAACCCGATCTAGTGATTATCACGGGTGTTAGTGGCTCAGGAAAGCTAACTGCCCTTAAGGCGTTTGAAGATGCAGAATTTCACGCAGTTGATAATCTGCCTATTTCGCTGGTCCCAAAATTTGCCGACCTGACACACGATTCGAAAAGCCGGCACCGAGCGGCGCTGGTTGTCGACATTCGTGAAGGTGCAGATCTCAAGCAGTTTCCGAAGATGTATCAGGATTTGAAAAAGCGCCTCAGTATGACGCTGCTGTTTCTCGACGCCGAGGATGAAGTCTTACAGAGAAGATTCAGTGAGACTAGGCGTCCGCATCCGCTTGGCTCTGAATCGACGGTCTTGACCAGCATTCGAGACGAGCGCGACCAACTAGCTCCCATTCGGGCGCTCGCAGATCTCTGCATCGATACCTCCAAATTGAACGTGCATGAGCTTCGCCGGCTGATCACCGGGAAATTCCAAGACGCTCAAGACGAGAAGAAGATCCTGCTTTATGTCAATAGCTTCGGTTTTCGACACGGCGTGCCTGCCGATAGTGATCTGGTATTTGATGTGCGTTTTCTTCCCAATCCGAACTATATCCCGGAGTTCAAAAAACTTACTGGACGCCACCCCAGCGTTGCTCGATACATCCGATCTTTTCCGCAAACAATCGAATTCATCAATCGCATCTCTGAGTTACTCATTTACTTGTTGCCGCATTACATTCGGGAGGGCAAAAGCTATTTGACTATTTCATTCGGATGCACCGGTGGGCACCATCGGTCCGTGCTTATAGCAAACGAGATTCAAAAGCGTTTGAGCAAGGCAGGATTCAGCGTAAAAACGACGCATCGGGATGTGAATAGTAAGTAGTGAAGGCATGGGCCAGATGGTTCTGTCCCGCTGCTCAGCAGGTCTTAAGAGACCGGGGGAACGCGTCAGGATCTCGATCTTCGGCCGGCCCCTCGGCGCATTCGAGGTCTTTCTCTACAGCGACTCTCAGTTCGGAACCGTTTACCGGGAAATCGAAATAGATTCCGATCGTGTCGTGTTTGGCCCAATCGCCAACGAGGTGTTGCGGCGCGGAGACCCGAATCGTACCGTCAGCGAAGGAAGCTCCCGGGCACGATTGCGTGGATGTCTCGAGCACATAGCGAAGGCAGGCATCGCCGGGGAAGTAGACGCGTTCCTCGAGCGGTGCCCCGGATGCGAGGTTTTCGAGTTCGCGCCGGTTCACCCGCAATCGAATAGTGTTTTCCCGAAAGCGCAGCTTCACCTATTATGAGTTTATCCGCCACTCTCCCGAGTAGATGTTGAAACGCCCGCTTCTGATGAACCCGATAAGGGTGAGCGAATGCTCGCGCGCGGTTTCAATGGCGAGGCTTGACGGACCTCCCACCGTCGCCAATATCGATGCCCCGGCCATTATCGCCTTCTGAACGAGTTCGAAGCTGCTGCGGCTGCTCAAGAAAAGAAGACGGTTTTGAAGTGGAATTCGATTATTCAGCACGCAATCTCCGATGAGCTTGTCAAGTGCGTTGTGGCGCCCAATGTCCTCAAACACGGCCTCGATCTCTCCCGCAGCATTGACGAGTGCCGCGGCGTGCAACCCCCCAGTTTTCGCGAAGCCTTCCTGACGCTCGCGCAAAAGCTCCGGGAGTCTCGCAATCAATGAGCGGTCGACTCGTAGGGTTCCGTTTATCGGACGAGGGATGTAGCTACTGATCGCCTCGCGCGTGCGCTTCCCGCAAATGCCGCAACTGGAGTTCACGATGCTACTGCGGGTTAGCTTCCAGCCTTCGAAATCAACCTCCCGCGAAAGTTCCGCGACGAGCTCATTCAACGAATGGGCACCTAGCGAGCGCAGTTCAGAAAGGTCCTCCCGATCGCGAATCACTCCTTCGGATAGCAGAAAGCCGGCTGCAAGTTCGCGATCATGACCGGGCGTCCGCATGGTTACGGCGAGGCTCTGGGTCATCTGCACATCTTTGAACCAATAACTGACCCGCATTTCGAGCGGCTCCTCATTTGCCACATCGTCGAGAATCCGCTCTGAATGATTTCCGTTTACACGTTTGGTGCTGAAGCGCCGAATAAGTAAGCGATTGCCAGCTTCGATCATGCAACGTGTGCGACGGGTAAGGGCAAAAGTGATTCATCCTTTACTGTGATCTCATGAACACGCTGCATGAGTAACGCCGCGATAATGAAGCACGCGCCCGCGACAATGAGGGCCTTCATCCGGTCGTTTCCAAGCAGATGTGCCATCACCCAGCCGAAAAGAAGAGAGGAAAGGATTTCGGGAATCACGATGAAGAAGTTAAAGATGCCCATGTAGACTCCCATCTTGTTTGAAGGGATGGCAGCAGCCAAGATGGAGTACGGCATGGATAGAATGCTGGCCCATGCTATGCCGATACCGAGCATCGGCAAAAACAGCAGCCACTTATTGTGGATGATTGCGATTGAAAGGAGGCCTGCCGCGCCCGCCAGAAGGCATAGGGAATGAGTACCTCGCCGGCCAAGCCGTGTGACAAGTAGCGGCAGCAGGGGCGAGGCGATAAAGCACACAGCGTTGTACACGCCGGAGCAATAGCCAGCCCAAATTACGCCATTTGTATAGGCGGCTTCCGCCGTGGAGGTCGCACCAAAAACGTTGTGAGCGACCGCCACGCTGAAATAGAGGAACATGCAAAACAGTCCAAGCCATGTCAGCAACTGTACGAGAGCCAGCTGTTGCATTGTCTTTGGCATCTTGGTCAAGGAGCGCAGAATTTCCGCAGGGTCGAATTTTTTCGCACTCTTGAGATGCTGAAGCTCGTGAGGCGCTGGTGGATACTCTTTCGTGGTCAGAATAGTGAACAGCACCGCTGCGACGAAAGCTACGGCTCCCACCGAAAAAGACACTCGCACAATTTCGGGAATCGCCCTCGCCCCGACCGTACCTGAAACTCCGAACCAGCGACGCAGCAACAGTGGCAGGTAGGACGCGGCAACACTTCCGAGTCCGATAAAGAAGCTTTGCATGGTGAATCCGCGCGCACGCTGCTCGTCGGGCAGCATATCGGCAACAAAGGCCCGAAACGGCTCCATGCTGATGTTGATGGAGGCGTCAAGTATCCACAGCAAGCCGGCCGCCATCCAGAGAGTGCCGCTCAGCGGCATCAACACAAGCGCACAAGAACTCAGAAGCGCGCCGGCCAGGAAGAACGGCCTGCGCCTGCCCAGCCAACCCCACGTATTGTCACTCCAGTGCCCGATTATGGGCTGCACGAGGAGGCCCGTCAGCGGCGCCGCTAACCAGAGGATGGGGAGTTGGCTCGGCTGAGCGCCCAAATATTCGTAGATCGCGCTCATATTGTTCATTTGCAGCGTCCATCCGAACTGGATGCCCAGAAAGCCGAAGCTCATATTCCAGATCTGCCAGAAATTGAGGCGCGGTTTCTCGAGGTGGACGGTGGAGGAGCCAGTCACTAGCAACCTCCCGGCCTACCCGGAATGCGATCGTAAGCGATGGCGAATTCGCGCAAGCGCGCTTGATCATCCGACGTGAATGCCGCCGGCCGCATTCTCCATCGCCAGTTGCCGCCCAAAGTGCCCGGTTTGTTCATTCGGGATTCGCTGCCCAGACCGAGAACATCCTGCATTGGCACGATGGCCGCTCGAGCGATGGAAGCGAGCAGCGCGCGGATCATCTTCCAGTTCATCGCCTCGCTTTCTGGACCGAGGTACTGGATCGCGAATGCCTTTTCTTTGCGCACGTCTTCCGGCTTCCGCGTACTATCGCCGCCCTCGCTTCGCCACCAGCCCATCACCGTTTCGTTGTTGTGCGTGCCTGTATATGCGAACAAATCGCGACCGTAGTTATGGGGCCTGAAACTGCACCCCTGCGGATCCGTGCCAAAGGCAAACTGGAGGATGGCCATGCCCGGGAAACCGAACTCGTGACGCATTGCTTCGACCTCAGGCGTAATGACCCCCAGGTTCTCAGCCACAATCTCCAGATCGCCGAGTTCTTTTTTTACGGCGCGAAACAAAGCCGGGCCAGGGCCTTCTACCCAGCGCCCATTCATGGCAGTCGTTTCGCTGGCAGGAACCTCCCAATATGCCTGGAAACCACGGAAATGATCGAGCCGAACTAAATCAAAAAGGCGAAACATGGCGCGAAAGCGTTCGGTCCACCACGCGAACCCGGAACTCTCCATCTCGGCCCAACGGTAAATAGGATTGCCCCATAGCTGGCCCGTTGCACTGAAGTAATCCGGTGGAACACCAGCTCCAACAATAGGCTTACCGGAGCCGTCGAGGTGGAAATGCTCTGGATGAGCCCACACATCGCTGCTGTCGTGGGCAACGTAAATGGGGATGTCGCCCATGAACCGTAAACCGCGTTCGTTCGAATGCTTACGGAACGCGCCCCATTGCCGGTAGAACTCGAACTGCCAGTACTTCTGGCATTCCATCTCATCGCTCAGCTTTTCGCGCCAGTGCGCTAACGCCTTGGCATTGCGTTGGACGAGATCTTTGTCCCAGGCGGTCCAGCTCTTGTCGACGCCGAGAGCGTTCTTGAGTGCAATGAAAAGCGCGTAGTCATCGAGCCAAGCTGCTTGATCTCGACAGAAGTTTTCGAACGCACGTTTGTCTGCGGATGACGCTTTTTTGCTAAAAGCGCGGAACGCCTCGGCCAGCAGCGGGAGCTTCCAATTGCCTATGCGTTCATATTCGACGGTGTCTAGCGCGAACTCCGGGGGGCGCTCGATATCGCTTGGATCTAACAAGCCATTGCGGGCGAGCAACTCCAAACTGATGAACAAAGGGTTTCCGGCGAAGGCCGAAAACAATTGGTACGGCGAATCGCCATATCCGGTAGGACCAAGCGGCAACATCTGCCAAATGGTTTGCCCCGCGTTGATCAGCTGTTCCGCAAACCGATATGCTCCATCCCCGAAATCACCGATTCCAAATCGTGATGGCAAGGAGGTCGGGTGGAGCAGGATGCCGCTGCATCGGGGCAGATTCACGCGACCACATTAGCAAAAGTGAGCGTAAGAGAAGTTAGCAATCACTGGTGTGGTCGATTTACGGGCGTTTGTATAAATTTGGAGTTCCCTGTCATCAGCACGCGTGTGAAAAACTAGTTCGTATGAAGTGGTACGGGTACAGGGAAGGTAACAAGATAGAGACCGCGCATGGCGATCAGAACATGGCGTTACATCTTCGCGAACAAGGATTTGAATTAGGTCCTCGCCCTTTTGATTCCGAGGAAGAGGCCGAGGCGGCGAAAACGGACTGGCAACTTCGGTTACAGCGAGTTTGAAGACGGACTAACGCTGATCGCCGCGGGACGGCTTAAATTAACAGGCGGCACAGTTTGAATTTTCAACTGCTTAGATCCGGCAAATAGAAAACCGAGGCGCGAGTTACACTCGAAGTAACACTTGGAGAGATAGAGAATGCTACGTGTGCTCCTCAGTTTTGGTGGCCTGTTCTGCTTCGAGTGCTTCAAAATCAGTTCCTAAACTACGCTTCTTTTTCTCTACTGCAATAGCCTCAGTAATCTTCTTACTAACGTCGCCTTTTGTAGCTGTGATCGGTATTTGTATGCCCATTCGTGCACAGGCCCTCCGCTGTGACTCTGTGGGTGGGCCGTCGTGCCACAGTGCCTTGCGGCTGAGCAGGCTCAACAGACTTACACCGCCTAGCTCACGGACTCGCTGATCTGCATAGCGAATAGCCTCAGCGAAGGTGTAGCGTGACTCGCGTATATGAGTACCGTTGCAATCCCCAATGATGTGCCATTTCTCTAGAATGTCTGTCAGTATAGCAACGCTTTCTTTGTTTAGCAGCGCCAGCACATAGCAGGTTGGGGATGTCTTGTGCCAGGAAAGCCCTGATATTTCGGCAATCTCAGTTGAGAACGTAACTTTGAAGAGATCGACTTCTTCTGCGTATGCCTTGAGTTTCTCTGCATCGGTTAGAGTTGTGATGTCGAAGGTGGGCTTGCGTTTCTTGATCGCCTCTACTTCATCCATCACCGCGAGCATCGACTTACCCTTTAGGTCCATCGCAGAGCTGAGACCGAACAGAGAAGGCAGAGTAACTAGGCTGTGCTTGCTCGTGCCATCCACGAAGTCCAGCACGATTAGACTCTCCTTCTCAGACTTCACACCTGCGGCCCGAGCTTCAACCAAGTTACTGATGCGGTCAGGAATCCTAGTCCCGCGACCGATCATCTGAGTGTAAAGACCCTCGCTCTGAGTGGGCCGCGCCATTCCGATACAACTCACCTGCCAGTCATCGTAGCCCTCCGTGAGGATTTGGCAGTTGACCACAACACGGGTCTTTTTAGTGCGGTGTGCCGCCAACTTCTCACGACGCAGCGGATCGTCCCCCCACACGGCTTCAGCCACTACGCCGTAGGCTTGAAATGCCTTGGTTATATTGAGCGCATGCTGAACGTCTACAGCGAAGATGACGGTCTGCCTGCCTTCGGCTTGGTTCAGCCAAGCTCTAGCTACGAGGTCGTTGCGCTGCGGCGTGTTGACGTTAGAACCTAGCTCGCTTAAGTTGAAATCGCCACCAAGATTATGTACGCCGTTTAGTGTTTCACCTGTGCGAACTCTGATACCTTTGATATCTACCAGCCAGCCGTCCGTTATCGCTTGGAGCATCGACACCTCATGGACGATCTCTTCGAACACCTCACCCAGCCCAGTGCCGTCAGCTCTGTTAGGTGTTGCTGTGACTCCTAACAAGAGCCGGTGTTTGTTCGCAACGACTTGAAAATGCTCAACAATGTTGCGGCACGTTGTGGCTGTCGCGTGATGGGCTTCGTCGATAATAATAGCTTCGAAGTCGCATGGCTTGAACTGCTGGAGGCGTGAGCTGCCCTTGCGACCGATGGATTGCACGCTCGCAACCACGAGCTGCTCTCCATTGCAGCGCGAGTTTGCCATCTCCAAGCCGATGCTGCGCGAAGGATTCCAACGCCGCAGCTTATCTGCGGCTTGCGACGCCAGCTCCTCGCGATGAACTATGACCAGCATGCGGCCCCGAATGTGAAGAGCATCGGGTAACGTAGAGAACAGAACGGTCTTGCCTAGTCCTGTCGGCCACTTCACGATTTGCCGGTTGCATCCGGCTCGCAGTTTAGCTCTAACACACTTAAGTGCCTGTTCTTGATAGGGTCGCAGCTTTATAGTTTTGTCCTCGGTATCGCGAACTGAGATTCTAGGGTACTAAGTTACTTCCAGTTCTGATAGCGTGCCGAGTACCATGAGCTTGGCGAAACCAGGAGTTCTGAAGGTGTGTCTGGAGGGTTAAGCTTCAATAGTTCTGCAAAAGAGGGGTGGGTCAGACTGGACCTTTCGAATTCAGTTAGTGGCTGAAGAAAGGAAAGGACCAGGTGACCCGAAAGCAGGATAGCGCGAAGACGCGGATAA
>JBPCLH010000222.1:0-44073 GCA_051003475.1 Bryobacteraceae bacterium
TCAGCCCTCTCCTTCTTCGGCCAGCGACATTGAAGCCGATGAACAGCCACAGCCGGAGAGAGTTGAGGCTGATCACCCGAGGTCGATCGAGACAGCGGGGTTCGCAGAGTTCGATGCGGAAGACAACACCTCTTTTGGAACGGAAGTCGTGTCCGTTGACGAAGGTGATGCGTCTGAAACTCTGGACGTCGATGAACCCGATCCATCCGGGCTGGACGAGGACTCAGAAAACCATCCCCCTTCATCTCCTTCGGAGAATGGTGAACCTGTAGTTGACCCAACGCTGGCCGCGGGAATTTCCAGGCCGCAGAGTGCGGCATTGCGTGAGCAAGGCGGGCGGTACATGCATCGCGTATCGAGGCGCATGCGACGAAGGCGAGGAGGGAATCGCGTCAACAATCCGGCCCAGGAACACGCTGGCACGAACGAATCGAGCGGTGCCACAGTAGGCGCAGCGGCGGCCATGGAGCCGGAGAGCCGGACAGAAGCACGAGCGGACGTTCCGGAAGATCACTCTTCGGCCAGGCCGGAGCGAGCGATGCCGTCTATCACGGATCTGCTCAAGCCGGGCCAGGAAATTATCGTTCAAATCGCGAAGGAGCCGCTTGGTCAAAAGGGCGCTCGTATCACCTCGCATGTGGCGTTGCCAGGGCGCTACGTTGTGTTTATGCCGAGCGTGACTCATGCGGGAGTGTCGCGCAAAATCGCGAGTGAAGAGGAGCGTTACAGGCTAAAGCGGATCCTTCAGACGCATCGCGCCGGAACTACGGGCGGTTTCATCGTCCGCACGGCGGGGGAGGGCGTATCGGAAGAGGAGATCGCCGCGGATATGAATTTCCTGTATAACCTCTGGATGGATATTCGGGAGAAAGCGGAGAGAAAGCCGGCGCCTGCCTTGTTGCATTACGATCTCAATGTTGTGCAACGCATTCTACGGGATCGATTGACGGAAGACTTCAAGGCAATCTGGATCGACAACGAAGAGCTGTACGAGAACGTGCTGAGTTTTATGCAGCGCTTTCAACCGGCGCTGGTCAGCCGAGTAAAGATGTACACCCGTTCTGCGCCGATTTTCGATGCGTTCAACATTACGCAAGAAGTGGAGAAGGCGCTCAGGCCGAAGGTCTGGCTGAAATCGGGCGGCTACATCGTAATCAACCAGACGGAAGCGCTGGTAGCCATCGACATCAATACCGGCAAGTTCGTCGGCAAGTCGAACCGGCTGGAAGACACGATCGTGAAGACGAACACGGAAGCTGTTAAGGAAATTGTGCGGCAGATCCGGTTGCGCGATCTCGGCGGCATCATTGTGGTCGATTTCATCGACATGGACGAGCGGAAGAATCGCCAAAAGGTGATGCAGGCTTTGGAAGAAGCAATGCGGGCGGACCGGGCGCCTTACAAAATTCTGCAGTTTAATGACTTCGGGTTGGTAGCGATCACACGCAAACGTGTTAAGCAGAGCCTGGAGCGCACCCTCTGCTCGCTGTGCCCCTATTGCGATGGCGCGGGTTACATCAAGAGCGTTCAAACTGTGATTAGCGAAATCCTGGCCGAAGCGCAGAAGATCGCCAGAGGGATCGAAGGCAAAGACGTCGTGCTGCGAGTCAATCCAGCCGTCGCGAAAATGCTGAAGGCGAGTAGCAATCATTATCTGGAAGAGATGGAAGATATTCTCGGGAGGCCTGTGCTTGTGACGAGTGATGCCAGCCTGCATCACGAAAAATTCGACTTGGCGTAGCACAGGTGTACTCAAACCGGAGAGATGGCCGAGTGGTTGAAGGCGCACGCTTGGAAAGCGTGTTTAGGGGAAACTCTAACGTGGGTTCGAATCCCACTCTCTCCGCCAACGCTTTCCTGCTCCTTCACCAAGCTTATTTAATTTTTTTCTAATTCGAAATCTCTAGATAAGCGGAGGTTCTTCGATTCCGCGCCGTCCCGCGGTCACGTGGCCGTCTAATATACGTAGAAACCTGACAATATCGAGTGGTTTGGTGAGATATTCCGTCGCACCGGCTTCTTTCAGCCGACGGATCTGCCCGGGCGTGGCATCCGCGCTAACCATGATTATCGGTGTGTTCCGGGTAATTGGGTGGGCCCGCAATTGTTGCAAGACAGCATCACCACCGATATCGGGGAGGTGGAGGTCGAGAAAAATCAAATCAGGGCTGTGCTGGATGCCAAGTCCAGCGCCAGGCTGCCCTGCATGGTCGATAGTAAGTGTATTTGCGGTCTATACGACAACACATGCTCCATCAACTGCACGTTCTCGATATTGTCTTCGGCGTATAAGAGCGCAGCAGAAAGGCACTCCGGAATAATCGTGGCCAGAGAACCTTGGCGTTCGATTCGCTTGGTTGGCTGTTCAGTCGAAGGCAAGTCGATCCAGAATATACTGCCCGTTTGGCCGTCGCTTTCAACGCCAATACACCCGCCCATCGCTTCGATCAGCTTTTTCGAAAGCGCCAATCCAAGTCCTGTTCCCTGAACATAGGTTTCGTCGGCGCCCAGACGCTCGAACGGCACGAAGAGCCTGTTGCGCTGTTCAGGCGAAATGCCAATGCCAGTGTCACTGATATTCACCCGAATCCGACCGGAAGCGAGGTTATCAGAAGAGATTTCGATTTTGCCATCCCGGTGGTTATATTTGATGGCATTCGATAAGAGGTTGAGCAAAACTTGCTGAAGGCGCTGTCGATCCGCGGTCACATACTGTGGAGAATCAGGTCCAATCTCATCGCAGATCAGAATGCCGGATGCCGCGGCTACGGGTAAAATCATATTCAGGGCTTGGTGGATCGAGTCAGCAAGACGGACTGCTTCCAGAGACAGAGCCAGCTTACCTGCCTCAATGCTTGAGATATCGAGCACTTCGTCGATTAACCCCAGCAAGTGTCTCCCAGCTTTGAGGATGTGTTCGACATATTTCGGTGAACGGCCGGATAACTGTCCCATCTGGAGCAATTGTGCAAAGCCCAGGATAGAGTTCAGGGGCGTCCTCAACTCGTGGCTCATACGCGAGAGAAATTCGCTCTTTCCGAGGTTAGCCGTCTCCGCTTCCCGTTTGGCGGTCTGAAGCAGGCGTTCCGCGCGCTTTCTCTCCGTTATGTCATGAAACACGACAACACCGCCCGTGAGTAATCCGCAGTCGGCCCTAAGCGGTCGAGCGCTGCAGCTGATCCAAGCGCCGCTATCCCACTCTGGGCGGCGAACAAACAGATCGACGGAATCAACTTCTTCCCCGTGAATCGCACGTGTTAATGGCAGCATGTCGCTTGGCATCGCTGTAACCGTATCCGGCAAAAAAACCGCGTACGTCTTCGACCATTCATCGGGAGTGGCATCGACCGGACCCAACCCCAAAAGCCGCTCCGCGGCCGGATTAAAGATCAGAAATTTTCCCTCGGCATTTGCCACGATCACACCATCACCAATACTGGCCAGGACACTTTGCAAAATCGTGAATTGCTCACTGAGCTTTTCTTCTGAACGGATGATCTCTTGCGCTTGCATCGCCAACTGTTTCTGATTCCGCTTAGCGGTTGTGACGTCCATGACGACGCCGAGCACACGCGGAATCCCGTTCAAATGCGCCTGCCCGCGCATGATGTACGACCTGGTCTCACCATCGGGCTGTACAACCCGGAAGTCCAACTCACAAACGTCGGATGAGGAGACCATCTGCTTTATGGCCTCTTGAAAGCGTTCTCCATCTTCTGCGCCCAATACCTTGATCCAGCCCTCGATGGTACTGGGGTGTGGAGTGGCACCGTCGTCGAATTCATATCGAATCTGTGAAGTCGAAGCATCTAACTCCCAGACCGCAATGCCCGAATTATCAATTGCCGCCTTCAGCCCCCGGCTGCGTCGCGCCAGGAGCTCATATGTTTCCATCAAAGCTTTATCGAGCCTGCCGATTTCATCGTGGGCGGTCCTGAGAGGCACGATTTTCGCGCCTGTTGTCAGTTTTTGCGCGTTGCACTCCAGCAACAGAATCCTTCGACCGACACCCGAGGTAAACAGGAGGCTGGCCATCAAGCCACCCAGAAGTCCGACCGCCATGCTAAATCCAGCGATAATATGAACTTCTTGATCTGCGCGGTGGCGTCGTGCGCGCCGGCTTTCGAGCAGCCGATCTTCCGCCGAAAGCATTCCGTCGATTTCTCGGCGTAGCGGTCCTATTGCGGACCAATCATTACTTTCCAATTGAATCGGCTCGTGCGTTTTTATTTTTTGTCTGTATCGTTGGTATACAGCCGTCAGGCGCTCCATTCGAGTTTCGGCCAGCGAAGCCACTACAAACAGTCGTTCAGTCTGTTCGACATTATCTTGCACGAGATTCTCGACCGCATGTAGCGCTTTTGGGACTTCAGCGCACGCTGTACGATAAGGCGATAGCAAGCGTTCGTCTCTGGTAACGCTGTATTCCCTAACAGCAGTGTGCGCATCCAGAAGAAGGGTCAAGATAGCTTGTACCGAGGATCGGACTTCAAGAGTGTGGGTGACCCAGGCGTCGGCTTCTATCCGTTCAGCCTCTGCAAAATATGTCGCACAAGCGGCGATGATGAGCGCGACAGCGGGTATTGCCCCAACGATGAGACCCTTCGCGCGGATTGGAACATCTGACCACAGCCGCGACATATTCATTGAAATTGCTCCTTCAGCACCCGAAATCGGCGATGCGGCAAACAGGGTTTTGGGGATCCACAATGGCACACGAACCAAGTTGCTGGAGCCGAGCCCTACCGTCGTCGTTGTGTACGTTGTCTGCCTGCTATTCGAAGGCACGACTCGGGCAAGCCTTCTACGCCTGCCTCCGCCAGAAGCATAATTGCTTACGAAACACGAGGCGACGAATTGCTAGCTAAACTGCTGTTTCCGTGGAGTTAATATGTTCGCGGGAGCTGGGACTGGGGCGCTGCACAGCATCATAATGCGGCAGAGTGCAGGAGCACACGTGTTCAACACGCGCGCGAGGCGTCGTCTACGCTTTCGCTTGAATTTGCTCAGCGGCGATCTGCGCGATATCGAGGAGACGGGGTGCGCTTTCTGAGTTTGCGAGCGCATCCCGGAACATGCTGTTGCAGAATGGACACGCTGCGCCAATGGTGTCCGCGCCCGTCTCGACCAATTCTTTCACGCGAGCTTCATTCACGCGATGTCCGGTTTCTTCGCCGAGGAAAACCAGCCCGCCCCCCGCTCCACAGCAGAAGGACCGCTCGCGGGCGCGCGGCGGATCGATCACCGTTGCGGTTTTTGCGATCACCTGACGGGGCTGCTCGTAGATCCCGCGATAACGGCCCAGATAGCAGGGATCGTGGAAAACAACGCGACGGCCAGTCTCCGCTCCCGGCAGTTTCTCCGTGTAACGAGCCAAGAATTCACTGTGATGCTCAACGTCGACAGCTCCTCCGAACTCGCTCCAGTCCTCCTGCATGGTACGTACACAATGCGGGCAGATGGAAACAATTTTTTTGACCTGCGCTTGCTGCAGAGTGGCAAGATTCGTCTTCGCAAGCTGCCCAAACGCGAGATCATTACCGAGCCGCCGAACAGGATCGCCCGTACAGCGCTCTTTCTTGAGAACTCCGAACGAGGTACCAAGATGTTTCATCACAGATGCGAATGCGCTGATGATTTCACGGCCACGCGGATCGTATGCACCCATGCAGCCCAGCCATAAACAGTATTCTTGCGACCCATCGAAAATCGGAAACTCTTCTTTGGCGATGAACTTGTCGCGCTCCGTTTGGGAGAACCCCATCGCGTTCCCGTTGCGCTCCAGATTGAGGAAAAGCTTGGTACCATAATCGTCTTCCCATGTACCTGTATTCACTGCGCCCCGGCGCAATCCAATGATCATCGGAAGATGCTGAATTCCTACTGGACATTGATACTCGCACGCGCCGCAGGTGGTGCATTGGAATATTGCTTTTTGCGAGACGGTTGCGCTCAGGATGGGTGTTTCGTTCGTTTCACCTAGATCGTTCACGTACGAACGCAACCCAAGTGCAATCAATTTAGGATTCAGCTCTTTGCCGGTGTTGTTGGCGGGACAGTGTTCAGTGCAGCGGCCGCACTCCACGCAAGAATACGCCTGTAATGCCGTGATCTGGGTAATATCTTTACCCGAAACCAATCCGAAATCTTCATCTCCAGCCAAAGGAGGAATGTGGCTAAAACCATCGCGCTTCAGAAAAATAGTGACCGGGCTGAGGACCAGATGCAGGTGCTTGGTATGCGGGATAAGCGGCAGGAATGCGAGCAATGTAAGGGTGTGGATCCACCACAGAAGCCGGCCGGTGATCGATGCTTCCTGTGCCCACCACACTGGCATGTACGTGACCATCAGGATGAAAATCAGCAGGGCAATCACGCCGGATTCGTAAGACAGGGGACCTAGCCACACCGGACGGATGACGAAGCGTCGAAATGCTAATCCGGCAATTGACACGGCGCATAAAGCTGCGAACAGAAATGCGAACCAGAAATAAAAGCCTCCAAACCAGGCGTGATAGTTCAGAAACGGAATGCCGAAGCCAATCGCAATGTGATTCAAACTCACGAGCGCAAATGCACAAAACGCCCAGAATACGAACGCGTGTGCAATACCGGGTAACGGCCGTTCACGAATGACCTTCGCCTGACACATCACTTCCCAAAAGAAGTCCCAAATGCGGCGGTGAATCGAGCCGAGTTTAAAATCGGCATCCCGGCGCGCACGAAGAACATGGTGTGCGACTTTGCCGAACCTACGCCAAAACAGCCAAAGCGAGGCAACGATGAGTGCTGCCAACAACCCTCTGGGAGCCACAATCCCGTAGGCCGGCATTAGAGCGAGATCACTCCATATGTGTATGGACCCATAGCTCTAGTAGCATGAAAATGCGTGCGATATGTCATTTCAGGAGCCGCTGGCTTCATTGGATCACACCTCTCGGATCGCCTGATCGAACAAGGGCACGAGGTCGTTGCGCTGGATAATTTGATTACCGGCCAGGTGGAGAATCTTCAGCATCTTCTCGAGAACCCGGCATTCCAATTTGTCGAGCAGGACGTCTGTAAGCCGAGTGACATTCCGGGCAGCTTTGATCGAGTGTTTCATTTGGCTTCGCTTGCCAGCCCCGTCGATTATTTGAATCATCCCATCGAGACTTTGGAATCAGGATCGGCGGGAACACGGAACATGCTGGAGTTGGCGCGGAAGCACAACGCACCTTTTTTGCTAACCTCCACTTCTGAATGCTATGGCGACCCGCTCGAGCATCCGCAATCAGAAACCTATTGGGGAAACGTAAACCCTGTCGGGCTGCGTTCTTGTTATGACGAAAGCAAGAGATATGCAGAGGCGCTGACGATGGCTTATCATCGCGTTCACGGAATACGCACCACGATCGCGCGTATCTTCAACACGTATGGGCCGCGGATGGCGTTGAATGATGGGCGGGTCGTGCCGGCTTTCATCGATCAGGCATTAAGAGGCGCGAAGCTGACCGTCTTCGGCAATGGCTCGCAGACTCGCAGCTTCTGCTATGTCTCCGACCTTGTCCAAGGCCTGTTGCTGTTGAGCGAATCTGACGAGCGCTACCCGGTGAACCTCGGCAATCCGTCCGAGATGTCTATCCTCGAGTTTGCCAATCAGATTCGGGCCCGGTTCGGCAACCAGGCGGGCATCGAATACAAGCCGTTGCCATCGGACGATCCCAAAATTCGCCGGCCCGACATCAGCAAAGCCAAGCGGGTGTTAGGGTGGGAGCCTCAGGTGGGACTCGATGAAGGACTGACGAAAACGATAGAGTATTTCCAACGTAAAGCGCTGGAGAACCCTCGAGAACGGCACACACCTCGTGCAAGTACCTAGAAGCCGTGCACAGGCCGATCATATCTGGGCTGTTTAGAGGCGCTTAAAAAGCTTTCAAGATCCCGCTCATTGACGGTAGGCTCGCCGGGAGCGACGTTGTTGAGCTTTCCGTCTTTCATCCATTGCTCCAGCCTGTGTACAGATTCGTAGAGGTGGTCGAATGAGTCGACAACGAACAGCAATGGCTGATAGTGGTCTATTTCGAAGCTTTGATTGATGACCCACTCGAGCTGTAACGGATAACGCTGGACTTCTGGCGATTCGACAGAATGCTGAATCTCTCCGTAGCTGCTGAGAAGACCGCTTCCATAAACACAGGCGCCGTCGCGGCAGCGCATCAGCCCGAATTCCACGGTGAACCAAAAAAAGCGCGCCATCGCACGAATAATGCTTGTCATCGCAGCGCTGCGCTGATGAACGTCATCGATCCGGTCGACTACGTCCGCGGCAGTATGCGCGCATTCGCCAAATCGCACCAGTGCTTCGGCAAAGGCAGGATCTGTGTGCATGGGCACGTGTCCGGCAATATCGTGGAAGATATCGGGTTCCGGCAAGTACTCCAGTCGTTTCGAATCACGGATTGTGATGGTCGTGGGGAACTCGCGATTACGCAAGCAATCAAAGAACAAGAATGCCGGAACGTAGCCGCTCACCGGCTCGGCTTGAAAGCCGGTTAATGGCTGCAAGAAGCGGTTGACATCGTCGAGTTTCGGGACGGTATTGGGATCCAGGCACAGCGACTGAATGCCTCTTTGAAATGCGTCGTTTGCGTATCGCGTCCAGCGTGGCAGCATGCGCGAGTACAATTTGCGCCACGCTTCATGATTCCGTTCCGAGTATTGCTCGTAAGGCTGATGAATGAACAATTGCCCGTCATGCTGGGCTTGTTCGATAAAGGGTGCGTCGGTGGTCGTGAGATCCGGGAAGATTAAAGTGGACAACGCACGCCTCCGCCTTTTTCATGCTAGCTCAAACCCGGGTCCCTCGTAATGAACTAGGGTACTGTTACTCGCGAGAGCCGTTTGTTATATATGGCAGTGTCGCAGTCCGCGCTTTGCAAGGTACTGCTGGTGATAATCTTCGGCCTTGTAGAAGATGCGCGCTGGCTCGATGTGTGTTGCGATTGGGTGGCGGAATCGCCCGGAAGCCTCGAGAGCTGTTTTCGACGCGCGCGCGACTTGCTCCTGTTGGGGCGTATGGAAAAAAATCACGCTTCGGTATTGCGTTCCGATGTCTGGCCCCTGGCGATTCAACTGCGTCGGGTCGTGTCCCTTCCAGAACACGTCCAGAAGCTGATTGTAGCTGACCTTTGCCGGATCGTACTTCACCTGAACGACCTCGGCATGTCCCGTTAGATCGGTACAGACATCTTTATAGGTCGGATTCGCGGTGTGTCCACCTTCGTATCCTGCTAACGCGTCAAGAACGCCATCAATCTCGCGAAAAGACGCTTCGACGCCCCAGAAGCATCCCGCACCAAAAGTCGCTGTTTCGATCATTTCTTCTATTGTCTCCTGATAGCCGGCCTTCCGCTCATCGGCCGTCGTTCGCCGAACGGCAAACCCGCTCTGGGAGGCCCTAGATGAAGCATTTGTAATCGACCGCTGGTGAGGTCATTCCATCCGAGTAGATTTGCGGTTACGCTGGCTTATGATAGACGTCTAATTCAATGATAAGGCACTTACGAGGAGCTAACAGATGAAAGCGTTAATGGCTATTTTGGCCCAGGGACTAATCACAGCCGCGCTCGCCATGAGTATGGTCACGCCGAATGACAGAGTTTTCACAAAGGATCAGGATGCGAAAGTCAAAGGCGTGATTCTTTCAAGAGAAGGAAACACGTTGAAGCTTCGCGGGGATGATGATGCGATCGGCACGATAGATTTGACCGACACGACACAGATTAAGATGAAGCACGGCATGTTTGGCTGGAGCAAGAGTGGAATGGACGTAAATTCGCTAGTGCCTGGCCTGCACATTGAAGCACAAGGCAAGGGGAATGACAAGGGCGAGTTGGTTGCAAACAAGGTAACTTTCGACCCAAACTCGATGCGTGCATCGAGACAAATCGACACGCGCGTTGCGCCGATAGAAGCACGGACGGGTACGCTAGAGGGCCGCGCCGGGCAGCTTGAGAGCCGCGCTGGAACGATTGAGAATCGACAGGGCCAGCTGGAAGACACTGAAAAGCAAACACAGCAGCAGGTTGGCCAGGTGAAGGCACAAACCGAACAAGTTAAAGGTGAGGCCGACCAAGCGAATCAAGGCGTTACGAATGTAAATAAGCGCGTCTCAGATCTCGATAACTATGAATCCAAATACTCAAAAACGGTTTATTTCAAATTGAACAGCGCAACTCTGAGTCCAGAAGACAAAAAGGATTTGGATCAATTAGCGCAACAGGCGTCAAACGAAAAGGGCTACGTGATCGAGGTTGCGGGATTTGCCGATGCAAGCGGGAAGGCCGCGGTGAATCAAGCTCTCAGCGAACGGCGTGCACATGCTGTAATCCAGTATCTGGAACAGCAAGGTAACATCCCGCTGCATCGGATCTTAACACCTGCCGGTATGGGAACATCACACGCGGTCGCCGATAACAAGACCCGCTCAGGCCGCAAAATGAATCGCAGAGTTGAGGTAACCGTACTCGTGAATCAGGGAGTCGTAGCTTCGAATTCCCAAGCGAAGCAAGGTTCTGAAGCGACGAACAAATAATCTTTCTAGCGATAGTTTCCATCGCTCTGAGGTGAGACGCCGAATGGTCAACGGCCGTTTGGCGTTTTTTTCAGTGTGCATCAGTAACCTGTCCATCAATAGGGTGCGCGTCATTGAAAAGTAGCGGAGCAAATGCCAGCAGATTGCGGCGCCACACCGTCCAGGAGTGCATCCCTGGCGTTTCGATTGCAGTGAGATGAATGCCTTTCGTCCTCAACCAGCTGATAAGATTCCGATTCAGCGCAATCAAATGGTCGTCCGAACCGCACGCCATCCACAGTAAGCGGATCTGCGCATTAGTATCTGGGGTGAGCTTCGGAAAATCGCTGGCGAAACCGCTCGTGAGCCCTCCTGTACTGAATGCTCCTATCCACGCAAATTGGTCCGGCCGACTGAGGCCAGTTAATAGTGACTCGGCTCCTCCCATGGAGAGCCCGGCAATGGCGCGAGAACTACGATTCGGCGTAACTTTGTACAGTGTTTCAACTCTGGGAAGTACTTCGTCGATCAACGCTCGACGGAAGTTGTTGACATTCTTTTCGCGAAGCGCCGCATCATTGAACGGCGCGGCACGGGTACGCTGAACAATCTCCGGAGCGCCATAGCCGAGCGGCATCACAATGATCATCGGTTTCGCCTTCGCTTCAGCGAGTAACGAATCAAGAATCAGATTGGCTTTGCCGACTTCAGTCCAGGCGCTTGCATCATCACTATATCCGTGGAGCAGATACAGGACCGGGTAAAGCGTCTTAGCACTTGGATCGTAACCAGGCGGGGTGTAAACATAGAAATCCCGGTTATCGCCTACAATCTTTGATTTATAGAAGTGGTGATGAACGATGCCGTGGGGTATATCGCTAAACTCCCAAGCAAGCGGGGACGTTCCTGGCACGTGTAATTCGTTGCTGGGGTTCAGCAGATTGGGCTTAATTGCAGAGTTGGCCGGATCCAGCAGCTCGACACCGTCAGCCTCGAACGAATATCCGTAAAGATCGGGAGCGAGCGGATCAGTTGTCAAACTCCACATGCCTTGATCATCCTTGTGCATCGGCATGGGCTGCTTCGTGCCCTCCAGATGAAGAGAAACTTCCTGTGCATTGGGATCACGAAAGCGGAAGGTAACGCGTCTGTCAGGATGGACCTCGGGGGATTTAACTAGCGGCGGGTGCTGGGCGAAGCTCGCGCTGAGCGTGGCTAAACCGAGAACAACGGTTTTCATCATGAGTCCTGAATATAAGCTATGAACAGCGTAACTCTTCGATGCCCGTATGCTCAGCCGTTAAGGGATGACAGTCGCCGAATTCACTCCGATCGTTTTTGTGGCGGCTCTGCTAGCGGGGTTTCTCGGCTCGCTGACCGGACTCGGCGGCGGCGTGATCGTGACACCAGTTTTGACGTTGTTTCTGGGTGTGGATCTTCGTTATGCAATTGGAGCCAGCCTTGTCTCGGTGATTGCCACGTCTTCGGGCGCTGCGGCAGCGTACGTCCGCGACGGCTACTCGAACATCAGGATCGGCATGTTCCTGGAAATAGCAACCACCTTGGGAGCGTTGTTTGGCGCCTTTCTTGGCACACATATCCCGGCGCGCTATCTAAGCGTCCTCTTTGGCATCATTTTGTTCCAGGCAGCCTGGCAGACCAGCCGTCAACGCAAGCATTCGAACACGCCACTTCCGCCAGATCCCCTCGCCACGCGATTGCGACTGAATGGCGCTTTCAGAACAGATGAAGGGCCGCGTCGATACGAGGTGCACCGCGTCAAAACTGGATTCGGACTCATGTTGGGTGCAGGCACGATTTCCGGACTCCTCGGGATTGGATCGGGCTCTCTCAAGGTGGTTGCGATGGACCAAGCTATGCAGATTCCCTTCAAGGTTTCGACGGCGACCAGCAATTTCATGATCGGGGTCACCGCTGCAGCGAGCGCGAGTATTTACTTGAGCCGCGGATACATTGACCCGGCGATCGCCATGCCGGTGATGCTGGGCGTCCTGGCGGGCTCAATGATCGGCGCTCGTTATCTGGCCCGCCTCTCTGTTCCCCTGTTACGGAAGGTGTTTGCGATGGTTGTAGGGCTGGTAGCCATCGAGATGATTGTCAATGGAGTGACAGGCAGAGTATGAAGATCCCTACGATTACGGATACAAGTATCGAACACATGGTGAGTGTCTTGCTACGCGCTGGCGTCGTGATCTCGGGCGTAATCGTGTTTTCCGGGGGGATCTATTATCTTGCGAGACACGGCGATGAGATTGCCGATCATCGCACTTTTCATTGCGAGCCAAGCATCGACCGGATCGTGGGTCAGATTGTTGCCGGAGCCGTTGCGCTCCGCGGGCGATCCATCATCCAACTGGGGCTGCTTCTCTTGATCGCTACGCCCATCGCTCGCGTCGCCGTTTCATTGGTTGCCTTCGCCCTGGAGCGGGACCGGACTTACGTCGTCATTACCGCCATCGTGCTTACGATTTTGTTATACAGCCTGATCAATGGCGCGCTTGAGGGCTAGCGATTACGCCGTGCTTCCTGCTACGAAGAATACCGGTGCCGGGAAAAACTCCCGCTTGTATCTGGTTGTCTTTCACTGCGAGTGTTCCGCCAATCAGCACGAACGGAATCCCTTCCGAATATTGTGCGGGTTTTTCGAACGTAGCGCGGTCAATGACGCGATCCGGATCAAAGACCGTGATATCGGCATCCGCGCCCACCCGAATACGTCCTTTATTTAACAAACCAACACGTTGGGCAGGCATGAGGCTCATCTTGCGAATCGCATCGGTCAGTGAAAGCGCATGTTGCTCGCGAACGTAGCGGCCCAGAACACGCGCGTACGTGCCGGCCGCCCGAGGGTGTCCTTTGCCTTTGTCGAGAATACCGTCGCTCGCGATCATCACGGTTGGATCTGCTACCGCAAGACGCACAATCTCTTCCGGAATTGAGTGAATCGCGACCATTCCGCCCTGCTTGCGGTAACGCGCGAAGCTTTCTGGCGTGAGCCGCTCACCTGTGGCTGCCCACTGCAAATCTCCGTAGCCGATCCCGCCTTGCCGCGCCTGCCATCCCTCATCGAAAATCGCTGATGAGAGATCGGTCATACCGGCGGTGTACGGATAGGCTTCCGTGGTCACGTCAAGTCCGCGCTCGCGTGCCCCGGCAATCATCTGTAAGCACAGCGGCGTCTCACGAAGGCCCATGCTGGTGATGTGAACCACGTGGAGCGAAGCGCCGGTGGCCGCCGCATCAGCGATCACCTCCTGCAGCGCATCTACTACTCCCGGTTCAACAGGACCACCATTCCGCATATGCACATAGACCGCGACCTTGTATTCAGCCGCGAGCTGAAACAGCTCCAAAATTTCTGCGCGCGTGGTCTTCGGAACATAAGCGATGCCGAGTCCGATGCCGAGCGCTCCATCATTCAAACCTCGCCGGACGCGGCTGTAGATCTCCTGGTGTTCTTTGGAGGTGGCGGCGCGGTTCACGGCGGCATCGCGCGGCAGCAGCGTGCCGGAATCATGCATGACAGCTATGCGCGCGGGAATGTGCCCCGAGCTCGCGCCGAAATTAATTAGCGCCTTGCCTTGGCGCGCGGCGTACCACTGCGGCACCGGCGATACGCCCACTTCCATTTCAAGCGCGGTGGTAACACCGTCCCGTGCCTTGAAAGCATAGTTCTCCGGCGTCTGTCCATGCGAATGGAGATCGATGAACCCCGGCGAAACAACGAGTCCTTGAGCATTAACTTCTGTTTTTCCCGTGAGCGGGCGCGCGCTGATCTCCGCGATTTTTCCATTCTTGATGGCTACCGAACGAATCGCGTCGAGCTTCGACTCTGGATCGATCACCCGGCCATTGTTGAGCACTACGTCATATTGCTGCGCTATGAGTGGGGCTGCGAGGGCCAGCAGGAAGAAACGCATCAGAGCAGATTATATGCTGCCGATCAGCGAAGTTGTGCCTCCAGCTCATCAAACCGGCGCTTTAAAATATCGAATTCCGATCTTAGCTCCTGCAGTTGTTGCTCGAGTTGAGCAATTCTCGTGGGCTGAGCGGGTGCGGTTGCCTCCATCGGTGGCTCCGCTCTTGGTTCGCCTGAAAGCAGGTGCGCATAACGAGCTTCCTTATGCCCGGGCTGGCGGGGCAACTTCTTGATCAAAGGATGCTCAGGCCATTCAGCAAGCTTATCGAGCACTCCCTCCGCCTCAGCCGGGTCCGCGAACGCAAACATGCGCTCACTGCGGTCTTTAATTTCACCTAACGTCTGCGGTCCACGCAATAGCAGGGTGCACAAAACAGCCAACTCGCGCCGACCAAGGTTCAAAGTCTCCGAGATGCGCTGCGCGTATTTTTTGACCCGGCCGCTGCCCACGATTGTTAATGCCAGCTTCTTTTCCCGCAAGCGTTCGACCGCATCCTCCACCGTGTCTTGTTCATAGTCGACGACGGGATCGCGGTTCGACTTTTGATTGGACGCGTTAACGAGGGCGTTCAGGGAAAGAGGATAGTACTCGGGTGTCGTGGTTTCCTTTTCAATCAAGGTACCGAGCACACGTACTTCGACAGGGTCGAGGAGTTCCATACTGCGAAGAGTCGCGATTTTGAAATCTTAAGAGCGCAAACCCGACGGTGGCCGCTGCGCAGACATATTGATAGTTTGCTTTCCCGCAAACTCGGGCTCGTACTTGTCGGCGACATCAGGCCGCAAGTGCCTCAGTATGCGGGAAGCAACTTCTTTTCCCTGCCGGAATGCCTGTGCATACAATCGGTCACGTTCGTCGCGCGTGTAGTTGTAACCGATGCTATAGAAACGATCAAGCGAAAGCCCCAAAACCTTGGTACCCGCGTACGCCACTGCAGCCTTGCCTAATAAGCCTCCGCCAAATGGAATTTTGCTGATCACTTGCCGCGCCAGAGCGCGCCAGCCGAACGCACTCCCAATTACAGTGGCGATCTCCGATTTCTGTTCAGCGTAACCGACTTCGCGGTCGCTCGCTGCGGCAATCAGGAAAGCCATACGGATCTGGTTCATCGTCAGAAACGCGGTGTCAGAAGCAAACTCCGCAATCGCCCAAGGCAACTCGATAATGCTAGGAATGATATCGGGAAGAGCAGTTGCGAGCGAAAACAGTGTATTTTCCCTGCACGTTCTCTTGATTATTCGGTCTACAAATGGACGACGGAACGGCGGAAAGTGCTTTGCCAGAGCTACCCCGAGATCTTGATGTTTCTCGAGGATCTTGTTTATCAAAACCTCGGGTGAGAGGGCTTCAAACACCAAGGCCCGTGGAGGCGCAAGCACGCTCTCGTCGTGGATAGTCAGATCGAAATGCGAGGCCTGAGGCGATCCAGCTGGTGCCCTCATCAGCGCTGCACTCGACTCACTGCGGCGAGTCGGGCTCAAGTCCTGGAGGAAGAAGTCTTCCATTTGCCCGTGACCTTGAGGGCTCGACGAATAAAGTCCGATGCGCAAACGGCGTTCGCTCATCTCCCGGACCTGTTTGGGATTGAGCTTGCTTATCGCATTCCTGATGCTAACTAAACCCGTAACACTCATTGAGAACTCCTGTGAGATATCGGTGCTTCCGCACCTTTCAGCCTCAGCACCACTCTAAGATTCTCGCTCCATTCCGAATTTATGCCAATCCGTTCAACCTCGATATCTGGCGAGAAATAACGGAGCACGGTGGCGTTAGATGGATGGAAACAGATTGCGGGAGCAACCAGCAATAGACGCGGAGACCTGCCCTCAAGTGAAATGCCCGGAAACAAATGCTCCAACTCGCCGCTTTGCGCATGCCATGCGATTCGCATCCAGTAATCCAGGGCCTGCAGCGGTAGATGGATATCTTCGGACGCTTTCAATTCGAGAACCGCAAGGCGTCCGGAAAAGGAAACGGCAAGAAGATCGATGAGATCCCGGTCTCCCGCTGCGAACGTCAGTACCTGCCCATGGACCGGACTTTGCAACAGGGACGCGTCAATCGTCGAAAGACTGGACCGAACGGACGATTCAAGCCATCGCTCCGGGAAAGTTTGCAGGCCCGATCTGTGCATGCAAGCTGCCGACGCCGAAACAGAACTTGGGCCTGAGGTAGCGATCTGAGCTGCTAGTTGTTCCACGTCTTGATTATGGGACGCGCTCACCTCCCGCTTTGTTTCGATGCCAAGCATGAGGCGCCCGTTCTCGATACGGGCAAACTCGAGACCCCGGCAGCGCATGCTGATGCCGCCGTTGAGTTCCGGACAGTACCCGAAACCACTAATGGCGCTAAGGCGCGCAAGCAGGGCGCTCAGATCGACATTCAAGGAGGCCTGTACATAATGAGGGCTCACTCGCGTCTGAATATTGCCAAGATCACGCGCATCCACTTCTCCCGCTGAACCGTGCGCGTTGAAACGGAAGAGACGGGTTTCAAGGGTTTTGCCGGTAAGCCAGCGGAGACGATGCGCCGTTAAGCAACCCGCGGTATCGGGCAAGAACAGGCACAGCGAGGTGTGGATTCCCTGCGCCCCGCGGGCGGACACGTGCTGGTGCCAGATGAGCGCGAAAGTCAGCATCGCGCTCTCGTCTGAAACGTCGGCACAGGCCAGAGCAGCAATCTGCTGATTGCCTCGTTCAAGCCGAGCGCGCGGGAAAACTGGTGAAAATGAGCGCTGCAGGTCCATGCCGCAGGACAGAGTGCAGATCTCCCACCCGGGAAACTGCCGCGATAACGTGCGGCGGAACTGCTCGGTGAAACTCTGCCGGTTACCACGGAGCGTCCTGTGGGCGCTCTGTGGGCGATCGAGGTCGAGAAAACTGAATTTGCCGGATTTCCCGCCGAAGCGTTGAACAGTGCAGTCGAGCATACCGATCGCGTGCCGCTCGATCGCAAGGATTCGCCTGGAAATGCTCCGCGTCTCGCACCAAACCTCGATCCAAACCCTGCCCGCCCGCAGTTCAAGCGCGTATTGGCCCGGCGCGAGGCGCGTAATCTCCTCGCCATATTCGATCATCGCGGGATTGCGGCACGTAGTCAAAAACGCTTCGACGGTCGCAAGCAGGGCGTCGGCATCCAGCGTCGGAGGGAGTTTGGCTGAGCCTTTATGATGGAGTTTTGTCACGTAACGGGTCCAGTTTCGAAATCCGCTTAGAGGCCGTGGAAGGTCGTATCCAGCGCGCCGTCGAACGAAGCCGCCGGTCGCGCTCGGACATAACTCTAGTGGCGGTCTCAAAGAAATTTTCTGCCGCGGCGATTCGCGAAGCCTACGGCGCCGGCCTTCGCGACTTTGGCGAAAACTATGTTCAGGAATTCGCGGAGAAACACCCCCAATTACATGGCCTAGATGACGCACGTTTTCACTTAATCGGGCATTTGCAATCGAATAAAGCGCGGCTCGCATGCGACCTTTTCAAGGTGATTCAGACTGCCGATTCGGCCAAACTTCTACGGCGCCTGGACGCGGCCGCCGCTGAAGCCAATGCCCTGCCTGAGGTACTGATTGAAGTAAAGCTCTCTCAGGAAGAGAACAAGAGCGGCGCACGTCCGGACCAGCTGCCGAATTTGATGGATGCCGCCGCGGCCTGCAAACATCTAACTGTATCGGGGCTGATGACGATGCCTCCGTGGTCGACCGATGCGGAGCAGTCGAGGCCATACTTCCAGGAACTGGCCCGATTAGCCCGGGAATACAAGTTTGCAAGACTTTCAATGGGGATGTCCGGGGATTTTGAGGTCGCAATTGAGGAAGGCGCAACCATCATTCGCGTAGGTACCGCGCTATTTGGCCCGAGGCCCAAGCCTTCCAAAGCTCCGTTCCCGCTCGTCTCATGAGCAAGGGCATTCTGGCGATTGCCGTGCTCTTCTCGACTGTGCTTTTGGCGCAAGTAGCGGGGCAAAATCCGCACTCGCCTCCTGCTGTGTCTGAACAATTAGGCCTCGTGGTCCCCATGCGTGACGGGGTTCGGTTGGTTGCGGATGTTTTCCTGCCGCGCGGAACCGGACCCTGGCCTACGCTGCTGCTTCGTACACCGTATAACCGGAAAGCACCGGGGGTGAGGAGCTATCGCTTTTTTGCTCAACGCGGTTACGCTGTGCTCATCGAGGACGTGCGTGGCCGGTACGCTTCGCAGGGCGTGTTCGGGCCGACCCAGCAACAAGGGCCGGATGCCAACGACACAATCAACTGGATTTCGGAGCAAGCTTGGTCAAACGGCCGAGTCGCGATGGCCGGCGGCTCCTACGTGGGTATGGTCCAGTGGTGGGCGGCTATTCAAGACAATCCGCACCTGTTCGCGATATCGCCTGCGTTCTCCGGCGACGACGAGTATGTTGACCGCTTCTATTCGACGGGCGGAGCGTTCAAGATAGGACACCGGCTATTGTGGGTTGCGGAAAATTTCACGCCGGCAGGACAACTCCGACCTCTTTTCGCCAGCTACATTCACCATTTGCCACTCCGAACGGCAGATCGGGCGGCCATCGGTTCCGCGCTGCCATTGTGGAGAACCGCACTCGACCATTCCTCTTACGATGGTTACTGGAAGAGCTGCAGCATTCGAGAGCGGCTGAATCGGGTCAATGTACCTGTTTTGTCGTTTGGAGGCTGGTTCGACAATTATGTGGAGAGCGATCTCGATGCGTTCTCCCGTTTATCCGGCGAACGGCACGCTATCGAAACGTGGATTGGACCTTGGGCGCATAATCCGGGCCTGAAATTTCCGACTTCAGACTTCGGGCCTCGGGCGCGAATCGGCATACGTTTGAGACAACTCGATTGGTTTGATCTGCGCGTAAAAAGCACGTCGCAGCCTACGGGAAGCGGAAAAGAGCCGCCCCTCCTGCACATCTTTGTCATGGGGTCGAACGTGTGGCGCGAAGAACACGAGTGGCCACTGGCAAGGACTCACTACATCCCGCTCTACTTGAGCAGCAAAGGACACGCAAACTCTGCCTCAGGAGATGGGATTTTGAGTTGGAATCCCGTTCGTAAAGCGCAAGCCGACTCCTTCATTTACGACCCCAATAACCCAGTTCCTACCATCGGCGGCGCGCTCTGTTGCAATACGAAAGTGCTGCCGCCCGGCCCGCTGGATCAAACGCCGCTTGAAGGCAGGCGAGACATTCTCGTGTATACCTCACCTCTGCTTAAAGAAGACATCGAAGTGACCGGCCCTGTGCGCGTTGTACTCTATGTTGCGACTTCAGCTAATGATACAGATTTCACCGCAAAGCTCGTCGATGTACAGCCAGAAGGGTCGCCTTTACTTGTGACGGACGGAATACAGCGCTTGCGATACCGGACGTCGCTAACAATTCCCGTATTCGTAAAGCGAAACACAGCTTATCAAATCAACATTGATGCCGGCGTTACAAGCTATGTCTTTGCCGCGGGTCACAGGATTAGGTTGGAGGTTTCGAGCAGTAACTTCCCCCGCTTTGACCGCAACCTCAACTCAACCCGGCCGAATGCTCTTGAGACGAAGATCGTGAAAGCGCATCAGACCGTCTTTTACGAGAAGCAATATCCATCAGCGGTGATCCTCCCAATCATTCCACACGGCGGAGTATACTCGTCAGCCAGGAGGTGAATCGCCATGCGCAGGATTGTGTACGTGATCGCGATGCTAGCAGTTGCCATCCCGCTTTTTGCAGCCGATCTGTTTGTCGGAACGTGGAAGCTCGACCCGGCGAAATCGAAATACACGGCCGGCAGCGCGCCCAAAGACGTGACGCTCGTTATCGAGGAGCAAGGTGAGAATTATCAAGTAACCGCAACCGGCATGTACGCGGACGGGTCACCGATTTCGGTCAAATACACTGTTCCAAAAGCGGGAGGCACGGGAACCGCGCAGGCAGGGCCTTTCGACGCTTTAACATCGAAGCGCGTCAGCGCTCGTGTTCGCGAAAACAGGTACACCAAGAACGGTAAAGAAATAATGTTGCGTCGAATCGTCGTATCTCAAGACGGAAATACATTGAGGAATACTGCCAAAGGCACGGATCCCCAGGGGAAACCGCTTGCAGGGGTCGATGTTTTCAACAAGCAGTAGCCACCCGGCCTGCAGAGAGCCTGGCTTCGAAACATGGCCTTCAAGGACAACATCGTTCTCGACTATGCCGGCTTACAAGCTGCCCATCTTGCGGCCACAGCACGCGCGCGGTTGCTCGATCTGATCCATCTCTACGTCAGCAACATGGATAACTACGGCAAAGATCTGCCGCGGCAGCACTATCTCGCTCACCCGGAACGAGCCTAAAACTCGCGTATAATCCTACGGCGACCTAGCGTGCCGTCGCCGCAGTACTGCAGACATCAGGCGCCCTTTGCCTCGTGTCCAACACCCCAGCTCGGGTTTTAAGTTAAGTACTAGTAAGTCAGGGACTAATCGCGCTGCCAAGCCGTAGGATTCATACCTGAACGTATGTTACGATTCCAACGGTTCCGATCCGGCGCGTTGACCCGGCTGGATACATCGCCTTGCAAACCAATTTTTGGCAAGGGAAAGCCGATTTCGATCCAGCGCTTCTCACGACCTCGTCGTGGCGTTGCTCATTCGGTCGGAGTTGCTGCGCAGAACAGGCGTTAATTGTTGCACGCGCGGCGCAATCGATCCCGCGGTAATGAGGACAAAATTTGATGTGTGAGCATGGATGAGCCCGCGTTTGGTAGCCAACTGTGCACTAGAACAGGAACTGCCCTCATCTGCGCTGATCGCACCGGGACACCGGAGGCCTGTTAGTGGCCCTGTTTGAACTCACTAACCAGACCCTAGTCCAAGTACCTGAGACCCGCTTCGACTCCGAGGTTCTGAAGAGCAAAGACCTCCAGCGCCTTTTGCGGCAGGATATTTCGGTACTGTCGGGCGATTTGAAAGTATTGGCTGAGAACTACGGAAATTGGGAGGACAGCAATCTCCGCATCGATCTTCTCTGTCTGGATAAAGAAGCCAACCTCGTCGTAGTTCAGTTAAAAAGTGCCGCTGACCCGAATTATATCGATTTGCAGGCCATCCGCTGTGCTGCCATGATCTCGGCAATGACTTTCGAGGAGGCGGTTGCCGCAGCTGCCCGCGACCCTCTCGTTTCGGCTACTCCGGCAGAGGAAATCCGGGAGGAGATTCTAGATTTTCTCGACTGGAACACGCCTGATGAAGGCGAGTTCGCTCCCACCATTCGAATCATTCTGGCCGCTTCCGATTTCTCGAGAGATCTAACCCGATCCGTTATCTGGGTAAATGAGCAGGGCTTGGATGTGCGTTGCATTCGCATGCGGCCCCACAGACTTGCCGACGAGCGGATACTCCTGAATGTCGAGCAGATTCTGCCTCTGCCTGAAGCCGATGCTTATCAAACCAGCATCACCAAGCTCGGGCAACTGGAGAAATTGAGAATCTCCGGCCAACAACATCGGCGCCGAAGATTTTTGGCAGACCTATGGCAAACCGGGCTCAAGATCACCAGATTGCATGAGAACCAGCGGCCGACGATGCAGTATTCTTCAATCTTCGTCCGCCTCCGCCCCGGCATTTCACTCAGCTACATTATTCGCAAAGCCGATTCCAGGGTAGAACTCCACGTGCAACGTGGCGAGCGAAGCGATGCCGTGTTTCACTATCTTCAGTCGCATCGCGCCGAAATCGAGCAGGCTTATGGTCGCCCTTTACACTGGCGGGAGCGCCGGGAGCGCAAACTTCTGCGGGTTCAAGAAATCATTGAAGGTGGCTTCCTGAGCCCGGAAGAGTCCTGGCCATCAATCCATGAGAAATTGGTCGATGCGATGATTCGCCTGGATAAGGCCGTGCGCCCACTACTGCAGCAGTTATGAGCGAGTTGCCTCGTTGCGGCGGCGCGGATGTCGGCACACACTTCGATGCCGGAAATGGGGAGGTGATCCTGATTCTTAAGCCTAGCGCTCGCTCAATCCGCCGTCCACCGCGAGAATCTGACCGGTAATGAAATCCGGAGCGGTCAAGAAGAAGTGCACGGCCTCCGCGACTTCTTCCGGTTTGCCTGGTCTCCGCATCGGAGTGGCATTAACCATCTGTTGCGTTCGCTCGTCGATATCGTCGAAGGCGATTACGCCCGGCGCCACGGAGTTTACCGTGATCATTGGAGCGAGCGCTTTCGCGAGCGCTTTTGTCAACATGATCACTCCGGCCTTGGATGCGCAGTAGTGCACGTGCTCTGCCCAGGGGCGAATGCCCCCTAGCGAACTTATATTCACGATCCTGCCGACCCCTACTTCTTCCATCTGTTTTGCCGCTTCCTGACAGCAAAAGAACGTTGCCTTCAGGTTGACGTCGTGGATAAAATTCCAATCCTGTTCCGTAATAGAGAGCGGATCGAAACGGGTAAACCGCGCGGCATTATTTACAAGGCAATCCAGCAGTCCGAAGCGCTCCCTAACGTCGGCGAACAGACGCCGAATTTCTTCCACTCTGGCGAGGTCCGCTTGAAAGATGGGAGCACCGTTACATTCCCTTGATACTTGCTCTGCTTCGGTTCGCGAAGTATTGTAATGGATCGCAACGCTAAACCCGCTCCGTGAAAGCTCAATCGCAATTACGCGGCCGATTCGTTTAGCAGAGCCGGTGACCAGAACGCGCCGTGACCGGGCCATCATCGCTCAAGCCTTCTTGTGTGCTTCAAGCGAAAAACTCAGCCACAACTTTCTTGGTGGAGGCTATGTCGTCGGGCGTATGAACGGCCGACACAAAGCCTGATTCGAACTGCGAGGGAGGGAAATAAATGCCGCGCTCCAACAGGTAATGGAAGAACTTCCCGAACCTCTCTGTATCGGAGCATTTTGCGTCGTCGTAATTTCTCACCGGCCCTGATTGGAAGAACAGCGTGTGCATCGATCCCACCCGGTTTGCATAAACCTGAACCGGCAGATCTGCCGTTAATTGAGCTGTCAGGTTTTCCAATGTCGCGTACGTCTCAGGGTGTGCTTCCAAGTACTGCAACATTGCAATGCCTGCCGTCACCGCGACAGGATTCCCAGCCAAGGTCCCCGCTTGGTAAATCGGTCCGACGGGCGCAACCTTCTTCATGATCTCGGCGCGTCCACCATAAGCAGCCATCGGCAGTCCTCCGCCAATGATCTTGCCAAGCATTGTAAGATCAGGATTGATGTTATAGAGTTGTTGCGCTCCACCGTAAGCAAGCCGGAATCCAGTCATCACCTCATCGAAGATCAATAATGCTCCGTACCGTTCGGTAACCTTCCGCAAACCTTCTAGAAAGCCCGGAACGGGTGGAACACAGCCCATGTTGCCCGCGATGGGCTCGACAATGACAGCTGCGATGCGGTCACCCTGCTTCTCGAACGCAGCTTCCACCTGATCAAGATCGTTGAACGGCAGCGCTATCGTCGTCTCAGCGAACGACCTTGGCACGCCCGCCGTATCAGGCAGACCTAACGTTGCGATTCCAGAACCCGCCTTGACCAATAGCGAATCGACATGACCGTGATAACATCCCTCGAACTTTACGGTGAGCTCGCGCCCTGTGAATCCTCGCGCAACACGCAGCGCGCTCATGCCCGCCTCTGTTCCCGAATTGACCAGCCGCACCATCTCAATCGAAGGGACCGCGTCGACGATCAGCTCGGCCAGTTCCACCTCACGCGCGGTCGGAGCGCCAAAACTAGTTCCAATTTCGAGTACTGCCGCGATCGCATCTATTACGGGCTTTGGCCGGTGCCCGGTGATCAGCGGGCCCCAGGAACACACGTAGTCGATATATTCGTTTCCGTCAACATCAAAAATGTGAGAGCCTTCGCCTCGTGCCATGAAGCGCGGGGTGCCGCCAACGGCCCGGAATGCGCGCACAGGCGAGTTCACGCCTCCCGGAATCGACTGCTTAGCCCGGGAGAAGAGCGCTTCGGACTGTGCCACGTTCATACGCGCGTTTGGCCGAGAATCAACTTGCGAAACAGAAAACTCATGAGGATTTCGTGGAGTGTCGTGTTGACGTTCCGCAGCAGACGGTTCTTCAATTCGAGATACGGCTGTGTTCCTGCAAACAGGTCTTGCATGATTTCGCAGAATTTAGGGCTGCGTTTCATAAAGCCGATCCTCCGGCTCGGCACCGCGCCGAAAAAGATAACCCCGCAGAAAAGCCGCTTGGCGAGTCCCGCGCCATAAGTCAGATCGAGACCAAAATCGCGACCGATCAACTGGCGGTAATACTCCGCGTTCTTCTCGGGTTCCTGATCGCTCAATACAACTTGGCTCGCCAAGTCGCCTGATCGAACGGCATAGTAAAGACCTTCGCCCGTAATCGGATCGACGAGGCCGCCTGCGTCTCCAACTGCGATCCAGCCATCGCCCGCCAACCGGTTATTGCGCCACCCCCGGTACTCGAGCGCCGGTAGCATGTGGCCGTAGAACTTCGCGTCTTTGCGGCAGATCCCGCGCTCGTCCATATAGCGCTCCAGACGCACGCGTAGGCAATGTGCCGATTCGCTCTTTCCGCAAATTCCAACCGACAAATGGCCGCTGCGCGGGAATACCCAAATGTAGCCTTCAAGATTGGGTAAAAACTGAATATCAATGTGCGCCTGATCGCTTGGAACCCAGTAACCAAGCGCGTACATCGTGTCTTGCGCTGTGTACTGGGTCCCCACATCCCGGAGCGGGTTCCGTGCTCCTGTCGCAATCACGCAGTAGTCGGCATCCAGCCTGCCCGAACGAGTCCGGATTTGCCAGCCCGATGATGTTCGATCCAACCCGAGCACGCGTTCCTTCTCGATTGCAGCACCCGCCGCCTCGGCGCGCCGCAATAACATTCCGTTCAAATCGATGCGGGAATAGATAACCAGGGGCCGGCTCAGGGCCATTTTGAATTCTCCGGCTTTCGGAGCAGATAAAAAGGTATCTGTAACCAGCTTCTTGGGCGTGTCGTTCTCAATCAGGTATGGGTATTGAGAATATGCCTTGTAGGTGAGCCCACCCCCACAAGGCTTCTCCCACGCCAGTTTCTCGTCGAGCACAATGGTTTTCAAACCGGCTCTCGCCAAGCGCTCAGCAGCAGAAGCACCGGCCGGCCCGCCACCCAAAACCGCGACAGTTTTCATCGGTCTCGCACGCCACCGTGGGGATTAGGCATAGGCGCAGCATCCGCTGGCCCTAAAGGTGGGTGTCCAGGCGGCAATTCCGCCGCTCCATTTGGCGCTTGCCCTGTTACACTCCGTCCGTGCGAATCACCTACCTTCACAACCGCCCATTTGCCCCCGCGATTTTCCAATATGTACGTCATAACCATTCCACGACCCAGGCTCGGATCGCCTTTCTGATGAAAAGCTACGGTCGCGTACGCCATATTTTTATCAAACGAAACACCGGTTGTCGTAATGTCCAGATTCTTTAGGTCCAGACCGGAATTTGTTTCCAAACGGTTTAAGATTGCTTGTTGGACCTTTTCTTTGTTCTTGATATTCGGCCCGCAAGCGGCGAGAAGAAGCAACGCCAGCAAGAGCGCGGCAAACTGCCGTGACACCATCTGATTATATCTAGAGGTGCAACGGCTTCTGGTTCTCGTACGGGTTTCCACCGCCTTCCCGCCACCGTGCAAGGGTCAATGCCCCTGACATCAATATGGCCGTCGTTGACTCTTAGCCGATGCACTCTAAATTAGTCACCCTTCTCCGGAGCGATCACCGTTACAAGTATCTCGACACCTTTATCACGCTGTTCGTCGTCATTCTGCTCATTTCAAACATGGTCGCTTCGAAGTTCTTCGCCATAGGTCCGCTTCGAGTCAGCGTTGCTCAGATACTTTTTCCTATCACTTACATTTTTGCGGACATCTTCACCGAGGTCTACGGATATGGCGCCTCCCGCCGTGCTATCTGGTACGGCTTTTTTGCGTCTTTTATTCTCGTAGCCATCAGCTTCATTGCCGTGAAGATTCCGCCTGCGCCTGAGTACACGAACCAGAACGCATTTGCAACGATTTTCTCCCCGGTCGGCCGTATTGTATTGGCGAGCCTGCTCGCTTACTGGTGCGGCGAGTTCGCTAATTCGTTTACTCTGGCCAAAATGAAGCTTCTTACAAAAGGCAAGTATCTTTGGACCCGAACCATCGGCTCAACTGTCGTGGGACAAGCCGTGGACACCACTGTTGTCATGTTCGTCGTTTTTTACAGAGAACCCCTGGACGTGATCGTTCGCTTGATTGTCTCGGGCTATCTGATCAAGGTCGTCTACGAGACTTTGATGACGCCGTTCACGTATCTAGTTGTTAACTCCTTGAAGCGGACCGAAGGAGTGGACTATTTCGATTACGAAACGAACTTCAGCCCATTCGTAGCGGAAGAGTAGTTTTCGTCAGCCCTCACTTTGCGGCGCCCGAAGCAGGCGCACAGGCAAGTTAAGCGTCCGGCCGTTCCGGATAATCGTCAGCGTGATCGTGTCACCAACGCGCTTGTGCGACATCGCACGTGCCAGCGCATCTTCCCGATCGACCGCTCGGCCGTCCACTGCCACAATGAAATCGCCACCGATTCCTAATTCAACATTGCCGATTGCGACAATCTCGCGTGCCCCCCGGATTCCACCAAGATCCTCCGCTGAACCTCTCACAACCTCTTGCACAAGCAACCCTCCGCGCCTCGGCAGCCCAAGCGCCTCCGCCAGGTCACCTGCGACGTATTCAGTTGTCGCACCGATTTTCGGCCGCTCTGTCACACGCCCGGCCTGGAAGTCACTCAACAGCGCTTTTGCACGATTAATCGGAAGTGCGAAACCGATCCCTAAGTTCGTTCGGCCGACAATCGCTGTACTAATTCCGATGACGTAGCCGGCTGAATCGAGCAATGGCCCTCCGCTATTTCCTCCATTGATCGCAGCGTCGGTTTGGATCATGCCTTCCAACCGCTCATTATCTTCGCTCTCGATCGCCCGACCTATCGAGCTCACAACTCCGGTTGTCAACGTTCCTTCAAGCCCGAATGGATTTCCGATTGCAAGCACTTTTTGACCCACTTGCAGCTGATCGGAGTCGCCTAGTCTCAGAAATGCTTGTTTCTTCTTGGGACTGATTTTAATCAGTGCCAGGTCATCAGAACGGTCCGTATCGACGGCACGCGCGCTGTATTGGCTTTGATCGGACAAGGTAACTTGAATCCGGCTGCTCCCAGAGATTACGTGGAAGTTCGTCAGGACGAAACCATCGTCGCTGATTAGAAATCCCGAACCCAAACTTCTTGACGCGACGGGCTGATAAAAGAAATCGCGGCGGACGGCCGTGCTCGTGATATAAACCGTTGCCGGTTTCGCAAACTTGTAGATCTCGATGTTGTTCTGCTCGTCCGAACTTAAGCCTGCTCCATGGACAGCACCCGGATTGGTCCATGAACCTCGCACGGAATCTGCAGGTCGCGGCGCACCCTCCGCGATGTCCGCGGAGCGCGCTTCACTTTGAAATAGTGGAGGCGCCAAGCTGCGAAGCTTCCAGTTCGCCTGGGACGTGAGCCAAACGAACCCAAACGTGATTAAGGCTGCCAGTAACCAGGTCCGCGCTCTCATGTCTGGCGACCGGCTGCAATCCCTTTCAATTCCTGATATATCTCCCGCACCTGCTGCGCCGTCTCTTCCTTTGGCCCACTCGTGTCTACAACGTAATGAGCATGCCGCCTTTTTTCATGGAGCGGCAACTGCTTTCCCAAGCGCGCAAGCACTTGTTCACGCGTCGCGTGATCGCGCTTCATTCCTCGCGTTATCTGCGTCTCTTGCCCGCAGGACGTCAGGATCACTCGATCAAACACCGCGTATCGCCCTGTTTCGATCAGAATAGCGGCCTCTACAACCGCAATTCCATGCGGATCTAGCTTCTGAAACTCCTCCAATAGCCGCTCCTCGAGCCGGATCACCGCGGGATGAACCAGGCTGCTCAGCTCTTCCAAAAGCTTTGGAGAGGCGAACACGCTTTCCCCGAGTCTCTTGCGATCGATCGTCCCCTCACTATTCAAAATCTCGCGCCCGAATGTCTCGACCGTCGCTGCATACGCCTCGCCATCCGGCTGCAGCACCTGATGACCGAGTTCATCTGCGTAAACAACATGGCAACCCAGCCGTTCCAGTTCCTTCGCGACCAGGCTCTTTCCAGTCGCGTAGCCACCTGTTAGACCGACCTTCAACATCCCAGGTGTTGTTCCGCCAAACCAACCGTGTTGGCCATCAGCATCGCAATCGTCAGCGGACCCACTCCGCCTGGGACCGGTGTGTAAGCGCCAGCCGCCTCCTGCATCGCGAGCGGCTCGACATCACCGACAAGAACGCTGCCGTTTCTCGCAAAAGCCGCCATCCGGCTTGGGTCGTGAGAAAACAGCCGCTTCACTTCGGCCTCATCTGCAATCCGATTCATGCCGACATCAATCACGATTGCCCCCGGCATAATGTACTCCGCTGTGATCGCTGCGGGCTTGCCCATCGCCACCACCAGCAAGTCAGCCCGCCTGCACTCTTGGGCAAGATTCCGCGTGCGCGAATGGCAGATCGTCACTGTTGCGTTCTCATGTATCAGCATCAACGCCATCGGCTTGCCTACAATGTCGCTCCGCCCGACCACCACCGCGCGTTTGCCCCTGATCGGGATGTGGTACCGCTTGAGCATCTCGATAATCCCGGCCGGCGTGCACGGCCGCGGCCCCCGACGGTTCGCCACCAACATGCCCATGTTGAACGGATGAAAGCCATCGACGTCCTTTGAAGGGTCAACCGCAAGCACAATGGCCTCCGAATCCACCTGTTCCGGAAGCGGTGTCTGTACCAAGATGCCATCGACTTCGGGAGTATTGTTAAAGTTTTGGATTAGAGCAAGCAACTCATCATTTGAGATGCTCGCCGGCGGTATTGCATCAAGGCTGTGTATCCCAAGTTCCTGGCACGTTTTGATCTTATTACGGACGTAAATTTGTGACGCGGGATCGTTGCCGACCAAGATGACCGCAAGCGCCGGGGGGCGGCACTTGGCCCGGAGGGCATGGATTCGAGATCGCAACTCCTGCTGAATTTCTTGGCTGATCCGCCGTCCATCGAGAACCCGCGTATTCCACGTACCGCCGCTCATGCAACCGTGAGAATAACAAAGCGTTCCCACCCAGCGGAATCTTCAATTTTTCAGAGCTCAAGCTTTCCCTCGTAAATCATCGTTTTGAGACGGAACTTTTTAACAACATTTATTGATCCGAACTGCAACTCGAAGGTGACTTCCTTGTCGTCCAGGCGGATGGCATCAGTCCTGGGAAAGGAGACTTCAATCGCACCGTTCGATGCGTCGAGCGTAACTTTCTCAGGTCTGATAGAAACTCTCCCAGTCCGAACGAGTTTCGCCGCGCCTATCAATTCTTTCTCCAAACGCTCGCGATCTCTGGATTGATGGTTCGCAAGCAGGCCGATTACAGTGATGATGTAATCCTTCTCTGGCTCGTTCAGCTTGACCTTTGAATCTCCCGGTTCGGCAAGATGGTCGCCGAATCGAGACCGCAGCAAGGCATGCCTCACCGGCAACGCGCTATCCCACCGGACTGTCACCGGGAATTTGGGAGCCGAATCATCGGTGTTCCGTCCGACTCCTCCGTCCCACTTACCGTCTGACACGCCACGAGTTCCGCCCATATTTGCTGTCGACGCGCCCGGAGGCGGGATCACCGAAGCCTCTTCTTCCCCTCGAGGAGAGCTCCTGAAAGACCCACTGACCTGCTTCGCCCAGGGCGAAGCCGTTAGAAGGCGGTTCACCTCCTCTGCGCTCCATTGTGTGTAATCTCTGCTGCTCCATCTCTCGCCCGCGCCAAACGCGACCGCCGTAGGCGCGAATAAGACCACAACTCGCAGCACTCTAGCGTAGATCCATTGCTTCGTCACAATCTGAAAAGACGGACCAGTCCGACCTTCCGTTTCGAGTCAGAGTTTTCTCGATCGCGACGATGAGAGCACTCGAAAGCCTCTCGATACAACTCCTGCGCTAAACTCAATCCTTCCTCATGCGATAGGTGTCGATTTCGTTTCTTGCTCTTATGGTGGGCGCTATCAGTTTCGCGCAAGCTCCCGTCGCGTTCACGGGCGCCAAAATCATCTCCATCGCACGACCAGAAATCGATTCCGGCGTTCTCGTCGTCGATCATTGGCAAGATTCTCGCCATCGGTCCAGCCGCAACAACCAAAATTCCAGATGGAGCGGCAAAGATCGACGCTACTGGCAAGATCATCATGCCGGGATTAGTCGATTCCCACAGCCACATTGGTGAGCCCGAAGGCGGCGACGCAAGCACGCCGATTCAGCCCGACATCCGGGTGCTCGATTCCATCAATGTTCACGACGCCCGTATAGCCAAGGCTCGCGCCGGTGGCATCACGACCGCAAACGTTATGCCCGGTTCAGGTCACCTCCTCAGTGGCCAGACGCTTTATCTGAAGCTTCGTCCAGGTAAGGCCATCGAAGATCTTCTTATCAGGCTTCCAGACGGACGTATCGCCGGCGGCATGAAGATGGCAAATGGCACAAACTCTCGCCGACCGCCTCCTTTCCCGGGCACTCGCGGCAAATCCGCTGCTCTCGATCGCGAGGAATATATCAAAGCACAGGAGTATCGCAAGAAAGTCAGCGCCGCAAAGGGCAATGCGAGCAAATTGCCGGCGCGCGACCTCAAAATGGAAGGTCTCGTTGAGGTACTCGATGGCAAGCGCACCGTGCAATTCCACACGCACCGCAGCGATGACATCATGACCGCGATCCGGCTCTCGCAGGAGTTCCACTTCCACGTCGTCCTCCACCATGTCAGCGAGGGATGGATGATAGCGGATGAAATTGCAAAGGCGCGCGTTCCGGTGTCCCTAACCGTGATTGATAGCCCCGGCGGAAAAGAAGAGGCCAAAAACGCGGCTTTGTTTACCGGGGCGTCCCTCGACAAAGCTGGCGTGATGTTCGGATTTCACACAGATGACCCCATCACGGACTCTCGACTCTTCATGCGCTCCGCCGCCCTGGCTGTCCGCGCTGGGTTATCGCGCGACAAGGCACTTTATGGATTGACCATGGCGAACGCCCGCATAATCGGCCTCGAATCTCGTATCGGCTCGCTCGAGCCCGGCAAAGACGCCGATTTCATCCTGCTCTCGGGCGATCCGCTCAGCACCTACACCCATGTGCTTCAAACTTGGATCGAAGGCAAAAAAGTGTTCGACCGCAGCGATCCGAAGGATCGTCTGTATGCAACCGGCGGCGAAGGTGCCAGCCACGATCAATCGCCTGCGTGGATCGACGACGACGGCGAGGAGGTTCGATGAGTGCCTGGGAGGTTCAATAAGTGAAAGTTGCAATCACATTTATTTTCCTCGCGACAGGCGCATACGCGCAGAACCTGGCTATCCAAGGCGACACCATATACACGATGGTCAGTGCACCAATCACCAACGGCATCGTCTTAGTCGAGCACGGGAAAATCATCAAGATAGGTCTCAGGTCGCGATCCCGCAGGGCTATGAAACGCGCTCGGCCAAGGTGGTCACCCCGGGACTTGTCGACGCGCATTCCACCGTCGGCTTAACGGGTTATCTGAAACGTTGCAACCGACCAGGAGGAGCTGGAGAAAAGCGCGCCCGTGCAACCCGAGCTAAGGGCTATTGACGCGTACGACCCGCGAGAACGCCTGATCGAATGGGTTCGCAGTTTGGAGTGACAACGATGAACACCGGTCACTCCCCAGGCGCTCTCGTTTCGGGGCAAACCATGGTCGTAAAGACGCGCGGTAACACGGTCAAGGAAGCGGTGATCGTGCCGGCTGCAATGATAGCGGCAAGTCTCGGGAATCAGGGACTCGCCGAGAAGGAAAAGAGCCCAGGCACGCGGGGCAAGGAAGCAGCCATGCTGCGAACTGAATTCATCAAGGCGCAGGCATACATTAGGCCAGAGAAGAAGGGGGATGCCAAACTTCAAGAGCGCGATCTCAAGACCGAAGCGTTTGTCAGAGTCTTGAAAGGCGAGCTGCCCTTGCTCGTAACAGCAAATCGGACACGTGACATCATGACCGCGATACGCCTCGCGAAGGAATCAAGTTAAAACTCATTTTGGATGGCTGCGCTGAATGCGATATGGTGCTCGAAGAAGTGAAAGCCTCTGGATACCCGGTCATCGCGCATCCGACGATGCAGCGCGCCAATGAAGAGACGGAAAATATCAGTTTCGAAACCGCAGCTCATCTTCAAGCAGCGGGCATCCCCTATGCGCTTCAGAGTGGCTTCGAAGCGTACGTCCCGAAGACGCGTGTGATTCTTTTCGAGGCTGCCGTTGCTGCGGCAAACGGGCTAACCTTCGATCAGGCGCTGGCCAGCATCACAATCAATGCAGCAAAAATGATCGGCGTAGCCAATCGCGTCGGCTCACTCGAAATTGGCAAAGACGGCGATGTCGCCATGTACGATGGCGACCCGTTCGAATACACATCCCACTGCATCGGTACCGCGATCGAGGGGAAAATGGTCAGCAGCACCAAGCAGTAAAGGTTTGCGTTTTTCGGACCACTCGCATCTGTGGAAGTGAAAAGGAGATGATGAATGCACAAGCCAGACGGTATCTGGATCACGCCGAATTGCGCTATGCCGGAGTTGCAAGATCCCCACCCCATGTTCTTCAGCCAGGGCGAACACCATCTTCGCAGTTGGCAAGCTGAAGGAGATCACAAGAGCAATCGCGTAAACGGGGCGAGAGGAGGAAGAGTCTAGCAACTTCAATGGCCAATATCGGAGCCGCGAGAACTCGCGCTGCTGACATCCAGAAAATTTCGCCAGTGTTTTCGCTGAAACCGGAACGGCATATCGCCATCCCGACTGCCACCAACGGCACCGGAACTGCGGCGCTTCCTAACATGGAAACAGTTTGATTCAGCCACTCCGGCAATTCAGTGCCCAAGGCCGCAACTAGCAAGCCAAGCAGAGAGGCGATAATCAGAGGGTCGAACGCTGTATGCCGAAGCGCTCTGGCAAGTGCAACCCTCAAATTCGCGGCATGCGCTGCACGACGGGCCTTTGCAAGCTCCAACAAAACGAGCGTGAGAGGCAGGATTGTGAAGTAGCCAAGAACCAAATTGACGATGACCGGGACTATAGCCTGGCGTCCGATGGCAATCAGCAGCAAGGGGAGCCCTATAATCACGGCATTGAATTTCGAAGCGGCAAAAGCGGCGAGAGCACTGTAATCGACTGGTCGATGCAGGGCATGTATATGAATGATCAGAACAGTCACGTAAATCCCCAGCAGAAGGGTGGCTGTGGCGAGAATGAAACGTAAATCGAAGAGAGCAGCAAGACTTTGCGTTGATAGATGCTTTATTAGCAAAGCAGGCAAGAAGACATAGAGATACGCGGAGCTAAGTGCCTTCGCATCTGTCGCGGCCAGCACCTTGGCTTGAACGACAAGCCTGCCTACCAGCACGGGAGCGATTACGCGAAAAATTAATTCGAATAGCTCTAGCTCTCTCATCGCATTAGTGGAGAGTCACGCAGTAGGCTTTCGGGATGCAGTATTGTGCCAGACTCGCGCAAGTCGACACCGCTTGCCTTCAAAGGGGTGGGCGCCTGAGATTACGATGCTGGCGCTCCGAACAACGGCCTACCGGCGTCCCGTGCGGCTGTGCCGCCATCTCCAGTATTCCTGTTGATCTCTCCGCCTTAACTTGCGGAAGTCGCGGTGACGGCGGTGGGTCTGGACAAGCCACTGGTTGTAAAACACGACCTCGTTATCATTTCCAGACGTGATAGTCCGAATAATAAGGATCATACGTTCGATAGCCGACTGCAACGTGCGTCGCGCACCCTATAGTCATAACAACGGGTGAGATTAGGGCGGCCGCTATCACAAGAGCATGCAGGTGTCTTCTCATTTGTTGGCACTCCCTTTCGCGCGCTTACCGGCAAAGCCGTGGCAGCCGTAATCTCCTGCCACATCAAGCACAAGTGTAGACACGGGCTACCGGGAATAGTTACAAATCTGACATCGATACTCTGACTTGTATTTTGAGGATAAGAGAATTCGATGCGATCTGTGGCGATTATCGGGGCAGGTCGGTCGAAACAATACTTCCGCTTGCGTATCCTATACAAAGTATGGCGCTCCGGTCCTCAGGTTGTTTGCTGTTTGCTCGTTCCCTCCTCCGGAACCCTTTAGCTGTCGGCGCTGTTGCGCCGAGTTCACCCCGTCTTTCAAAGCTCATCGCATCACGCGTGAATTGCGGTACTTCAAGCGTTCTCGAATTAGGAGCAGGGACTGGGTCTATCACAGGCGCCCTTCTTAAGCAAGGTGTCCAGCCGGAGCGTCTTTTTCTGATCGAGCGAGATCCCTTGCTCGTGGCCTATCTGCGGGACCGCTTTCCGGGAGTTCGCGTCAGCTGCGGAGACGCGGTGCATGCGAGCCGCATCTTGTCAAACGAATCTGTTGGACAAGTGACGACCGTGGTGTCGAGCCTGCCCATTCGCAATCTGAATCCGCGTGATCAGATTGCAACCGTTCGCGCGATCCTGAAAGCTTTAGCTCCTGGTGGTCAGCTTATTCAATTTACATACGCATCGACCTGCCCCATCCCTATAAAGAGATTGGGCCTCGATGCCGAACGTGTTGGTCGAGTGTGGCTGAATCTACCCCCTGCGGCGGTATGGCGATTCACACGAAAGGCGGCTGTTCAGTTACCAAGGCAGGCGGGCGATGAATGCTTCTGTCCGGTACAGGCTTCTTGACATGCAGGTAGCCCCAAAGGAATTCTTTCCTGCCTCCAAGATCACCTGGCCGTCCACTAAGGTTCAATTCCGCTGAGCCTTTGACCGCATCGGAATAATATTCGTTTCTCTCAGTTGCGATAACTTGCCGCCAGTTCGTGATCGCGGCGGTTCCCTTTGACCAGATTGTTCCCCGCTCATGTGTTACGTGTGTCCCATGCGCCCGCGTGCTATGGTGCAATTTCAAACACTCTATCTGCTTTCACGGCCATGCCTGCTTCAGCCGAAACGTCATTTACCGTTGAAACCCAACTCGCAAGCTTCCCCGCTCTTGCGCTCGACTGCGGCATCACTCTGCTCGGCGTCAATGTCGCCTACGAAACGTACGGCACGTTGGATGCCGAGCGCTCGAACGGCATTCTGATCCTGCACGCATTTTCGGGTGACGCCCATGCCGCTGGCATTAGTAGCGAGAATGGCCAGCCAGGCTGGTGGTCATCGATGATTGGCCCCGGCCTAGCCTTCGACACTGACCGTTATTTCGTCATTTCATCGAACGTTCTCGGCGGGTGTCGTGGGACCACCGGCCCCAGTTCGATCGATCCCGTAACCAGCCGCCGCTACGCACTGCGCTTCCCAGTCATCACCATCAGCGACATGGTCCGCCTCCAAAAGATGCTGATTGACCATCTGGGCATCGAGCGCCTCCTCGCCGTCTCTGGCGGCTCGATGGGCGGCATGCAAGCTCTCGAATGGGCCCTCGCTTACCCAGACTCCGTCGCGGCCGCCATCCCCATTGCCGCCACTTCGCATCACAGCGCCCAACAAATTGCGTTCAACGAAGTCGGTCGTCAGGCGATCATGGCTGACCCCGATTGGAACGAAGGCAACTATTACGAGGCAAAGCCCCCCGCACGCGGGCTCGCCGTCGCTCGCATGATCGGCCACATCACTTACATGAGCGACACCTCGATGCGCCAAAAATTCGGTCGTCGTCTCCGCGAAAAAGACGCGTTCGGGTTCGATTTTTCCGCCGACTTCGAGGTGGAAAGCTATTTACGCTATCGCGGCAGCCAGTTCGTTGACCGCTTCGACGCGAACTCGTATCTCTACATCACCAAGGCCATGGACTACTTCGATTTATCCGCAGGTCACCCGTCCCTTGCAGCCGCTTTCCATAACGCGCACTCCCGGTTCTTGGTCCTGAGCTTCACCTCCGATTGGCTCTATCCCACCTATCAATCGCTCCAGACCGTCACTGCCCTCCGCAGCTCCAACAGTGACGTCGCGTTTTGCGAGCTCCCTTCCACCTATGGTCACGATGCCTTTTTGATCGAAACCAAAGAGCAAAGCGAGATCGTCGGAGGCTTCGTAGAAGGTGTCTTTCGCGACGCTTCACTTATTCCAGCAGATTCGTCGCAATCGATTCGGACGTCCAAGCGCGCAGGGCAATTCGTGCCCGCTATGCGCCGTTCGGAGGAACCCAGCGACGCGATACCGCCGCGTCCCGCCAGTCCGCAATTGCTTGCCCGCCGCGACTACGCCATGATCGCCGAACTCGTTGAGCCCGGCTCCCGTGTGCTGGACCTTGGTTGCGGTGAAGGCGAATTGCTTGCCTGGTTGAGCGATCACAAACATGTTAATGCCCGTGGCGTCGAGATCGACGGGACCAAGGTGCAGCGGGCGATCTCACGCGGCGTTTCTGTTTACCAAGGCGACCTTGATCAAGGCCTTGCTGACTACCCCGACGGCGCTTTTGATTTCGTCATCCTCAGCCAGACCGTCCAAGAGTTGCATTATCCATTGCGTGTTCTACGCGCGATGCTCCGGGTTAGCCGCCACGCTATTGTCGCCTTCCCCAACTTCGGACACTGGACGGTGCGTCTATCCCATCTCATGAGCGGCCGTGCGCCCCTTACTCTGCTGTTCCCTTACGAATGGTATGAATCACCCAACCTTCATTTCCTCACCATTGACGACTTCATTCTGCTCTGCCGTAAACAACAATGGATCATCGAACGTCAAATCTTCCTTCACCGTAATCATCAACTCCATTTTCTGCCGAATCTGCTCGCCGACGTCGCCGTTTTCTCCATTCAAGCCTCTCGCAATGCAAACCTATAATTGAAATCTGAAAGGCCCGCCTTGCCATCCATTGCTGAACCGTTCGTACATCAAAATAAATCGCGTTTTTTACAGGAGCTGACCGACTTTCTACGCATTCCGAGCGTTAGCACTCTGCCCGAACACAAGGATGACGTAGCGCGTGCCGCCAGATTTGTCGCTGAAAGCCTCCAGCGCGCGGGACTCGAGAACATTGAGGTCATCGCCACAGGCCAGCACCCTCTTGTCTACGCAGACTGGCTTCATGCGACAGGCAAGCCCACCGTGCTCTGCTACGGTCACTACGACGTCCAACCGCCTGATCCGCTCGATCTTTGGAAGACCCCGCCCTTCGAGCCAAGCATTCGCGACGGCAATATTTATGCGCGCGGCGCCTGCGATGACAAGGGTCAGATGTACATGCATATCAAAGCGGTGGAAGCCTTGCGATCGGTCTATCGCGGCAAGCTGCCGGTCAATCTGAAGTTCCTGATCGAAGGGGAAGAAGAAGTCGGCGGTGAGTCAATCTCCAAGTACGTTCCGAAACATCGAGAGAGGTTGAAGGCCGATGTGGCCCTCATCTCCGACACGGAGCTGTTCGCCGACGGTTTTCCGACACTCTGTATCGGCCTGCGCGGGCTCGTGTATCTGGAAATCGAAGCGACCGGTCCCGCGCGGGATTTACACTCCGGCATGTACGGCGGCGCGGCACCCAATGCAGTGTACGGATTGATTGAGCTGTTATCAAAAGCCAAAGATGCGGATGGCCGCCTTCAAATTCCGGGCATTTACGATGACGTTGCTCCGCCGGACCCGGCTGAAACCGAGAGCTGGAACCACCTTCCCTTCTCCGAAGAGCAGTTCCTTAAAGAGGAGGTCGGCTCTACTCAGCTCACGGGTGAGCCCGATCAATCCGTTCTCGCGCGCGTTTGGGCCCGCCCGACCTTCGAGGTTCATGGGATTGCTGGCGGCTTCACAGCAGCGGGTGCGAAAACTGTCATCCCCGCGAAAGCCACTGCGAAAATCAGCATGCGCCTGGTGCCGAAGCAGGATCCGCAGCGTGTATTGATGGCGTTCAAAAGCTGGGCGAAAGAGAACACGCCGCAGGGGATTCACACAAAGGTGCGTGTGCTTAGCGCCGGTCCGGCCATTTCGGTCAACCCGAATCATCCCGCAATACAGATCGCTGCGAAAGCTTTCAGCGAGATGCTCGGTAAGCCGACTGTTTTCATTCGCAGCGGCGGCTCGATCCCGATTGTGGGCGAATTCGCAACCCACCTTGGCATTCCGACCGTACTGATGGGTTTCGGCCTCCCCGATGACGGCCTGCATTCGCCGAACGAGAAGTACCGCATCAGTAACTACTACCAGGGCATCCTTACGATTGCCCACTTCCTTGACGAATACGGCCGACGTTAATCAGCTCGCAATGTAGCCCGGAACGCCCACATCACCGGCTGAGCCCGGGAGATGGTCCCCGAGCTGGCCTATCATTAGCGCCGTAGGATGTTCCTCCACGCCGCTTCGACGAAATTCCTCGCAATGCGTGCTAGAATTCGAGATTGATGCTGCAGGACCTCGCTCTTGCGCTCCGTCTTCAGGCGCTGGATCGTAACATCGCGAGTCTCGAAAACGAGATCGCGACCCTCCCCAAACATATCGCGGAAATTGAGAAGCGGCTAGAGTCCCATACACGCCGACTGGAAGCGGACCGCGCAGCGCTCTCGGCTAACCAGCGCGAGCGCAACAAACTTGAAAGTGACGTTCAAGTTCAAGAGCAAAAGATCTCGAAGCTTAAATCCCAGGCGCTCGAGGCCAGAACCAACGAGCAATACCACGCTTTCCAAAACGAAATCGGCTATGCCGAGGGTGAGGCTCGCAAGGCCGAAGACAAGATTCTTGAGCTGATGGAGCAGTCTGAGCGCCTGGAAAAGAACGTGAAGGCCGCCGAAGCAGACTTGAAGCAGGAAAACCAGCACGTCGAAGGCGAAAAGAAACGTGCACGCGACCGCACGGATCTGGATCAGAAGGAACTTGCCGAACGGCGCGCAGAGCGCACGTCGATTACCGACCAAATGGATCCAAAGGTCTACGCGCATTACCTGAGAATTCGGAAAAAGACCAAGAGCACTGTGCTCGCCGATGCGACTGATGGCCGTTGCGATGCCTGTCAGATCGCCCTTCGTCCGCAATTCTTTCAGGATTTGCGGCGCGGCGATCAGATCATGTTCTGCGAAACCTGCGGCCGCATGCTCACCTACAATCCCGTTCGGGACGTTGTAAGCGACGAAGCGGCCACCCGGCAAACCGCCTGAACTTCATCGCAATCATTTCTACGTCCAAGCCGAGGGGCTAAAATCGTTTGGTATGGTCGGTCGCAGCGCCGATCAAGCGCACCGGCCTTTTATGCCCGTCGTGCGCGATTCCTTATGGAGGTGCATCCTTATGAGGGTTTTCGACAGTTCCGATGTTCGGAACGTAGCCTTGATTGGACACGGGCATTCTGGTAAAACATCGCTAACGGCGGCGCTTCTATATACGGCTGGGCTCACAGACCGGCACCTCAAAGCCGATGAAGGCAACACGATCACCGACTTTGATGAGGAGGAGATGCACCGCAAGCTCACCATCAATTCCGCCGTGGCTGCATTCCCGTGGCAAAAGACGAAAATCAATCTGCTTGACACGCCAGGTTACAACATTTTTCTGAACGAAACCCGCTCGACGCTAACGGCGGCCGATGCCTGCATGCTCCTGCTGGATGGAGTCGCTGGAGTTGAGGTCTCGACCGAGAAGGTGTGGCAATTTGCAGAGGAGTTTAGGCTCCCATGTGCCCTGCTCGTCAACAAACTGGATCGGGAGCGTTCGTCGTTTGAGCGCGTTGTCGAGAACGTCCGCGAGACCTTCGGGAGAGCCGCCGTACCTATGCACCTGCCTCTCGGGTCCGAAAAAAATTTCAATGGGATCATCGACCTGATCCGGATGCGTTCTTTCTGCTATAAGCCTGGTGGCGATGGCAAGGGTAAAGACACGGAGATACCCACTCCTTATCAGGAAGCCGCCACAAAGGCTCACGAAGCACTAGTTGAGATGGTTGCCGAAGGAAACGACGATCTCATGGAAGAGTTCTTTGAAACAGGCACACTCCCTCCCGAGCACATCGTCGCCGGGCTTCAACAAGCTGTTCGCGAGCGCCGAATTTTCCCCATTCTCTGTGCGGCGGCTTCCCAGAACATCGCTTCGGATCTGCTGATGAACTTCATCGGCGAGATCTTCCCCTCACCTCTGCAGGGCCGCGAGTTGCTTGCTCTCAAAGATGGAACAGAAACGACGAAGGCGATCTCGCCGAACGAACCCCCCTCCATATTCGTGTTCAAAACCTCCGCAGACCCGTTTGCCGGGCGTGTGACGTATTTCAAAGTTATGTCGGGTATTTTGAAAGACGACGCTCACTTAATGAACATGCGTTCGAACGTAAGCGAGAGGCTCGCGCACATCGCCACTCCGTTCGGGAAAACGATGCAGCCGATCCCTGAGTTTCGGGCAGGCGATATCGGCGTCGTGCCAAAGCTAAAGGACACTCTCACCGGCGACACGCTTTGTGAGAGAACGAATTGCATCATTTTCCGCGGCATAGAAGTGGCCGAGCCGTCGATTTCTTACGCCATTTCCGCCAAGACGCGGAACGATGAGGACCGTTTGAGCACGGCCCTGGCGAAAATGCTGGAAGAGGATCGCTCGTTACGCTTCTATCGTGATCCGCAGACCAAGGAGTTCTTGCTCGCAGGCAACGGTCAGCAACACGTGGAAATCGTGGTCAGCCGCCTAAAGAGGCGTTATGCCGTGGAAGTTGAGTTGAAAGCGCCTAAAATTCCATATCGCGAAACGGTCCGTGGTACCGCCAATGTCCAGGGTCGACACAAAAAGCAGACCGGCGGTCACGGCCAGTTCGGGGATTGCTGGATCAAACTCGAACCGCTGGCCCGTGGCGGGAAATTTCAGTTCGTAAACGATATCTTCGGCGGGTCGATTCCCAGGCAATACATACCCGCGGTTGAAAAAGGAATTTTGGAAGCTGCCGAACAGGGATTTTTAGCCGGCTACCCGGTAACCGATTTCAGGGTCACGATATACGATGGCTCTTATCACGACGTGGATTCATCGGAAATGGCCTTCAAATTGGCAGGGCGGAAAGCATTTCGCGCCGCTATGCAACAGGCGAAACCTGCGCTGCTCGAACCCATTATGAAGGTTGAGGTAGAAACGCCCGTTGATTTCGCGGGCGATTTAATGAGCGATTTCAACGGACGCCGCGGCCGTATTTCGGGTATGGACATAAAAGGCAACATGCAAACCATTCGCGCCCAAGTGCCGATGTCCGAAATGCTCAGCTATCAGAACGACTTGATCTCTAAGACTCAAGGTCGAGCATCTTTTCACATGGAATTCGATCACTACGATTACGTGCCTGGTGCGCAGGCCGAAAAGATCATAGCTGCCGCGAAAACGCACCTTCACGTTGAAGAGGAAGAGTAACTAAGCTTTGCGTAATTCTGGATCTTGGATATTGAACGAAGTTCACCACCCTACGTTTTCGGTACCGCAACCGTGATATTGCGGAACCTCAGACCACCAGTATGGTCGCCTTGGATATAGAACGGCCCAGGCTTCCCCTCATCAGCATCCAATGCGCCCCCGGTGATCCCTTCAATTTCCTTGCCTTTGATTGTCGTGACGCTATTTCGAACCAGCGTGACTGTGCGCCCGACTAGCGTGACGTCAAACGCTTCCCACCTGCCCGGCGTGCGTGGGAGCTCCGAACTCGGAGCGATCCGCCCATAGATTGATCCCATCTGGCGTTCCATTGGCTCGGAGTTGGAAGCCTCATATTCAAGCTGGACCTCGTAACGCCCGCGCAGGTAAAAACCGCTGTTAGCACCTTCTGGGCAGTTGACCTCGAAGTGCAGCTTGAAGTCCTCGAATTTGCGGGTTGATTTGAGGTTCGCGCCGCGACGCTCATTCACCAGCAGGCCATCCTTCACGACCCAATGGCTCTTCGTCACGTCGCCGATCGGCTCCCACCCGTCAAGGTTCTTCCCCTTGAAAAGCGGCTCTGGTTTGGTCCATTCCGTTGGCGCACTGTGCTTCAATTCCGGCGCGCGCACACCTGTCAATGGTGTCGAGTGATCGCCCCGCTTCTGGACGCCAGTCAATTTTTCGCCAGCGGCATCGAGCTCCCAAATCACGGCGGCCCGGTTGCCAGTCGCCGACGAGATCGTGAAAGTGAGATGCGATCCGTCCACGTGAAAATCTTTCACTGGATGTACATGGCCTCCGGTAGGCTGAAACCACACCTCCAAGTTGCCGTTTTTGTCCGTTACACTTAACCAATTGGCGCGCGTGCCGGCCTCCGTGTTGACGTCGAAATCCCATCGCCCGATAAACGGGCTGGTATTCTTCCGCGCAAGCGCCGGAGTTGTCAGCGCGAAACCTACAATCAAAACGGCCACAATATATCGCATGCTGGCAGTTTATCACGCCGACGCTTCGCAACGGGGAAATTAGATGGTAGCCAAGACGCAGTTGGTTACAAAATCGCGAGCTTTAGTTGGCGCGGACCTTTGGAACTCGACTGAAGCGTGTTTTCCGCGACTTACTAACGTCACTGGTCTGGCGTAGAACGAGTGCTTGGGCGGTCGTCCTCATCGTCAGGGTCCTCATTTCTCTTCTCCGGCAGTGATTTCAGGTACTCGACGAGGTCGCCCTTTTCCGCGTCAGCAAGTCCCAGTTGTAGAAAATTGTCATAATGCTCAACTACGTCGTTGAGAGTTGCAAATCTGCCGTCGTGATAAAAACCGCCTTTCATATGGGTCCAGAGGCCATTGAGGGGTGAAGTACGATATCGTTTGTCCGGTGCACGGTTTGCCTGGAAATCGTCTATGCCAATCTCCGCGGCCGTATGCATGTTCCAACCTGGCTCCGTGAACAGTGGCGGAACATGGCAGGTAGAGCACTTAGCCTTGCCGTTGAAGATTTCTTCCCCCCGCTCAGCTGCCCCCTTGTCGAAACTTCCTTCCGGGGGAGGGGGCGCGGGGATCGCGAGCTGATAGAAATGCAGTGCGCCAAGGCGTGAAGTGACTAGATCAGGATCATTCCGGAAATTTCCAAACCCAGCTTTGGCCGCCACTGGAAATTGCGATGGATCATTCAGGCGCGGGTCAAAGAACGTTCCCTTGCCGTGCATCTCAATGTTGGCAACCAAGGCGTTCCAGTGAGTGACGGAGCCCCACCCGGTCCAAGTGTGCAGGTTTACGCCAGAGAGACAAAAGCTGGAGGGATCAAGACCGCCGCAGATTTTCCATCGGGCCGGAATGGTTTTCCATCCATAAACAGTTCGGCATCGAATTTACCGGGTCCCCAACTATTAAGCACTGTTCGAACGGTTTGTTGATCGACGCTCAGCAGGTCAGCAGGAACTTTCAGATCAGGTGCTAGAGCCACGATTGCGCCGACGTTTAGATCTCTGTTTGCCCACGCATCGAGCCGATGACCGATACCTGGTGCCAAGGAATTATCTGTCCCGGTTCAGCGTGAAATGGAAGGCGAGCGTATTCCGTTAGTGTAGATTCCGCCCTTCGGGCGGGGATTTTCAAGGCATCGGGGTCTACCGATCCGATGTGGTTTTTGGAGGAGCCGCGGA
>JBPCLH010000223.1:0-8193 GCA_051003475.1 Bryobacteraceae bacterium
GGACGATTCAAGGTTACGAAGCAATGAACATGATTCGCAAAGGGCAAGTTCGGTGGTTAGCAAAGGGCGACGTTACAGAACAAGTCCGATTCATCAACGTCACGTTCGGCCTCGCCGCCTAACCCGACTGGCAAGAAGTAAGCCACAGATCGCTCCGTCCTGTTCACGCTATTTGCAACAGATCCATGGATACTGACGCCGCTCGGCATTTCGAAGATCCGGGCGACACCGAGCTGGTGTTTGTACAGCGTGGGTTCGAGCGTACTGCTATTCACCGCACTGTTTTGGATCTGCGATGTGAAGAAGCATACCGGTTGGGCCCGCTTCGTGAGACCTGCGGGCGCGAATACGTTGCTGACCTACCTGCTGCCCGATTTATTCGGAGGCCTTCTTGGCCACTTCTTTGATAGCGGCTGGCCGGGTGTAGCGAGATCGGTTGTGTTCACGGGCGTGATATTGGCGGTTGCCACCTTGTGTACGAAATGGAAGGTCCGAATGCAGTTGTGAGACCGGGAACAGGACTCGCGCATGAATGGCTCGCCACCGTGCCACGACACGCGGCAAGCCGCAGGGCCTCGTGCGTGGTGAGTGGGTAAAAGTGTATGCAAATGCCACCATTGCGGTTCATCTTGCAGGGGCCTTGTTGTCGCCGGCTTGTGAACCAAGCCAACCGCCTCTGCCCGAAACTGGAAATCGACGTGCACGAGTAACGCAACCCTTTGCCCGTGAGACCATGGTAGAGTTCGCATGGATGTCCTTACCGGACTAACTATGAGCGGGTATGTGGGCCAATAGCAATTCGACATTGAAAGCCCATCCTACGGAACAGACGGGGCAAGGGATGGCCCCCCAAGACCAGAGATTAACGCACAGCGGCGGGAACGCCGAACGCGTAGATCTTTCGGGGGAAGGTGTGCCCCAGCTTCGATGGCATCCGGACGCAGTGCGCCGTCTCGACGAAGACGTCGAATGGGCGCTCACCTCAAATCCGACGGGCGCGGCGGAGGTTTGCGGAGTTCTTTTGGGGAAGGTCGGCCCTACCATAGAAATCACGGATTCGCAGCCCGTGTTCCTCATGTATCCGCGGGATCATGCGTATGCCCTCGCCGGACCAGGAAGAGGCGAATTCGAACGCACGATAACTGCCTTCCAGTCGACTCCGGAGGATCAGCCTCATGTCATCGGGTTTTACCGCAGCGACATAGGCAGCCGGCTGAATTTGACGGAAGAGGACCTTGGATTCATTCGCACATGCTTCCGAGATATCACCCCAGTGGTCCTGCTGATCAAGCATACCGAGCCTGAATCGAGCAGTGTAAGACTCTTCTCAGGCGATCAAGATGAAGTCTTCCGTGAGTTCCACTGTTCGGTAGACGCCTCCGCCCTGCCAAGATGGCTTGAGCTATGGCACTGTCTTTCGGAGGACGGTGTAGGGCAGCCCGCAGAGTTCGATGCGACGACGTCGACACATACGACCAAGCCCGCGGATCGGCCCAATTCCGCAGAGGTGATAAAAGCCGCAGACATCGCGAAACCCACAGATCCGGCGTTCGAAGACCCGCCGATCCTAACAGTCGGAGAGGTGCACGAGAATCCCCTTACCCTCCGGCGATATGCGATGCCGGGCCCCTTATCTCTGCTTGCGGCGGCGGTTGTTCTGGCTCTTCTTTTCGGATATTTGATGCAGCGGGGGTCAGCGAGGGTAAGCCAGGGAGCTGTTAGTGCCGAACCGGACGGTCACGATGCACGATCCGGCAGCTCTCATGCCACAGGATTCGCGTTAAGGGCGGAGAGGCATGGCGATGATCTACGGCTCGATTGGGATCGTACGGCGCCTGTGCTGGTTGCAGCGACCGGAGGTATGCTAACCATCCGAGAGGGAAATGGGCGGGAGAAACAGGTCATGCTTGACGGAAATCTATTAAGGACCGGCGCCGTGGTCTACCGGCCGGTGCATGGCGATGTATTTCTTCGACTTGTGATCTTCGGACAAGAGGGCGCCAAGATGGGCGAGTCGACCAGTACGTATTCACAGCGGATGTCCGGAAACGGGAGTAATGCTCATAAGGAGAGTCAGTAATGGCGGAGTTGCAGGAGTTTGAAGTAAGGCTGAGCAGTGGCCTGAAGGGAACGGTTCTCAGAACATCGCGCTTTCTTGACAAGCGAGAATTCAATACGATAAAGCTCAGCAACGGTACGGAACTCACAGTGCCTTCCGCTGCTCTGAAGCCGCAGCAAGATGGTTCTTTTTATCTTCATGACGTGCAAGCCCAAACCGGGGCGCAACCGGAGAATGGTTCAAAAGGTTCTGGTAAAGACGTCCCCTCCGATGACGGGATCAGTGTCGATGCACGTTTATTCAAAGAGGACATCGATGTGCAGCGAGTTCCAGTTAACCGTGTTCTCGATGCGCCAGCTGAAATTCGAATCGAGGACGGCGTCACGATTATTCCTGTCATGGAAGAGCGGCTGAAAATCGAGAAGCAATTGATTTTGCGCGAAGAGATTCGAATCGTAAAGAAGCGAACCACCGTCCGGGATCCACGAGTCACTGCCCTGGCGAAGGATCGCGGTGATGTGAATGCGCACGGTGAGCCCGAGCGATAACTCGACCGTCAAACTAACCCGCGAGACAAGATGGAAGAACCAATTTGGGATCAAGTGTTACGTGACGGGCTTCGGCTGAATGTTCAGCTCCGAGAGCTACTTTTTTCCGATCCCAAACGCGCGGTGTTACGGGCCGATTATCTCGATTTCACCGAGAACGTCAGCGAAGTGCTGGTGCGATTGTTCCTCGAAGATGAAACGCAGCAGGAAGAAAGAGTCAGCAGGTTTCTCGAAGCGAAGTATTTTGAGCACCCGCATCTGCTTCGTTACCTGGAAACGGGTGCGCTACTGACTGAACAGGGCGCCCTTACTTACGCAATCACCGAGCCAGGTGATGAATTGGCCACCCCGTCCCTTGCGGCTGAAGAGGCGCTAAGATTTGCGCGGCATGTTCTGTCCGGTCTTGAGTACTTACATAACAGAAATCTAGTTTACTGTGTGCTTTCGCCGCATACTGTGGTCCCGGTTGGAGCCGATTGGAAGCTGAGCGATTTTAGCCAATTACGAGTGGCGGGCACCGACACGAGTGAGGAGACTCTCTCGCTTCGGCGGACCTGGAATACGTGTCCTCCAGAGGCAGCAGAGGGCTTGATTTCGGCGGCCTGGGATGTTTGGGCCTTCGGCCAGACACTGCGGAAAGTGCTTACAAATCATCAAGCAAATTTGCCCGACTCCTTCAGAAGCGTGTTGCTGGCCTGCCTGAATATCAGTCCTTCATCCCGACCCACTCTGAGCCAAGTTTCCGAGCTGCTCGACACTACGCGTCCGAACCATCAACAATCTGACCTTTCAACTGCTGCGTGGGCTTAGCGCGTCTAGGGAACGAAGGGGGTCTTGGTTGAGCCCTATTCCGTTTCATCAACAACCTCGATTGCCGAAACATTGGCCTAATTCACCTGCGGAACAAACGAAAAGAGCAACTTGCCTTGGGCATTCGGCTGAAGCTCATGATAAGTCTTGATCAATTGATGATGCGCACCCGCTTCGTGGAACATATCGAAGTTTCTCAATAGCGCGCTTCCATTGCAATAGACATCAAAAATTCGGCTGCCCGGACCGCCACCACCGGGGCTGTTGGGCCCCCAAAACGCCTCCGCGAAACGCAATGTAGCCGTATAACGACCATTACTCACCGGAATCGCATAAGAGAAATTCCCGTACCGCTCCCGTGCATAGATTTCAGGATCTTCCGGGCCGCTCACCGTTCCGAACCGCGCGATGGTGCGCCCGCCCAGGAAGTAATCGTCGGGATACCATATAACCCCGCTTTGATCCGTAACCGTACTATCCTGCGTGATGATCCGAATGGGGTGCAGACGATGCGGCATTCCCGGCACGATCTCGATCGCGTTGATCAGCGGGATGTCTGTCACTTTCGAGAGTGCAAGATGAAGATAGCCATCCTTTGCGGGACCAATATCCTTGAACACTTTCACGTCTGCAGTACTTCGGCCGGCGTCCGCAATAATGTCGAAATTGCGCAGCGCCAGGATCCCGTTGATGAGAACGTTGAAAACCCGAACGTTTTCGCCGCCTTCCATTGCGCTTCCTGGAGCGTAGGAGGTGTCAACGAAATAGAGCCGCATTTCATAAACACCCGGTTTCAGCGGAATCTTGTACGAGAATTCTCCTGAACGCATGCGGCGAAAAAGCAAGGATCTCGCGTACGCCAAATGGGCTGCGCTAGGACCGGAGTGGCAGCACCTCCTGAGTAGAAAGCATCGGCTCCCCATTCCCTGCCCTGGCGATCTCGATATCCGGATTTCGATGAGCCGCAAAGCAGGCGAACTCCTTCTCCGGTAGGAATGGCGCTCACGGGAGGAAGGCTCGGCGTTGCTACAGCCTCCGATAACTGGTTGCGCGATGTCCGCTTCGAGGAGATGAGCGCGACCGCAACCAGTGCCACAATAACAAGACTGGCTGCAAACCAAATGGAAAGGCGCAGTTTCTGGGTCGCTCGCAGTGCTCCTGGAAAGGGCGCCTCTGGACGCGCTGACAAAAGGCCGCTGTCAGTGGTCGCGATAATCCGCAGGTCTTTCGGGCGAACAACAAACTCGGGGAGATAGTGCCCGCTTTGGATAACGATCTCAATCGCCTGTTCCGCGCCTTCTCCTGCATAGAATTCCTTAAGCTTCTTGCGTAGACGGTGCATCTCGACCCGCACAATCGCATCGCTGCCCTGATCGAAATCCGCGGTCCGGCCGAACACGTCGGTAGCGATGTTGTATTCCTTGATCGATTCGGCATCGCCGTGCAAGTATCTGACACAGAGATAGTCGAGCAATGCGGTGAGCCGCGGAGTTTTCGAGAACGTCTTCGAGGTCAGTACAGCCGCCAATGCGCCCCGCAGCGCCTCCAACTTGAGATCAGAGCGTAGATCCTTGACGGAACCCATCGCGCAGAAGTATATCACCGAACACGTCAGCAAAATGCGCTCTACCACTGTTAAGATGTGTTAAATATGTTCCCGGTACGTTGAAGCAAAGACGATGTTTAACGGTTGAGTCTACGCGCGAGAGGGTTTTTTAACGAACGTAACCTTTACGGCGGGGATCGAAGTAGCGATACTTAACGGCATGCTTTGAGGGTTCTCGCACCGGATTAGATTCTTAACTATTGAGGTAGACACGCATGCACCATTCGACTCGTCCCTTCGCCCGTCAATGGCGTTCGAAGGCCAGTTGGTTTCTCTCTTCTTTTCTCCCCCTCCTGCTGGTCTTTGCCTTCACGGCCTCGGCTCAAACAGGAACAGGAGGAACCCTGCTCGGTACCGTAACGGATCCGTCCGGCGCCGTCATGCCCAACGTAGGAATCACCGTCACGAACACGGATACGAAACAGGCGACCCACCTGACCACCAATCAGGGCGGCGAATATGTAGCTGCGGACCTTCCAATCGGGCATTACGCTGTCCGTGCCGAAGCGTCGGGTTTTAAGGCATCTGAGCAGAAGGACATTACGTTGAACGTAGGTGCACGCACTCGTGCGGATCTCAAGCTGGAAGTGGGTAATACGCAACAGAGCGTCACCGTCGAGGCAACGGCAGTCGCGGTACAATCCGAATCCGGCGAGGTCAGCGACGTGATCACTGGTCAGCAAATATCGCAGCTTGCTACCAACGGGCGAAGCATATACTCCCTGGCCACCCTCACTGCGGGAGCGTCAAGTAATATGGCCGATTTCCAAAATCCGGTACCGGTCGGTGGCGACTCAAACGTGAGCTTCAATGGCCTGCGTGTCTCCCACAATCTCTATATGGTAGATGGGGGCGAAGATTACGACCGCGGGGGGTCCGGAAATATTAGCATCCTGCCCTCCATCGACTCCATCGCGGAGTTCCGGCAGCTCACTTCCAACTACAGCGCCGAATTCGGCCTTTCCTCCGGCGCGACCATGACCATGGTGTTCAAGTCGGGGACGAAGGATTTTCATGCCTCCGGGTGGGAGTTCTTCCGCAACGATGCCCTCGACGCGAACCGTTACTTCTACAATGCAGCGGGTACCAAGCCACCCGAGTTACGGTTCAACACTTTCGGATTCAACGTCGGCGGCCCCGTATTCATTCCCAAGGTCTACAACAAAAACCGCGACAAAACATTTTTCTTCTATAACATGGAGTGGCGCAAACTTATACAGGGCGGCGTTAACAATCAAACCGTTCCTTCAACCAGCGAGTACGGCGGTCAGTTCAATACCGGTATCCATGTTCCGAGCGCCAGCCAGATCTCCCCAGCCCTGCAGGCACAATACGCTGCCCTCGGATTGGCGCCCGGCGCGCCTTTTCCAGGCAACAGAATCCCAGTGTCACTGCTCGATCCGAACGCGCAAGCCCTGTTACAGGCTGGTATTTTTCCCGCGCCGAATAACGGAGTTCAGTTCGTGGGCGGGACGAAACTTCCGACCAAAGTTCGAGAAGAGATCGTCCGTATAGATCACCGGTTCGGCGATAAGTTCAACATTTTTGGCCATTGGGTGGACGAGCAAATCAGCCAAGCCTACGGAAATGCGCAGTGGACCAACGACAACGTACCCACTATAGGTGACGTTTTCGGTAATCCCTCCTATAGCGGCGTCATTCATGCCACTTGGTCCATCAGCCCCACGCTGCTCAACGAAACCGCTTTTAATTACAACGGTAATCGCATCAACATCACGCCTACGGGTGTCTACCAGCGTCCCAGCAACCTAAATATCCCTCAACTGTTTCCAGGCAATAACTTGGACCGCATTCCTGCTATCGAACTGAGCGGCTCCACCGGGACGAAATATAACGGCGGGAGTTGGCCTTGGAATAACAAGGCCGATGACTACCAGATCCGCGATGATGTTTCCCTGATAAAAGGATCGCACCAGCTCAGGTTCGGAGCCAGTTGGGCCCTCTACAAGAAAGTCCAGGATCTCTTCGGCAACACTCAAGGCGACTTTGTGTTCAACGGCAACTATACAGGCAACGATTTTGCCGACTTCCTGCTAGGTTATTCCAATTCTTACACCGAACTCGCCGTGCAAGACGCGGGGAAGTGGGATAACAAGTCGTATGCCGCATACATTCAAGACAACTGGAAGGTCACTCCTCGTCTGACTCTAAATCTCGGGTTGCGCTGGGACGGCATCCCACATACGTATGAAGAGAATAACCGCCAGTCGAATTTCTATCCCGGGCTGTATAATCCCGCTAATGCCGCCATTCTTCTGCCGGGCGGTAATAGCATCAGCCCTAATAGCCCTGGTCTTGGCACGAGCCCGAATCCAATTCTGAATGGATATCAATTTTATTTGAACGGCATTGGCATCGCCGGCCAGAACGGCATTCCTTCCGGCCTGGTTAAGAGTTATTGGGCTAATCTCGGACCCCGCATCGGCTTTGCCTATGACGTCAGCGGTAGAGGCAAGACCGTTCTGCGCGGCGGTTTCGGAATCATGTACGAACGAATCCAGGGCAACGATGTGTACAACGCCGGCCCCAACATTCCGTTTAGCTCTACCACAACGTTCAACAATGTCGCCCTCAGCAATCCAAACCTCAGCCTCACAACAGGTCAAGTCCTGAACGCTCCGATCACGCCGGCCGGCATTACCGGTCTTGCTTATACCGATTACAGAAATCCGGCGAGTTATCAATGGAGCTTTGGAGTTCAACAGGAGCTATGGCAAAACTCAGTACTTTCGCTGGCTTATGTCGGTAACGAAAATGCCCACCAGAATGATTACCGCCAAACCAACCTGCCTTCGCAAAGCTTTCTGCCCGCCTTTATCAATGGAAGCATTAACTACAACACGGTAGTTCCCTATCCCGGTTTCGGCTCGATCAGACTATCCGAGAACGCTGAGAACTCGAATTACAACTCACTGCAAATGAACCTTCGTGCCCAAGTAAAGAACTCCCTGACGCTGCAGTTCGCTTATACCTATTCGAAGTCTATGGATCCCGTATTCGGAAATAACAACAGCGATCTTGCCAACGTTTCAAACCCCTACGATCGCGGTTATGACTACGGGCCGAGTAATTTTGACCGGACGCACATCGCGTTAATCAACTTCATCTACGAGATTCCATTCTTAAGGAATAGCCAAAACCGTGTGCTC
>JBPCLH010000224.1:0-13499 GCA_051003475.1 Bryobacteraceae bacterium
GTGTTTCATAAAACATAACTTTATGCGAATGTTCGATGAAACCAGTCTTCAGGCGGCCTACTTTTGCTCCGCCATAAACGCCGCTTACGCGGCGTTTACTGGTCTATTTTCACTCCGCCGCGTACACTGGCCCTCTAACGGGCCTATATCATCTTGTGAGACTTCGGTCGCCACTGCAGTAGGACCAGCGCGCCGCCAGCAGGGCGTGGCCAGGAAGGTGATTAACTCCGGAGATCAAGTAATAGATTGTTCCAGGCTTGACTCACCTGCTTCAGCGCAGGTTCACATGCGTATCTAATATCCGAACGCCCAGTGGCTCAAGAACGCCCTCGTTTTGTTCGGCAGTGACAAACAAATCGAATTCCTTTGATACCGTGACGACACGCAATTCGCCTTTCAAGTCCTTGTCAACCCGTATGGCTCCTTGCTTCACCGCTGTGCCGCCGCCCGAAGGAAGAACCCAAACAAGATATGTATTTGCGGCTGGATTCAGGCTTGAGGGGCTGGCAAGGTGGTTCACCTGTATTTTGAGCTTGGTGTTTCCATTATCTTTATCTTTCTCGACGGTAACGGTTCCCGTCGCGGCTGGAACGGTACTGCTGGCTTTCATGTGGTATTCCTTACTCGAAGACCAAGGCCAAATTGCCAGAAACGAAAAGACCACTATTAAGGTTTTCATATCGCTCCAAAGATCGTTAGCAATCTGCCTCGAGTGCGCGTCCCCTCGTGAGAGCCGGCCAGATCGGTCACAGACGTTTTACAAACATCTAAGGTTAGCACCCTATGAGACTGCTGGCATTTCGGCGGCAATGCGGTGGCAAATCGGAGCCTCACCCTGATCAGCAACTGCACGCTCGGCCTGCTCCTTGTGGGCATCTATTTCCGCGCTCCTGGAACGACCGACCGGCCCTCCAGCAACACTGATGTTGGCTGATTGCGGTAAACTGAACGACCAGCCGATACGTGACATCGGCGTTGCGGCTCCAGTAGCCAGCGGTGTACAGTAAAGTCCCGCAAGGAGGCCTTAAAGTGAGGCCGGCGGCTTCTCTAACTCGCAGCACTGAAACAGCTATGCGCCCCCAGGCCCGGAACACCATCGAAGTAGATCTCCATACTCCTTTTAAAACAACTGCAATTACTACGCGCCGAAGCTAACGTATTGTCTTCAGAGGCAAGCTGATTTCAGCCATTACATCGCTTCTTTCACACCTTTGCGAATCAGCCACCAATTGACTGGATAACTGGTAACGAAACCTACAAGCATGGCAATTTGCATCATGAACCAAAACACCGGACTCGTCTTTGGAATTTCGTGACCGAAAATCAAGAACACGGAGACGGCCATCCAACCGTACATCCCAACCTGCCATGCTGTGAGCGAAAGAGTGTCGGCCTTGATCGCAGCCCATAAACCTTCGCCGGGTGGGAGATTCTTCATGGGCGTGATAGTGAAGTATTGGAATGCGACACCTAAGAGATAGGCAAAAACGAAATCCAAGACCCAGGAACCGAACATCTTCTGACCGAAGATCGTGATCGGTGCGGCGAAGACAATCCATTCAGCCAAAATATCTCCGAGCGTACAGCCGCTTCCGCAATGAGTAACGCCTACGCCGACAATTTGCCAGAAAGGTTTAGCCTTACCTGGATTCTCCTCGCCGCGTTTTTTCGCTTGCTCGACGGATTCCTTCGAGCTGAGACGGCCAGCTTTGAAATAAGCGTACACCGCTATTGGGCCTCCATAGAGGGCGGTGAGCGGCCAAACGACATTCATTATCCACATCTTCTGGGGATGTCTTGTGAGTTCCACTGCAATGACGGCGAAAGAGACAGCCGCCATCGCGATAGATGCTATTGCAAGTAGAATCAGCCATTCAGGCAAACTTCAATGTTTCCTTTCAGAATTCTTCGACAGCGCCGACCCTCTGCACGAAATTGGTCAGTAAGGGTCTGATGAGATTCAGCTTGCTCATTACCCTTTTGCTGGACTCTCAATCCTAATTGGAGGAAGGCCAACGATTTCATATGTGCCAGAAGCGATGCCGATGTGAGAAGCCTCTAGCCCGGAAAGAATGTCACGGCTAATGCGGTCTTTGAGTCCTCGGATATCGTGGGTGCCGCATAGAAAGCGCACTGAAAGTTCGACCCAGTTGTCTGTTATGCGCAAAAACACTCGCGGTTCAATATCTGCCGCTTCAATGAAGAATTGGGTCTTCAGTCGATCAAGCTCTGGCTGGGCCATATTTGCTATGTCGGTCGTATGGGATTGTACGGTCTTGAGAATGATCTGCTCGGCCCGATGTCGATCATCCTTAAAGGAAATCGGGATGTGCATCTCTTCCCATAGGTAGGGGAACTCTCGAGTGTAGTTGTAGACAGGCTCCTCAAAGATCTGTGCGTTGGAAATTGTAACGATTCTGCCGGAGTACTGGCGGCTCATGACCCACATTCCAGGATCCTGACTCTGAACCGAGGGCGGCTCACCCATTTCCATAATCACGGTTTGTATGAAGTTCAACGCGATCACATCTCCTCGAACGCCACCCATGCTGATCCGGTCGCCTACGTTAAATGTCTTGCCACGAAGAATCACGAAATAACCGGCGAAGCTGGTGACAACCTTCTGCAGGGCAAAGGCGAGTCCTGCACCGAGCAGGCCCACACCGGTTGCAAGACGTGTGGGATTGTCAAACCAGATGGAAACGAAGCCGATGACTCCTAGCAGGAAAGTGATGAGACTAATCCCCTGTCGTGTCCAGAAGGCAGTTTGCTGACGTGATCCACCGACCTTTTGCGCCATCGAGCGCAGGCCCTTGCCGATCAGGTAGAGGGCGAGAAAGTACGCGATCGTGAAAACAAATTTGTGGGCATTGATAGCGTCAAAGCCAAGAAGCTTAACGCCTCCAATCTGGAGGCTTCGATTTGGGCCGACAAGCTGAATGAATTGTCCGAGCATAGATGCGTGTTTTAGATAGAGGCGTAACCGACGGTTATTGATTCTTATCCGGGTGTGACAAAGAAAAAGGCAATCGCAAGCAAGCAGTAAACTGCCACGAGAAGTAGACCCTCGGACCAAGTGGTCTCTCCGTCAAGGGCGATGGAATTGACTGCAAAGACAGCTCCGACGATTGCGATCAATTCCAGTGGATTGGTAAACACCAGATTCATGGGATGCCCAATTAAAACAAGAAGGGGAGCCAATAACAAGGCGACTTGAACAGTTGAGCCGACGCAGATTCCCATAACCAAGCCCATTTTGTCCTGCCGGGCAAAGTAAATAGCTGCCAGTATGTCCGCTGCATTTCCGATCAGAGCGAGGACAATGACTCCTAGGAAAAGGGGCGTTAGGCCGAGTCGCGTGCCCGTAGCTTCCAGACTGCCTGGTATCAGATCGGCTTCTATAGCAACAGTGACGGTGGCCACGCAGAGCACGAAGAGTGATTTCCGGAGCGGCCAGATTGTCTCAGTTGGTTCGATGTCCCGTTTGCGCGAAGCAAATACATCCCGGTGGGTGACCAAGGTGTAGATCAAATTGGCTGCGTAAACAAGAATCAGAACGATCGCAACACAAATGCTCAGGTGCTCGTTGAGCGTTCCGATACCGATGTGGCCGGCCGGAAACTTTCGTTGCTCAGTGTAGTCAAACAAGACTGGAATCAGGAGAGCAATTACCGATGTGGTCAACAAGCTGCCGAGCAGGCCAGCGCGTTGGCGCAAGAAGGTTTGTTTCTCCCGTTTCCACCCTCCGATGAGAATCGCAATTCCCAAACCAAGCAAGCTGGTGCCGATAATGGAGCCGGTGATCTGCGCTTTAACAATCTCAGCGTGTCCTCCCCGCAGAATGAACAGGGCCAGAGTCAACTCCGCAACACTGCCGAAGGTGATATTCAACAACCCGCCTATGGCTGCTCCAGCGCGATTGGCTAATTGGTCGGTAGCGCGGCGAATCCATTCGGCCAATGGAAGGATAGCCAGAGCCGCTGAGATAAAAATCCAAAGCGGGAATCCGGGAAACCAATAGGCCAACGCAAGAGAGACCGGCACGAACAAAAGCAAGCTTGCCAGTGTCATCCGAGCGAGAAAGAGGTCGATGTGGTTTGCCTAGTCGACCTTTTCCTTTATTCACTCAGGAGTTAGTCCCTTTGGGGGCAGCGGTGAACACGTCCTCAATGGTCTTTACTTTGGGTTTGCCTTTCTTGTCTTCGAAGACAAGGATGGTGTACAGTTTTCCCGCCTTCAAAGTCATGTCATCGACTGGAACCGAGTGTTTCTTGCTGATTGAATTCCGAAAATAAAGCGAAGCCTCCGATTGTGATACGTCCTTGTAGTCCGTCGGGTGGTCTAGCCCTGCGCCACTGATGAGAGCATCCTTCTTCCCACCCGCATACAGGTCGATATCCTTCATAGTGGGCGCAAGATTTATTACGCGAATTTTCGCCATCCCGGGCGAGGGTGGCGTAAGGTCATCCGCGATGGGATCTAACGTAGCTTTCCCGTTTTTCTCGGTTACCGCTAGCACGGTGTAGTGTTTACCCGCATCAAGCCCTTCACTGTTGCTCGCCAGAGGATTAGTGTTTTCATCTTTTCTAAAAAGCTTGAAATCATGGCGCTCGGCCGGCAGTTCCTTATAGGCGGTTACATCATGTGAGTCGACACTGTCGAAAGGTGTGACGTCGCCGAAAGCCAGGTTTGTAGAACCGGCCGTTCCATTCACAAACCGTATCAGCGCTTTGTCCGCCTTCTTGGCAGTCGTAGCAGGCGGTGCGGTTCCTTTGCCGTCTCCGCCACTTGCCACCGCCGAAGTTTCTGCTACTTTGTTAGATGAACAAGCAGCCGTAAGTAGGAACATCGTACCTAGGCCTGCCGTCATAAGTCGTGCTTTTGTTACTGTTTGAATCCTCTCTTCTGAACCTCAGTCATCCGAGGTGTGTTTGGTTTTATAACCTTGATATTGGGCGATGTCCTGCGCTTTGACCGTTAAACCGAACCCGGGTTCGCTGAGGTCTGGCGTGAGCAGTCCGTTTCTCACCTCGATCGCGCCGTCAAACGCCATGGTCTCGATCCGGGCATGGTCGTAAAAGTATTCGACATTGATGGCTCGCTGTGCCCCGCAGCAAGCATGTGCGTGGATAGAGGGCGAGGTGTGAGCGGATAGCGGCATGGAGTGGCTCTCACACAAGGCATCCGCTAGCAAGAAGCCTGTAATACCTGCACATCGGGTCGCATCTGCCTGTAGGACATCAACTGCACCGGACGAGAGCATGCGGCGGAAGTACCAGGAATCATAACCGTATTCGCCTGCAGCGATTTCCATTCCCGGTGGGCCTTCGTCCCGGATCAAGCGCAAGCCGTCGAGATCATCGGAAGATACTGGTTCTTCGAACCAGGTCACGTTTTCCTCTTCTCTGAATCGATGTGCTTGATAGAGAGCTTGCTTGCGTCGATAGGCCCCATTTGCGTCAACAAAGAGTTGCACTTTTGATCCAATTGCTTCGCGAGCTATGTGGACGCGCCCCAGATCGGAAGTTGCGTCGCGACCGATCTTCATCTTGACGGCGAGAAAGCCTGCCTCTGCCCATCCACCTAGTTGCTCACGGAGTTGCTTATCCGAGTAGGAAGTAAAGCCGCCGCTGCCATAAGCCATGATGCCGGTGCGCACCAATCCGAGCAAGGACGCTACAGACACATTCAGGAGCTTCCCCTTTAAATCCCAGAGCGCGTTGTCTACTGCGGCGATCGCCATCGAAGCAATACCGGGACGGCCGAGATTGCGGATTTGCTCGGCCATTTTGATCCAGCAACCACCGTTGGCAAGGGCATCATGCCCGATGATCGTTGGAGCCATGGAGTCTTCGATCAGGTGCGCCGTAGCCTTGTCTGCATAGCTGTAGCCGATACCTCGCACACCGGCGGCGACAACCTGTACCAGGACCATCGAGGTTTTGTCCCACTCGAAAGTCCCGTCGGATTCGTGTGTCGCTGTAGGGAATGTATAAACATCGACTTCCACGCTTTCTATCTTTGGAGTGGATTGCATAGAGAGTCTACAATCGCGGCATGCCGTGGCCCCAAGTGTCAGTTGGAGACAAATCGCGCCGCATCGCAGGCGACACCATATCTCGCTTGTCAGATTCGAACACCTGGGTGCCCTGTTTGATCAAATAATCGGCGGCACGTGCCGCTAGAGCCATAATTGTCAATCCTGGATTAGCCGATCCTTGGGTAGGCATGATGCTGCCGTCGCAGATGAAAAGATTTGCAATGTCATGGGTTCGACCGAACTTGTCCACAACCGAAGTTTCCGGATCAGAACCCATACGTGCCGCGCCCACCAGATGCGCATAGCGCGCTTCCTGCACAACCTCTTGGGCACCCGCCGCCCACATGACTTCCATCGTTTTGTTCTTGCCGAACTCGATCAGCTTCTTATCGTTTTCACCAAGATTAAAGGTCATCCTGGTTATTGGAATACCGTTTTGATCTTTCTCTTCGGCTAACCGCACGCGATTATCTTTGTGGGGAAGAATCTCGCCGAGAAATCCAAAGGCGGCCCAGTGGTTGTAGTCCATCATGGCGCTCCGAAGGCCCCAGCCCCAGGCTCCCTTTGAACTGAGCATCTGCTTGGCGAAAGAAATCGGCAACGGACCTACTGTCTGGATAGCGAAGCCGCGCGCGAAATCGCGTTTAGGATCCGTTTCGTAGAACTCTTCGGTCAAGGCATGGGCAGGGGGCGCCTTGTACATGCGAACGAGTTCCTCGAAGCGGCCGCTTACTACGTTACCTGCTTGCGCCATTAGGTAGCGGCCTACCGTATCGCTGGAGTTTGCAAGTCCGTTCTCGAAACCGGGGCAGGCAGAGTTAAGCAGCAGGCGAGGCGTCTCAATGGCGTAGCCCGCCACGACCACGGCCTTTGCCTTTTGGAACTGCGCTCGTCCTTCTTCATCGAAGTAAGCCACTCCCGTGACTCTTCGGTCTTTACCCAATTCAATCCTCGACACCATACAATTGGGGCGAATTTCTGCACCGTTATCAATTGCATCGGGCACGTGTGTGATTAAGGTGGAGGCTTTGGCGCCGACCTTGCATCCCTGGATACAGAAACCGCGATATATGCAATGAGGGCGGTCCGCCCTCGAGCCGTTCAGAATCGCGACGGGTCCTCCGGCGGAAACACCTATTCCTAGATTCGTGCAGCCTTTGATGAGAGCATCACCGACTCCTCCCATGGGATGGGGACCATACGGGTAGCCGTGCGGATCGCCCCACGGGTAGTAAGAGGGACCCGAGACGGGTAGCTCCAGCTCGAGCAATTCGTAATAAGGCTTGAGGTCGGAGTAAGAGAGGGGCCAATCGACACCGACGCCGTCCTGCGAATGGATACGGAAGTCGGAAGGATGAAGGCGTGGAGTAAAAGAGGCCCAATGCACAGTTCCGCCGCCAACGCCTTTACCGCTGTTATTGGCGCCGAACGCTAGCGGATTCTTGCCCCCGGTGATGCGCATGTCGTTCCAATAGAGATTATGTGAACCTTTTTCGTCGCTCACCCAATCGCGTTCGGTATCCCAGAAGGGACCAGCATCAAAGCCAAGGACCTTGAATCCGGCCCTCGCCAGACGCTGCAGGAGAACACCGCCTCCAGCACCGACGCCGACAATGACATAGTCGACTTTTTCTCCATCAGCGAAGCGGTGCATCGGGGTATTAATATGCTGGATCGGACCCAGCATGTGTGGCCTTCCGTTTGGAGGCTCAAATTGGCCAAGTAAGGGGGACTTCAATGAGTACCTCCCTGACCGGGCGATCCCAAGTGTTCCTCTTGGCCGGCTAGAAGTTCATGAGTGCCAGAAACAGAGCAGTCCGGAGCTCGCCATTCGTATCGCTTTTCATTCACTTCCCAAGGCTCCGCTTCGCCGCGTTCGAGCCGCATGTAAGCGCGCGGATAAGCGGGGCCTCCAAAACCAATTTCATCCCAAACCCAGGGATGCGAGTAGTACGCCTCAGCGCAATCGGTCACCAGCAGCATCCAGAAGCGATCGACAGCCATCTTCTTCCAGATTTCGTGACCAGCGGAGGGTTTGCCCCGGTGCAACGAACGAAGGATTTCGTCCTGTTCCCGCAGACCAATGTCCAGAAATCCGCGGCTGTACTCATGCATAGCAATCTGGTCGATCGCCTGTATGCCTAAGAGGAAGGCTTCGCGATCGGGTGGCATGCTCTCATAGCGATAGCCGTCATGCGAATCCTCATAAAGCCGCTTATCGATTTGCGGCACGATCGGAATCTTATGCGCTTCGTCACGATCATCTTGAGGAAGAACACGATCACAGATTGCCTTCAAGAGGCGTGCTTGTTGCGGATCGAAAAAGCGAATTGCGGGAACATTGCTAACGCGATCCAAAACGACTTGGCGCGTCTTGGCGTCCCAAAAGTTCTGCTGACCCAGCGTGCTGAAGCCCGGGTAGTATCCCGGTTGAGCGAGCGGTCCGACGGGTTTCCCCGTCTTCGCATCAATGGGACGGGCATCTACTGGACTGGTGGAAGGCTCGCTCATTTTCGTTTCTCTCTGCCCAGCAGGCTAGCTAGTAATCCCAAAAAGCCGCTAGCGGCGAAGAGCAAGGGCGCGAATATTGGCGGCCCGTAGACGATGTTGTAAATCGGTTTCTTCAAACCGCCGGGCCGGCGTAGCACACCACGTGCATGATAGAAGAAACCAACGGCTCCGTCGGCCATGGCAAGCGCAGATATAGCGGGTAGCCAGGTATGCGCCACGCGGCGGTTTTTCACGGCCGCGATTCCGGCCACCATTAACATCGGTGCGATGACCACCGGCGTCCACTGCGCCTTATAACGGAAGTTGTTTTTGTAATGCGAATACCAAGCCTCAAATCCGCTGAAAAATGCCGAGACGACGGTCGCAACGGCCATCTGCTTTTGGAAGCGGCCCTCACGCATGTCTTGTGTCCAGCTGATGGACTCATGTTCACCTGTAATGCGCTTGGCCCAATGATGCTCGTGCGCCGGACGAGGTAGCAAGTATCTTTCACTTTGCTCTGCACGCCGCAAAAATGAAGCGACGAGGCCGAGATAAGCACTCACACCGAACAGCAGTGGGGCGAAGATCGGCGGACCCATGACCATGTTCACGATGGGAAGGCGCCATCCACCCGGTTTGCGGTGAACCCCCCGAACGTGAAAATAGAACCCGATTACGCTGTCTCCTAACGTGAGAATCGAAGTGGCGGGCAGAACAGTTCGCGCAGCGCGCTTGCTGAAGAAACCGGCAAATCCACCTCCCGCCAACGCCACGCTAAGGATAACGGGCGTGTACATCACCCGGCGGCTGTAGCTGCCCCGGTAGTGTTCATAGGAGACTTCAAGACCGGCCAGGACGCTCGACATCCCTGCCATCAACGACAACCAGCCTTGAAACCGGCCTTCGCGAACGTTAAGATCGATGTCTTCGGCAAAAGTGACGGCAGCAGCGACCGGTTCAGCCACGATCGTGTCCCCGTAATTGCAAAATGGCGGCTTTCGTCTCCGGAAATGCCAGCGGAAGCGCAGTCCAGGTAGCCAGCGCCGTCAGCACAGACCAGAGGGAGAATGCTTTGAACTTTCTGGATTCGTCGAGGGTAAGCTTTCCTGCCATGGCTGCATCGCCGAGTAGTTTGACCCCCATGCCTAACGCCATCCAAGGATGAGTCTGCGAGCGATTCTCCGCACCCATGGCGGCCAAGCCGGCCGTGACAGCATAACTGGCTAAACCGAGAAAGGCGTCGGGAGTTGCCAGGATGGAGTAAGCTTCGCCAGAGCCATTTACTTTTCCGGTATCAAAGAATTTCGAACGTGGTTCCGGCAGCTTCTTTAAGATGCCGATCTGGTAAAGCGCCACCGTGCCCAGGACGGCGCACGAGAAGAAAGACAGCCCGATGATGCTGCGACGCCGCTTTAGGAAAGGGCGACAACCGTGGCGCAGATCGTAGCCGAGTTCGTCGGGACTTAATCGCCTCTGCATCTATCTTTTCCTCAGGCTCGTGAAAAGCAAACCTGTCAACACTAGGGCTGCCGAAGCAACGAGCCCGCGATGGCCAAGCAGAGTCATCGATGCCAGATTCAAAGAACTCTGAATGCTGAGATCTTTGGCGCGATCACCAAAGATTCCGTGAGGACCATAATTCACATCGACCGGCTCAAACAAGTTATCGGGGCGTTCGGGTGAGACGGGCTGAGAAGTCTGTTGTCCACTGAAGGCGTGTTCGGCAAGATAGCGGTCCGCGAAGGCGGGAGCTAATTCGTTGCCGTAAATGGCTTTGACGGTCGGGAATCCGACGTATACTTCGCGACGCTTGTGGGTGACGGCCCAGACGATTGCACGGGCGGCAACTTCCGGTTGAAAGATCGGCGGAACCGGCTGGGGATGATTGGGAAGGCGGGTACGGCACCAACTGAATTGCGGTGTGTTCATGGCAGGCAGCATGACTGCCGTGATATGCACGGCACTCTTGTCATGAATGAGTTCAGAACGAATGGAATCGGTAAATCCAACAATGGCGTGCTTGGCTCCACAGTAGGGAGATTGCAGCGGGATGGAACGGAACGCCAGGGCTGATCCTACCTGCACGATGGCTCCGCGGTTCCGCGCGTGCATGCGCTTCAGGGCCGCCATAGTGCCATAGACTTGCCCCAAATAGGTCACTTCGGTGGCGCGCTTAAACTCATCCGGTTTGATTTGGAGGAAGGGAGCAAAGATGGTTGTCATCGCATCGTTCACCCAGATATCGATGGGTCCCAGCTCCTTCTCGACGCGCTCGGCTGCGTCTTCCACCTGCTGAGCATCTGCGACATCTGTGGGCAGCATCAGTGCCTTGCCGCCCAATTCCTCTACCTCGCGCTGGGTTGCCTCGAGGCCCTTTTTCCCGCGCGCGATGAGTCCGATGTGCGCGCCTTGCCGTGCAAATTCCGTCACCACCGCGCGTCCCACGCCTGCGGTTGCACCGGTAACCACAACTACTTTTCCTTGATTGGTTTTGTCCATTTCACGCTCTTTCCTAACGGGCTAGCACCTGATAGTTTTGTCCTTCCCATTGCCGGCGGTCCGTCCAGAAGAACGTGAATTCTACTTGAGGATCGAAATCAGAGGCAGCTAAGTCGCAGTACTCACCGCCAATGCCAATCGGCCGGGAAGCGCTATCTTTCCAGCTGTTCCAGTTGTCAGCGCTCCAGCGAAGTCGGAAAGGTTCGGGCGCGCAAAGGCGAAGTGTGTGACCTTTCTTCGCATGTGGGATGGGATGCTTCGGTAACCAGAAGTCGAACGTGCTTTGCGGCTTCGCCTTTCCATAGCGGGAGCCCACTTCGGGGATCAGATCAAAGACTTTTCCGTCATCACAGGAGCGAAGCAGGCGCACATATTCTGAATGGGCCCACAACAGCGGATTAGCTGAACCGCTCGGGCCGCCGCAACGCAAATGTGTGTCCGGCAGATCGGGTCCATCCCAGATCTGTTCCGGTAACAGGTTGGTGCCATTTGAGAAGCGCTCCATTGCATGAAGCAGAGGGCGGTAATCTTTTCCTGCCGCCAGTTCGTAGTGTCCGCGCTCACCGGTCAACAGGGGCCATGGCCGGCCTATGCCCCATTCCTTATACGGGCCGCCATCCGGTTTCTGCCCATAACCGTCGTGGTTATACCGGTGCCAGCAGGGGCCCAAAGGAGTTTCCGCCCTTATGGTGGCGTCTACAACCCGCAGAGTCTCGACGATCAACGGATCGTCTGCGGCAAAGATTCCGTACCGCACCAACTGGAGAAAGCCGCCATCTACGACATTGCGTGCTGGGTAGGAATCGCGCGCGCCAGGAGGTTGGCTGGTGAGCTTGAGGTCCGCCGAGTTAACCGCGCCGGGGGAAGCCACCTGTCCAGGATTAGCCGGATTCAAACGCACAAAGTAGCGAGTGACGCCCGGCAGAAGCGATCCCTCCGTTGTCACTGTCCAATCCTCCAGGTGAGCCCTTAAGAAATCGGCATAGCTTTCGAGAAATACTGTCCTATCTTTGTCCTGGTCCTTGTGGGCAAAGGCAGCCGCGCAGATGAATGCGGAGATGATCGCTGCAAGCGTCGAAGGAGAGTAGCCACTCGCCTCTTCCCACCGCTCTTCTCCCGTTACTGGCCCGCTGTGGAGCAGGAAATTGATGGCGCGGTTCACCAGCACGCGCGGGTCGAATTGATGTAAGAGATCCAACTGGTGCAGCCGCCAGGCGAGCAGGACCGGAAACGCGACTTCGTCTAATTGCTTTCCGGTCCAATAGGCTTTGCCATCGACCCAGAAATTCTGCGGAAAGCACCCACTCTCTTCCTGTCGGGCTGCTAAATAGACGAGTGCACGGTATGGCGCTTCTGTCTCGCCCGCAGCTAGCAAGCCCATGGCGCTTTCGACCATGTCGCGTGTCCAAACCAGGTGGTAGCCGCCTTTACCTTCTTTGTCGTTGCGCGCCTCACCCCAGGGTATAGTCAGCGATGCAATAAAGGCACCCCGATACAGCTTGTCTTCATGGGTCAGAAGAAGGTTGTAACTCGACTCAAAAAGACACCCTTTATCTCCACTAGTCTTTTCAAGCGGTTTCCGCCCTTTACTCGCGTTACTCCACTGCTCAAGGAAAACCTTGCGCTGCATTTTGTAAGAAAGACCGAGGCTTTGAAAAAGACAGGAAACGGCACTGGGAAGGCTTTCGCCAAAAGCCACTCCGATCGTGAACTCGCGAGTAGTCGCTAGATTGAGCCGGCCCATCAGCGCCACATTGCCGTTCTTTGCCTCGTCAAATTCGAAGTTCATCTTCCGGTTTTGCACCAGATCGGTGTATCCGTCGCTCTGCCCCACATAGCCGCACGACAGTTTGGAGAAGTCACAGGTCGCACCGATCACAAGCCAACGATCGTGTTTTTCAGCCACCAGCAACTCGCGGCCAGACACTTCGACTATGAATGCGTTATTACGTTCTCCCCCAACCTCCAAATGGGGATTGCACAGCACATGGGTCTTCAATTTCTTGAGAAATACTTCATTCCCCTCCATTCGCGTGTGCAGTAGAACGCAAGGCCGCTCCGGTTCGGCGATGAATTCCTTTACGTAAGAAAAACGTCCTTCACGGTCGTGAGCAGTGATCTTATAGCCCTGGGACGGCGACATCCGTTCAATCTGGTAATCGAGGTCCCGCTTCTCTTCCAGAAGAAGTCCGTTCTCATCGGAGAACAGAAACTCCAGATCGCGAAGCTGAGGGCGATCGACGGTTGGGTAATAAACCTCGGTTAGAATGCCGTGCCAGAGCGTGAACCAAATACGACTACCGATTGAGTGAGCAGTGCCGATCCCCTCCTTATCGGAATGCGTCCAGCGAGGTTCGTCGCCTGGTCCTCCAAACGCTGTCTTAATTCCGCGAAAATGCGCCATGAAATTCCTTTAGCTGTTAAGAATCAGTTCGTCCATGGAACCCTGGAACGGCGTCAGTAGCTC
>JBPCLH010000225.1:0-7494 GCA_051003475.1 Bryobacteraceae bacterium
GAATCGATTCTAACGAACCGGCCGCCACCGCCGCCTCTAGCCTTCAACTAAGCCTGGGACACCCTCTACCTGGGTGGCAATGAAGTTAACAGCAGCCCTGTTCACGCTCACATTAGATACGTGATCAACTTTGAAGATTTTCCGCTCGAAAGGAAGGTAAGAGGAAAGAGTTGGTTTGAGCTGGATCTGCCAACCCAGCTTGAACAGCGAAAGTGCGGGATTGTTGCACCCGATTATCCAAACCCGGTTGCAAAGGACTGGCCAGATTTGCTAGCCATAGTTGAATCTCGAGTTCGCCCCGGTCGTCTCACTGACAATCGAGAGAACTACAGGCGATTTTGGTGGCAGTATGGCGAAAGGCGACCCGGGCTAGTCAAAGCCCTGCGAGATAGAAGCGAGACATTTGTCCTTTGTCGCGTGAGCCCCCATCTGTCGATTGTCCGGGTCTCAAGCAAAATCGTAGGCGCTGACTCTCTCGATTACATAACGCTTGATTCATCTTGCGCCTTTGCTATCCTCCAGTCCCGTCCCCACGAAATCTGGGCGCGCTTCATGGCTTCCTCGCTGGAAGATCGGCTCCGGTACACGCCCTCGGACTGCTTTGAGACGTTCCCTTTTCCCCTCGATTACGAAAAGAACACCAAGCTAGAAGAAGCGGGCCGCGCTTACTACGAGTTTCGAGCCGAACTCATGGTCAGTAACAACGAAGGGCTCACAAAGACATACAACCGCTTTCACAACCCGAACGAAAAGTCCCGTGACATTCAGCAATTGCGTAAACTCCACGACAACATGGATCGCGCGGTGCTCGACGCTTATGGCTGGCGCAAGCTTCGCCCTACGTGCGAGTTCTTTCCTGAATTCGAGAACGACGAAAATGAGGATGAGTCAGAGTCGAAGCGCATTCGCGTAAAGAAGTATCGTTATCGCTGGCCTGACGACATCCATGACGAACTGCTCGCCATGCTGTTGACGCTGAATCAAGAACGTGCTGCTGCGCCGCACATTGACACTGCCGAGCAAAGGTTTCAACTCACATGACCTCGGCCGAAGTCCGCACCGAATTAGTTAATGCTCTCAAGCTAGACCTGGTTGGACCTGGCCTCCATTTAGGTGATCCGAATGAGGCGCTGCCCCAGCCACCGTCTCGCTGGTACCTGACCGGCTTCCTGGTTCCTCGCGATACTGCTCCGGAGCAAAGCTGGCTTGCCGATGCCGACGATGATTTCGACCAAGCCGAGAAAGGTGGCTTGGATGATGACATTATCCCGGACCGCTCTTCGACATCGAAAGTAAGACGTCTACCGAGTTCAATGGGGCTGAGTTTTCTTGTTCCGGCTGAGGCCAAGACATTGACAGTGCAGGTCCGATGGGGTGAGTACCGCCTATCCGGTGAGCCAAACACGGTTTCAGAAGCGTGGAAGCGGACACCTCGCGCAGAAACAGTGACGCTGAAGCTAGGGCCCTCACAACTTAAAGCAAAAGAGGAGAAGGTTCCGAACAGCGACGGGATGCGCCTCGCCACGACAATCCAGCCAGTGGGCTCGTTTGGCGCGGATGCCGGTATGCCGCCTGGAGCGCGCACGGTATCGGTGTTCTTAGTTAACAATCAACAACCGGTGCCTGACTCTTTGCGAGATCAGGCTTTTGCGTTCCAAACCGAACTTGATATTGCTGGGGATGCACCATTCCTGCCCCGGCCAGATATGCGCGGTGTCCTCTCTAACGACTGGGACGAGCGGCTGGCTGACTTGCAATACGCCGACACTGGGGAATATGCGGTTGGGCACAATATATCTGCACTGGCAAGCGTGACGGAAGGTGTTTGCCGCCGGGTCTACATCTGCTGGGTTCCTGATGCGCAAGTGGAACGAATTGCGCCGAGTACTGACTTTTCTGAACGGATGGGAATGGAAGCGTTAGCCGCTTTAAAAGATGGCGCTGAAGCGCGTGCGAGGCTGATGCCGCTGGTAGATGGCTATCGAGCCTGGATCGCACGGCAGCCTGTCAAACAAACGCCCCGGCAACGCCAGGAGACTGCTCGGGAGCTGTTAAAGCTGGCGAATGTTGCGGCCGATCGTATCCAGGTAGGCATCGGGTTGCTCGATGATCCGGAGTGTTTCGCAGCCTTTTGTATTACCAATCGCGCGATGGCGACAGCGGCTCGGAGACGGCAGGGTGTGATGCGGGGACTTGCAGAGTCGGCAATCCCGGAACCCAAGTGGCGACCATTCCAGCTGGCTTTTCTGCTGATGAATTTGCCCGGTATAGTAAACCCGCAGGGCGACGACCGAAAGACGGTGGACCTGCTGTTCTTTCCCACCGGCGGCGGTAAGACTGAAGCTTACTTGGCATTGGCGGCGTTCACACTAGTACTGCGTCGGATGCGCGGCGCGCTTGTGAATAGCGGTCATGGCGGCGCGGGCGTAAGTGTTCTAATGCGGTACACGCTTCGGCTGCTCACTCTCGATCAGTTGAGCCGCGCAGCGACGCTTATCTGCGCCCTTGAACTCGAGCGCGAACAAAGCAAAGTCAATCTGGGTAGTTGGCCGTTTGAAATTGGGTTGTGGGTTGGACGCGCGGCTACTCCGAATGAAATGGGTAGCAAGGACCGGGATCATCCCGACACAGCACGGCGCCGGACAATCACTTACCAAAATGATGATCGCCGACCGTCGCCTATTCCGCTCGAAGAGTGCCCTTGGTGTGGAACAAAATTTACTCGGGCCTCGTTCCGCTTGACGGCTAACGGCAAATCCGAGCAGCACTATCCGACAGATTTGCAGATCGGATGTGTGAATCGCGCTTGTCCTTTCAGTGCGGGTCGACCACTGCCGATTGTTGCAGTCGATGAACCCATCTATCGACGTCTACCATGCTTCGTGATTGCAACGGTGGACAAATTCGCAGGCATGCCGTGGACGGGTCCAGTCGGAGCATTGTTCGGACGTGTGGATCGCTACGACAACGCTGGCTTTTACGGGCCATGTGACCCAAGCAAGGGCGCACCACTGCCCGAGGGAAGGCTGCTGCCTCCCGACTTAATTATTCAGGACGAGTTGCATTTGATCTCGGGACCGCTAGGCACTATGGTGGGCTTGTACGAGACTGCACTGGAGGAGCTGGCTTGCCTCAATGGTGTGCGCCCTAAGATCGTTGCTTCAACAGCTACGGTGCGTAAAGCCGACAGCCAGATCCGGGCCTTGTTCGACCGCGCGCGTGTCGACATATTCCCGCCGCCCGGTCCGAACCGCCGAGATTCGTTTTTTGCGAAGACGCTAACGCCTGATCTAAAAGATGAGGAGACTAACGCGCGATTGTATTTGGGCATTGCGGCTCAAGGAGTGAGTGCGAAGGTCATCATGTTACGGGTTTACTTGGCACTCCTGGGCGCGGCGCAGAAATGGTACGACAAACTGCGATCAAGCAAGCAGTTATCAGATAATCCGGCTGACCCGTATATGACACTCCTGGGCTACTTTAATGCCTTACGGGAACTGGGCGGCGCGCGCCGCGTCATCGAAGATGAGGTACGCAACCGGCTTCTCGATTACGATGCGCGCCGGCGCGTGGGTGAGGCGGAGGGCTTATTTTCGAAACGAGAGATTGCATACGAGCCCGTGGAACTGACCAGTCGCGAGGATACGGCGAAGATCGCTACGGCCAAGGCAAGGCTGGACAAGCCATTCACGAATAAGGAGAGAGTAGATGTGGCGATCGCCACAAATATGATCTCGGTGGGTCTTGACATTACGCGTTTGGGATTGATGGTGATATTCGGACAGCCGAAGACCTCAGCGGAGTATATCCAAACTAGCAGCCGAGTGGGCCGCAATCCGAAGCAGCCCGGATTGGTAGTAACCATTCTAAATGCCAACCGGCCGCGCGACCGCTCGCATTATGAACGTTTCGCGGCGTACCATCAAACGTTCTATCGGAGCGTAGAGGCAACCAGCGTAACGCCATTTTCGCCCAGAGCGCTTGATAGAGGACTGGCAGCCGCTGTAGTTGCTTTGGCTCGATTGGAATCCGGTGTGATGACCCCGCCGCGGGGGGCTATGGAGATTCTGCAGGAGCGAAATGCCTTGAGTTCGGTTGCCGATCGATTTAGCGATCGCGCCTACGACCACAATTCGAACTTGCCGCTCGAGGACCGCAACAGAACCAAGACGCAGGTGCGGCAGCGAATCGACGATCTTTTAGACCGCTGGGCGTTGTTAGTTCAAGATCAGCAGAAGGATGGCGCGAGCCTCCATTACAACCCACATGAGCGCGGCGCTGGCACGGCCCTGCTGCAGGATTTCCTCGACCCCGATCTGAAGAGTTTGCCGCCCGGACATTGGCGCATTAAGTTCAGGGCAAATCGGTCGATGCGTGACGTAGAACCAACTTCGGCGCTATGGGTAAGGGATCTGAGCGGCATTGAAATCGTGGGAGACGAAGTCTGAGCAAGCCAAAGAACGTAAAGCCTCAAGGAGAATTGCGCCGGGGCGCGTTAATCAACACCTTCGGTCCCGGTGCGATGACCGACTTGCCGGACTACTCAGTGCTGGTAAGTGGACTGGATTTTTGGTTTGGCGATCAAGAACAAATTACTGAAACGCGCCTGACACAAAAAGTAGCGAAGCTACTTGACGTGTCAAGCATCGCTCTGCGAACGCCACCCGCCATTCGGGAGGGCGACGACAGCGTGAAGAGTGGCATACCGGTATTCCGTTTCCCGGACTGGTTTGTCACGCAAGATGCCGAACGTATGGAACGTGCAGGCGTAGAGGGCCGCAGCAGATTTCTGGTGAACTCACGAGCGTTGAGCAAAGGAAAGTTTCGCCACCCCGATACTGATCGGCGCTTGAGCGTGGTACCAGTGCGGTTTGTGCGCGCTTGCCGTTGGGGACATATTGGCGATATCGATTGGTACTTCTTCCTTCATGGCAACGAAAACACTTGCCGAAAGCAGGGGAGGCTGCTCTACATGGATGAGCGCGGCACCAGCGGCGACCTTTCCGAGATTTTTGTGCGCTGCGCCTGCGGGCAAGCGGAACGGAGCATGGTGCAGGTTGCGATCCGGAAAGCAGAGGTGTTTGGCAAGTGCGACGGAGCACGGCCTTGGCTCGGGCCCAACATGAAAGAGAACTGCGATGAGATAAACCGGTTGCTGGTACGGACCGCATCAAACACATGGTTTCCTCAGCGCTTGAGCGTGATCTCGCTGCCGGAACGGAATCATGTTGTGAGTGATGCGGTTTCGGCGGCGTGGGACTTTCTCGAAACGGCAGAGAGCGAACAAGAGGTCGCCCGCGAGCGGCGGAAGACCAAGGTGAAAGAAGCGCTCGCTGGCGTTACTGACCAGGAAGCTTGGTCCGAAATTCAGGTTCGTCGTGGTGCCTTGGGGGCTGAAGAGAAGAGCGTGAAGGCAGCGGAGCTTGAAACTCTGTTGGCCACAACCGAGGTCATCGGCGAGGATCGGCCCGAGGGTATTTTCTTTGCCCGAGACCTCTCCACCGCTCAATGGAATAGGCCCTGGATGACCGGTATTGAAAAGGTGGTGCTCGTCCAGCGTTTGCGCGAGGTGACCGCCCTATTGGGTTTCACACGTTTCGAACCGTTAGCCCCCGATACTGAGGGCGAGCTCGATATGGATGTTCGCCGCGCCGATCTTGCCAGGGACTTAACGTGGGTGCCGGCGGTCGAGAACAAAGGCGAAGGGGTCTTCATCCAATTTAAGAAAGCGGCAATCCAGGAATGGCTGAAGCGGCCTGCCGTTGGAGCGAGGTTGCAGCAATTGAAACGGGGGTTCGATAAGTGGAAGGCGGAGCATCAAAGCTCAAATCGGGATTTCCGGTCGGAGTACATTATGCTGCACTCGTTCGCGCATTTGCTCATTACAGCCGTTGCGCTCGAATGCGGTTACCCGGCCAGTTCCTTACGCGAACGCATTTACGCTCTGCCGTCGATCGGCTATGGTGTCCTGATTTACACGGGCAGTTCCGATGCGGAAGGCACGCTGGGCGGTCTGGTGGAGGTAGGCCGGCGCATTGCGGATTCAATCCACTCTGCTCTCGACCTGGCCCGCCTATGCTCGAACGATCCGGTTTGTTCTCAACATGTGCCGGAGAGTACACACGAATCCCGATATATGCAGGGTGCGGCTTGCCATGGCTGCGTGCTCATTGCAGAGACGAGTTGCGAAACGCAGAACGAGCTGCTTGATCGAGCGTTAGTAGTCAGCACCGTGCAAGGCAGCGAGGCGGAATTCTTTACGGAGGCGCCGGGGTGAGCCCGCCGCTGCTCGACCTGTCTCAAGCGGATCTACGAGCTTTAGCTTCAGCCTTGCGATCAGGCAGGTTGACTGGAGCGTTTTCAATATTGGGCTTACAGCGCTTGTTGGGAAGTCACGCTTCCATCGGGTTAGCCGAATGGTTGACCCGGATGTCAAACACCGGTTGCGGCTTGGAATCCATGGCTGCCTGGCTGGAGGCGTTTGCAGAAGCCCTTCATGATCGGACACCAGTCGAGCAAGCGATCCAGCTCGTTACAACTGCTCCGCCCGGCAGCGCCGCAGTTCATCGCGACACATCGGTTGTGGTTCAGGATTTATTTCGGCGGGCGCAGAAGAGCGTTCTTGTTTCCACGTACGGAATCTACGGTGGCCGTGAGATCTTTCAGAGCCTGGCAGAGCGGATGCATGCGAATCCGGGATTAGCAGTGAACATATTCGCAAATATCGACACAAAGCCGAGCAATCCAGGTACGGCTAATGAGATCGTAAGTCGCTTCGTTCAGCATTTCCGCCAGCATCACTGGCCTGATCTCTCTCGTATGCCAATTCTTTACTACGATATTCGCTCGATAGAGCAGGACCCATTCGAATCTGCGGTACTCCACTCCAAATGCATTGTGATCGACGGGGAAGAAACACTCGTTACCTCGGCCAATTTTACTGAAGCTGCCCAGCGCCGGAATGTTGAGGTCGGCTTGCTGGTGAAATCCCAAACGGTAGCGGGTCAGATTCTGGGGTTTTTCGACTCTTCTCTTAAGTTCAGGTCATTGCCGTCGAGCTGTTTAGCCGCAATTACGGCACGCGGGAGCAACTCACAAGGGGATTAACTTCGATTCCGTGAATTGTCGAAGGTAAACTCCCAGCTTGGATCCAGTCCGTTGCGTCCTCGTCTACATCAACTTCTTGTTGGCCTACCATGCGCCGAGAAACCACCACATTCACCTCACCGCTCGGAACTTCGATTCCGCATGCTGGTCAGCTAATCAGAGCACAGCCACCGAGCGACGATCGAGTAGCCACCGGCGGTCCTTTCAATGCCGCTAGCCCCGCACATTGCGTGCCAGCGTCAGGGATCCGTCGGCGTTCGTCTTCTGCCGACAGGCCCACGTCATTGGATACCGAACGCATTTCACCTCCAGTTCCGCTTTGAGCCTGAGGCTCTTCCAGTCTGTTCCGGGCGGCAGCATCAGCATCGCTTGCCGGATTCCCGTGGG
>JBPCLH010000226.1:0-7999 GCA_051003475.1 Bryobacteraceae bacterium
TCACGATATGGTACGGTTTCTTCACGGCGGTGGTGTCCTTTCCAAGGATTGTTTTTGGCGAATCGATTCTAACGAACCGGCCGCCACCGCCGCCTCTAGCCTTCAACTAAGCCTGGGACACCCTCGAAGTGCACATCGTGCGTTGCAATTATCTTGGGTTGCGGCAAGCCTTTTAATAGTTCGAGTAATGCCCGTTGACCGGGAGGGTCCAGGGAGGTTGTGGGCTCATCTAAAAGTAGGAGCTGAGGTTCCATCACCAGCACGCCCGCTAATGCTACGCGGCGTTTTTCGCCGGCACTGAGGTGGAAAGGCGGACGTCGTAGCAGGTCTCCAGCAATACCAACATCATTCAGCGTTTGGGACGCCCGGCTTTCAGCTTCTGCCACGCTCCATCCTAGGTTCAAGGGCCCAAACATAACATCCTCTAAAACCGTGGGCATAAATAATTGCTCGTCCGCATTCTGGAAAACGATACCCACACGCCGTCGAATTTCTTGCAGGTTCTGCTTAGTAACCTCAAGACCGGTTACGCAAATCACACCCGTGCCCTTCAATGTCCCGTTTACATTCAGCAAAAACGTCGTCTTCCCTGAACCATTCGGGCCTAAGAGAGTCAGATTCTCCCCCGCGTCTAGCTGTAGCGAGACATCGTTAAGCGCTTTGATTCCGTCATCGTGGCAATACATCAGATTTCTGATGTCAAGCAGCATCGCCGTGTCCCAGGAAACGTTGAATTGCCACGTATAACTTAGATGAAGTGCAAGGCAACGGCAAGCAGCAAGCCACCGGCAGCGATCCCTATCTCAGGAGCTTTGAGCGCCGCATACTCTGGGTGCGCCAAGCTTCCGGAAAATCCCCGCCCGAACATCGCTTGTTAATCATCACTGCCTTTGCATACGATCGGCTGAAGAGGACGGCAACCATACCGGAGGAAGCTCGGACGGCGCGCAGTCCCGGCCTTCCTGCCCGTGCGGCAAATGCCGTTTGCATTTGCTGCGCCTCCCCCACCCAGCACGAGCAAGTACCGGTAAATTAATCCTGTTACCTCCACCAGCAGAGCCGGAACATGAAAGAGACGCGCTGCTGAAAGAAGCTGCGGCAACGGTGTCGTAGAAACTGCAATCAGCACGCTGAACGCAGAAAGATAACTCTTGCCGAGAATCGCCCACGCGCGTTGACCGTCACCCGACAGATAGACCAATAGCGAGAACACTGCGACGAAAGGCACGGCAAGCAGCGAAAGGCGTAGAACGCGCAGAATTGGAAGGCGGCCTGCCCCCGCAATCGAAAGAAGAAGCAGGAAAGAGACTGCGAGTTGAACAAACGAGAGCTGCCGCAATAGGGCGACTGAAATTACGAACGCCAGCAGCAGGAATAACTTTATCCGGGCATCAATCCGGTGAATGACGCTCGTTTGATTATTCAACCGTGCAAAGCTAACGTGACGCAAATGTGCCTCAATGCCGTGACTAAGAATACGATCGGCGCACTCGGGCGATGTCCTCCCAACGCGCAAACGATGTAGATTAATACCAAACCCATTAGTCCCGCGCTGGCCCGGCTGAACCAGTTTCCCCCCAGCGCCGCGATCTCGTAACCGCTCAGTGGAGAACGGAACACCTGGTGTGCGCCGAACGTCAACCCCACGTTCTGGGCTAGATGTTCCAACCCATCGGGCAGCCTGGACGCCACCCATACGCCGATTGCTGCGAGCGTCACCGATGTTAATGCCACTAAGGAAATAAGCTTGGGCAGAACTGGCTTTGCCGCAACAGGTAAGCGGGTTCCAGCCCTGGCCGCTTCCGTAAAGGCGGGGTTCAACTTCTCAATGGCACGCAGGACAGAAACCCTAATTGCACCTTCGATCGCCGCATTCACGGCGAAAAGTGCAAGCGACACTCCAATTACTGTGCTTGGCATGCGAATGCCGGATAACAATAACTCAGTTAACGCAAGCACTCCGCTGACGAGTACGGAACGCGTGCCGCCAAGAAAGATTCCGAAGGATTTCCATCTTGTATGAAAAAACCATCAAGCGGGTAGGTATCCGGCGAGCACCCCGAGCAGTGCCATGTTGATAATGTTCGCACCCAACGCGAGAACGCCGCCGTCTTGGAAGATCAGCGCTTGAACAATAAGGATCGCCGTTACTACCAGTGCCGCGGACCATGGCCCCAGAAGGCAGGCAAGCAAGGTTCCGCCCACTAAATGTCCGCTCGTTCCGAGGCCCACGGGAAAGTTGATCATCTGCGCTGCGAATACAAATGCGCCCATTACCCCGAAAAGCGGCAACCGATTGCTGTCCGTGGCTCGACGCGCTTGACGGGACACAATCGCCAACGCGGGAATGGCCACCGCGTCGAGGCTTGCCCAAACCGGAGTTGAGAGAAAATTGTCCGGAATGTGCATCGGACTTTTATTCTCTCTCCCGTGTGTGCATCATGAATTTATGATCCTCGGGATCGGCAGCGACTTGGCGCAGGTCGAACGCATCCGAAAGAGCATTGCTCAGTATGGTGACCGCTTTTTGAGCCGCGTGTACACGGAGCGAGAGCGCGCCTACGCCTCAAGCAAAGCGAACTCGGCAGAACGTTACGCGGCCCGCTTTGCCGCTAAGGAAGCTGGAATGAAGGCCATCGGTACAGGTTGGCGAAGCGGCGTCACGTGGAAAGACTTCGAAGTAGTCAATGAAAAATCGGGACAACCCGCTCTGCGGCTCAGCGGCGTCGCGCTTCAAATCTCGGCTACGATGGGCGTCGAGCGCATCTCCATTTCACTTACCCACACGGCTGAAACTGCCTTTGCTGTTGTAATCCTCGAAAGCGGCAAATAACCCGGCCCGTTTTCACGGAAGTCTCGTCAAATAGTCTTCCCGCTCGGAGCCCCGACCGCTCTCGTCCGTAATTGAGCCTCTTCAAGCCGCTTCGATTCCTGATACGTAAACACCATGCGGTGTACCACCGTCAGGTTCCCAAGAACCGCAATCACCCATAAAACCGGGGCCATGCGGTCGAAAAGAGCGCCAATAATCAGCAGCACAATTCTTTCGGGCCTCTCGAGAAACCCTACCTTGCATCTCGGGATGAAATTCTCAGCTCGGCTGCGTGTGTAGCTGATCATCACGGAAGCAGCCATTACAATTGCTGTCAACACCACATAGGATGGCCTGTTAATAGTTCCGTAGTAAACCAGCAGCCCGACCAGGAGGGCTATGTCCGAATAGCGATCGAGTACAGAATCGAAAAAGGCTCCGAAACGTGTCACGCGATTCGTTTCACGAGCCACGCGGCCGTCAACCATGTCGAACAGTCCGGCAAAAATGATCACGCAACCGGCAGTCCTGAAGTTTCCCACTGCCAGGAACGTAGCCGCGACCATGTTGATGACCAGCCCTAGAAACGTAAGGACGTTGGGGTTGATTTTGGATAGAGCCAAGCCTCGCACAATCAGCCGTATGATTCGATTCGCGCTGACGCCGATTGCACGAGTGAAGGTCATTTCTATTACTTACTTTATGATGAGGCTAAATCGTGAATGGTGGCGAGACTCAGAATTTCCAGTTCCTTGACACCATCCGGAATTTGGATATTCACCGTATCTCCGACCTGCTTTCCCAGCAAACCGCGGCCAATCGGAGAACTCGTTGAAATCTTACCGTTCGCCACGTCCGCCTCTTCGCTAACTACAAGATTGTACGTGAACTCTTCATCTTTTTTCAAATCAAGGACAACCACTTGCGACCCGAGCCCCACGCGATCACGCGGAATCTTTGATAAATCCACCATTGAAAATTCGCGCAGTCTTGCCTGGAGTTGACCCAGGCGCGCACTCACCCAGGATTGACGCTCTTTCGCCGCATGGTACTCGGCGTTCTCACTTAGGTCGCCGTGTGCACGAGCCTTGAGAATTTCTTTCGGCAGCTCGTTCCGCAATTCGTAGTCGAGAGCCGTAATCTCCTCCTGCAGCTTCTTCTTCAGATCTTCCATGCGTTCAATGAATCCATTCAGGTTTTGCTGAATCCATTATAGAGAAGCGATGCTCGCTGGTTTTTCCCGCGGTAACTCAATTGTTACAATGCTGTAGGGGGTTATTTACCATGGCCAATAAACAACCGTACGCCCAGGGAGCGCAAGTCGAGCACGGAAAATTTGGTCTCGGCTCTGTACTCTCTTGCACTGACGATTACGTTGTGATCAAATTCGACGACCATGGTGAGAAAAAATTCGTCAGTTCAATGGTTTTACCAGCGCTGAAGAAAAGTGATCGTCAGCCACCTATAGAAAAGAGGCGCGCTGCCCGTAAGAAGGCTGCCGGTGGAGTTTCCGGGTCAGCTTAGTTCTGTGCCAGCAAACGGTCCTTCCCACGAATGAAGGTCGGCATAGTAGTCTTTCCCGGGAGCAATTGTGACCACGATGCGTGGTTCGCGATTTCCCAGAACCTGCATCACCGAGCCGAATTCATTTGGCACGAATCGGCATCTCTTAGTGACACCGAGGCTGTCATTCTCCCCGGCGGGTTCGCTTTTGGAGATTACCTTCGCTGCGGCGCGATTGCGAAATTTTCACCAGTCATGAGGACGGTCAAAACCTTTGCTCAAGACGGCGGACTCGTGCTTGGCATTTGCAATGGCTTTCAAGTGCTCGCCGAGAGCGGCCTGTTGCCGGGCGCTCTGGTGCGTAACTCAAACCTGAAATTTGTGTGCCGCACTGTAGCGACCGAGGTCGTAAGCACTAACTCCCCCTTCACACATAAAGCAACGGCTGGGCAGGTTCTGAACTTACCTGTCGCACATGGCGAAGGCTGCTACGTTGCCGACGAATCAACATTAGACGAGCTCGAGGCCGAGGATCGCGTCGTGCTTCGATATCTGGATAACCCGAATGGATCGCTGCGAAATATCGCTGGCATCGTGAATAGTGAGCGCAATGTAATGGGGATGATGCCGCACCCAGAGCGCGCTTCGGACATGCTTGTCGGCGGCACTGACGGACTTGTAATCTTAGGCTCGATGCTTGCAGCGCACGCGGCGAAGGCCTCCGTGCTTGCACTCCCCAGGTGATGAGCTCGATCACTCCTGAAGTGATCGCCTCGCATCAACTCACTCGTTCCGAATACGACAAAATCGTAAGCCTACTCGGCCGTGAACCAACTCTCACGGAGCTGGGGATCTTCAGTGTCATGTGGAGTGAGCATTGCTCTTACAAGAGCTCGCGTATCCACCTGAAGAAGCTGCCCACCAAAGGCGAGCGCCTCTTGCAAGGTCCTGGCGAGAATGCGGGCATCATCGACATCGGTGAAGGCGTGGCGATCGCATTCAAAATCGAATCGCACAATCATCCAAGTTTTATCGAGCCATTTCAAGGCGCCGCAACGGGTGTCGGCGGCATCCTGCGGGATATTTTTACGATGGGTGCGCGCCCCATCGCCGTCATGGATTCGATTCGCTTCGGCAGGCTGGACGACAATGAAACCGGTGCACGAAACGGGCGCATTCTCGAAGGCGTAGTCTCGGGAATCGCGCATTACGGAAATTGCTTTGGAGTCCCCACCGTCGGCGGCGAATGCGTTTTTGAAAAATCCTACGACGGTAATCCGCTGATCAATGTTTTTGCGCTCGGCGTATTTCGCCACGACGAAATCTTTTACGGAAAGGCAACCGGCGTGGGCAACCCCGTTATCTATGTCGGCGCAAAGACCGGACGGGACGGCATACACGGAGCATCCATGGCTTCGGCGGAATTCACAGAAGAGTCCAAAGAGAAACGGCCGAACGTGCAAGTTGGCGACCCCTTTATGGAAAAGCTGCTGCTTGAGGCCTGTCTCGAGGCGATGAAGACCGGGGCGGTCGTCGGTATCCAGGACATGGGCGCCGCTGGCCTTACTTCGTCTAGCTGTGAGATGGGCAGTCGCGCAGGCACGGGTGTCGAGATCGATCTCGAGCATGTGCCGCAGCGTGAAACCGGCATGACCGCTTACGAGATCATGCTTTCCGAGTCGCAGGAGCGCATGCTGCTCGTTGCTGAGCGGGGCCGCGAATGCGAAGTGCTCGCCGTGTTCGCGAAGTGGGGCTTGGACGCTGTGATCATCGGTACCGTAACTGCGGATGGCATGCTGCGCGTCAAAAGCCGCGGCGAAATTTTTGCGGAGATACCAAATCGCGCTCTCGCTAATGAAGCGCCCGTTTACAACAGGCCCTACACTACTCCACTGCGCAACGCGCCGCTGAACGGGCCGGATGTTCACAGCAGAAATTTGACGGCGGATCTTCAAGCGCTTCTCGCATCGGGCGATCTCTGCTCCAAACAATGGATTTGGCAGCAGTACGATCACCAGGTACGTACAAATACTATTGCCGGTCCTGGTCATGATGCCGCAATCGTTCGCATCAAAGGCACAAACAAGTCGGTAGCAATGTCGCTTGATGGAAATGGCCGGTACTGCGCTCTCGATCCACGCCAGGGAACAAAATTGATCGTCGCGGAGTGCTGCCGCAATTTGTCCACCGTTGGCGCACTTCCCATCGCCACAACCAATAACCTCAATTTCGGCAATCCGGAGAAGCCCGAGATTATGGCCCAGATCGTCGAATCAATCGAAGGTTTGGCTGAGGCTTGCCGATTTTTTGAAGTACCGGTGACAGGCGGCAACGTGAGCCTGTACAACGAAACGCTCGGCAACCCGATCTTTCCAACTCCCGTCGTGGGCATCATCGGAACGTTGACCACCGCGCCGCCTCTAGATATTCCTTTCAAGCGTGCCGGAGTTTCGGTAATCCTGCTCGGCGGACTGGGCACTGCCGATTGTCACGAATTCGGCGGAACGCAGTACGTCAAAGTAATCACGGACTCACTCTGGGGCAAACCGCCCACCCTGGACATGGAGTACGAGAAGCGAGTTCAGGCGACGATTCGGGAACTTGTGCGTGACAGTGCCGTTGAGTCGGCGCACGACGTCGGGGATGGCGGGCTGGCCGTGGCGATCGCTGAATGTGCGTTTGGTCCTGCGAACATCGGAGCCGATTTGACTTTCGATTCTGATCTCACGCCAGAGCTGCTGCTTTTCCACGAGGGACCGTCTAGAGTCTTGGTCTCCACAGCAACTCACGAGCGAGTATTCGCATCTGCTAAGAAGAACGAAGTTGAAGCGTTGTATATCGGCGTTACACTCGAATCAAGAGTGGTTATTCGCAATAAGCATCAGACTCTGATCGACAGCCGCGTTGCTGAGCTGAAAAATCTCTGGGAAACCGCCCTGAAATACCTCCTCCAGAACCCGGTAATGGCGTAAATGCCCGAAAGGTGTGAATGCATGTCTGATTCGGAAGAGCGAGGTCCATTCGATAAGCTCCACGAGGAATGCGGAGTTTTCGCGATTTACGGACACCCTGAAGCAGCAAACCTTATCTATCTCGGTTTGCATGCGCTACAACACCGGGGACAAGAGAGCGCGGGCATAGCAACCAGCGGCGGGCGGAAGATCTACAATTTCCGCAAAATGGGCCACGTGGTTGATATCTTCACGCCGGACGTGTTGAATCAATTGCCTGGAACTCTGGGCATCGGCCACACGAGATATTCGACCGCGGGCGATACCATCATTCAAAATGCGCAGCCTTTCTCTGTCGCGTGCGGCAAGGGGCATGTTGCTGTCGCGCACAATGGCAATCTGACCAACGCCATTGAGCTGCGTCGGGAACTCGAAGCAGACGGCTCGATTTTTCAGGGGACGAGCGACACGGAGGTGGTTCTGCACCTTCTCGCCCGTTCGCGAGAGCGAACGTTGGCTGGGGCGCTTCGCGACGCCCTACTGCAAATTGAGGGCGCTTTCTCGCTGGTATTTCTGGCTGAAGACCGCATTATCGTCGCGCGAGATCCACGCGGGTTTCGCCCTTTAGCGATGGGGCGTCTGGAACTGTCCGACGGCCATGTAGCAACGGTTTTTGCTTCTGAAACATGTGCTTTCGACTTAATTGGCGCGAGCTATGTGGACGATGTCGAGC
>JBPCLH010000227.1:0-5822 GCA_051003475.1 Bryobacteraceae bacterium
AATTTCCAGCTTCGAGTCCGACGCAACTGAGTTTTGGCCTACAATTCGTGAGGTGCAGAGGCGGACACTGTCCGTTGCCAACACCGCGATGGTCGTGACGATCGACATCGGTAATCCCGATAACGTACACCCGGCAAACAAGCAAGATGTGGGTGCACGGTTGGCCCTCGCAGCGCGTGCGCTTGCTTACGGCGAGAACGTGGAGTACTCGGGACCGCTCTTCCGCGAAACCAGCGTGGAGGAGGGCGGTGTCCGCGTCTGGTTCGACCATGCGAGCAGCGGGCTGGTTGGGAAAGGCGGACCGCCGCAGGGTTTTGAGATTGCCGGGGACGATCACCATTTCACTCCGGCGAACGCACGGATTGACGGCCATAGTGTGCTGGTCTCAAGCGGCCAGGTAAGTGCCCCGAAGTACGTGCGTTACGGGTGGGCAAACGCGCCCGTGGTGAACCTGTTCAACGGAGCGGGGTTGCCGACGTCACCGTTTACATCTGAATAAAAGGTTTCGACTCCGTAGTGTCACGTGGGGGACTCGGCCGATTCGAGACTACTTGCTCACCATAATGTAGAGAGCTCTGTACGGGGTTGCCTTTCCCCAGGAACTCTCGTTTGGTGTGGCTGCAGTGAGAACTAGTGCGCACCAGACTGATAACGGCGAGAGCGCCGCGCGCGAATCGAGCTTCAAGAAGGACGCGGCACATCAAAAGATAGATCACTTTCGGTGCTACAACAGGGAACATGGTGTTAGCAGGCGACCAGCGGTCGTGCGTTTGTTGCGAGAAACCACTGCCATGGGCTTCCAAGACGACCCGCCCGGTGGTCACTTAAGCTGAGGCGAACAACAATGAATGGCCTGGTCAGAGGCATATTGATGGCACCGTATCGGTCGACATGTGTTTGCAATGCCAGATCGCTCGTTCTGATCGGCAGAACCGCCCGCGGTAAAGGAAGAGAGATCGGAGATGCCCGCCTCCTATGCTGCGCCGACTGGGTATCAGCTGAATGGGTTAATCGAGCGCGTCACATTTTTCTCGGAAGAAAATGGGCTTTTGTGTACTCCGGGTGAAAGCCGAAGGCCACCGTGATCTGGCAACGGTGGTCGGCTCGGCACCCAGCGTTTCGGCGGGAGAGTGGATTACAGCCGCAGGGAGCGTCTTGGAAATCAAGGCACAAGGTTCCCAGAACACCAACATACCCAATATGGACAAGACGGTTGCCGATCCCCTCAGTGCGGCAATTGGCCGTCACTATCCCGCCTCAATTTTCCGATACAGCGCCTTCAACTGAGAAGGCTGAAATTGCACTTCGGTTGGGCCGCGGCAAGCGCCTTGAATGGAGCACGGGCCGTGCTTCAGTTTGTACATCCAGGGACGCTGCCAGTTGGATCACATTGATTCGGATGATTATCTTTCACTGTAGAGTCAGTAAGGGTCACCGCTCCGCTTGCAGTATCGGCGTTGAAAATTCCACCCCCTAGCGAGTTGTCAAGTCCGTCACCCTGCGCTGTGTTTTCAATGACTTTGCTTCGGTTAAGAGACGCTATACCGCTAAAGCTGTTATATATGCCGCCACCTTGAGCCTCGCCCTTCAGCGAGTACGGCCGCATGATCAGCGAAGATGACGCAGCGCGGTCGCGATTCTCGCGCACGCAGTACAGCCCGAAAGAGCGGCGCTTCCTGGAAAGCCATCCCGGCGCAAGCCTTAAGCAACTCTACCTCGACCGCTACGGGGAGAAGATCGCGGATGAGTACATGCCGTTCGGTGTTGGTCTCGATTCCCTGGATCACCTCTCCCTGAGCGAGTTGCTGAAGCGTGATGGCGCCTCTGCCGCTGCAGTCGACGAGATAGTGAGAGCGCTGCGAATCAGCTAAGAGGATGTAGATCAATCAGATGCACGGTGCAACGAAGCCCGCATCTGCTGTTCGCTTATTTACCAACCAATTTAACAGTAGGAGGTGCACAGCTGCCGACATCCTGCGCGCGCTCCCAGCGCCGCCGCAGCCGCATTCTGCGACCACCGCAGAACGCGGGTCACGTAATCGAGATCAAGAACTGGTTCGCCACGCAGTCGAAACGACTGAGGAGCTGCAACATCAGTCCCGGATTCACTTGGGAGCAGATACCATGAGTGACCGGGCGCGAGCAACGGGGAGGCCAGTGTCGTTGCTAGCACGTTTTGTATCAGCAGGTGAAACTGATCCCTCCAGCAATTTTCAACCTTGCTCCAACCCTGCTACCCACTCGGTTGAAGCGATGTTAAGATCCCGTGCTGTCACCGCACGGCACTAACCGATTCATCCGGAACAACAATTCACCCGACGAACTCCGGCTGCATCTGGTGGACATTTGCCGGCCTTCGCGCAAATGCACTTCTCGCGCAATGGCTTCGTTCTGTAAGTCTCGAAAGCCGTTTTGACAATCTCCGACTGATCTGCGACTGCTTAGTTCCGGAACTATCACAAAAGGTTCGTTTGGCACAAACGCAAGAAATTCTGCTACCGCAGAAATTCACCGCGCCAAAATTTTCCGAGGCTCTACCAGAATCCCAACTCCTGGATTTCGCTCGCGCCCGCCTTTACGATCACGCTGGAGCGAGAAAGATTCTTGCCCGCCCATTAACAACCGTCTCAGAATCAGTGTGTCAAGAGTGGTCGTAGGCGATGTCGAATCTGGTTGACCTCAACCGGGCCGAAGTAGCGCGAGTCAAACTCCCGCTGGTAGGGTCGAGCACTGGCGCGGTGGCCCGTAGGCTTCTCCTTGGCTTGTATCCGAGGTTTCCCTCTTCGTGCCCGTTTAGGAGTTGCCGTAGCTCCGTTTCCAGCGCCCGCCACATCGCACGTAGCGTGCGGATTTCCCGCACTACGCGCACCTGCACATTTCATGGCAAGGGTTATGAGACCTATCAGACCGGAACGACTACTGCCAACGGCCGACGCGCTACGCGGTACTCCGAAAAGAGTCCCAGCGTTTCATACAGCCATTCCCTGCTCCATCGTTTCCAGCCGAAACCTCGACGTTGACACGCCCGGGCTAGATGGCGCCGTATCTTCTTTTCTAGCCAGTCTCGGATGTAGGAGAAACACCGACTAGCGTTACCTACGGCGAAGTATTTCACCCAGCCTCTCAGAATCGGGTTGATTTTCTCAATCACTCCGTTCACAGGCTGAGATCGAGAGACACGGAAGATTTCTTTAAGCTTGGCAAGCAAAGCCGTCCGCTTCGTACCTTTCGGCACGAGCAGCGGCATCCATCGTCCCCGGTGACTCTGGACACGACGGAACTCAAAGCCAAGAAATCCGAAGCTCTCACCGCACTGTAGCTCCACCTTACGGCTCTTCTCCTCATTCACCTCCACCTGCAGTTTTGCCAACTCCTCCCGCAATCGTTTCTCTACCGCCTGCCGTAGCCATTGCTGGTGCGACCGCGAATCTACCAGGATCACCAGATCATCGGCGAAACGGGCATATTCGACTGCCGTCCACCGCTTGTGCCGAGTTTACTTCTTTCGCCCGTTCCAGCATGCGATCCACCTCGTTGAGGTAGAGGTTACTGAGCAGTGGCGAAATCACTCCGCCTTGCGGAACCCCCTGCTTCCCTGACGCGTCCAGCACCAATTTCAGGAGCCACAAGACCGCATCATCATCGACCCGCCGCGCCACCTTCTCCAGCACGATATGATGTCGCACCGTGTCGAAGTAGGACCGCAAATCAAAATCGATCACGTAGGTCTTGCCTTCCAGAATTGCTTGCTTGACGCGCTGGATGGCAACGTGCGCTGACTTCTTCGGCCGGTATCCAAACGACCCCGGTTGAAAGTCCGCCTCAAAGATCGGGTCACGACAGACCGCTTGATTATCCCCCAACAATCGCATGAGCATATCAACGACGTGCTCTTGGTGATTCACGTGACTATTGTCAATCCGTCAGCTCTGTTTGCAGGAGATGTCCTGCTTTGAGATCGAGCCGCAGATCAAGCCAGATTTGCCTGACATTTCGGACAGCGAATAGCTTTCGGATGGATGCGGGACTGGCAGGCCGGACACTTCTTACCCGTGTTAGCTGCTGCTGCGATCATCGCGATATTTACGATCAGCATCGTGAATAGCCCTATCGTGGGGCCAAGCCCGTTATTGCCGTTCACACCCTGCGCGAACCCGACAACAAAGCTAACAGCAATACTAGTTAAGAAAACCATGGCGGCCGTCACTGCGTACCACGCCGCTTTCCGCATCGGACTCCCAATCGCGACAATCGCCGCGATTCCCGGAGCCACAAACGTCAATAGCATTTCGATGATGAACACGCGGCGTTAAGCGTATCACTTGTTAAGTGTCATTCGCTCCTTTACGTTAGCGGCTCATATCCAGGAGCCCATTTGAAACCACCCGTCGGGGTTATGGTTGCGATATGCATGCGGCCACCGATTCCCTGGCAGTTCTCGATATCAAGCTCTCGGACGATAGGGTCTGAGCACGCTTCAATGTAATTCCGTGCGGCTTCAATGGCATCCTCTAGCGTTATGTCGATGTCGGAATCATTGAAACTCGCAGCGACTCTCTTAGAGGCATCTGTCCGAAACTTTGCAAGCCGCTCATCGTTCGAATCGAACAGCAATGCACCGATATAGCTTGAGCCATGTATAACGTTCCAATATTTTTTTGGGCAGTTCAAAGTATGCGGCGAGTTCGTGTCATACCTTAATTGTTGATTGAAATGGTAAAACTCCTCTCCTGCACGAGCCGGATACCCTGAGAAATAGCCGTCAACGTGGACGGTGACTATCTGATGCTCATGCGGATTCCCTCGATTTCCTTGGCTTGGATACTTGCTGAGCTTACCCTCGCATCTGATCATTTCAACTGTTCGCTGAACTACCGGGCATAGCCGAGACAATAGATCACTTGCTCCCTGAACAGGTTTAAGTTGGATCTCATTAGCTGCTTCAACAAATGCTGAAGTAAAGTCGAAAGCAATCTTGTCGTGATTATTGTCATACAAGCTTGTTCTGCCATAAAAGGAGCAAACTACTTCCCTCTCCGCACCACAGATTGGGAATATTTTCTGGGTTTTCTTGGATGTTACTTCACGCCCTTCCGACGATACAAGCGTAGTCAGGCCATCGGCGGCGACGACCAGGCCATCACCAGAACGAAAATATGCGAGAGCTGTAGCCATCGGAATGTAGGGAAGTGTTGCAAATATCAGCGAGAGAACGAAGGGCTTGCGAATTTGCGTGTAGCTAAGCAGCAGCGAGGCCGAAGATGACGTTGATGAACCGGACTTGAGCGGGCGATATTGCCCTTTGACAACCACCGAATCTGACCTTTGCGAATCATGTGCATTGCTTCGTAGCCTTGAATCGTGCGTTGTGCGCCATCAAAGGAACGGAATCCCAGACTAGCGTTGACCCGTCGCTTAATCGAGCGGTGATCCTGCTCGACGATGTTATTGAGATAAGGAACGACTCGACAGCGGCACCTCCTGCCAAGCGCACGCTCTTGTTTAAGCTCCTCGATAACGGTCGGGTAGGAAGGGTTTCCATCCACATTGATTACACGCGGCCGAGGATGCCCAGGAGCGGCAAGCGCCTTCTGGAAGAAGCGCCGAGCACTACTCAGATCGCGGGTCTCGGAAAGCAAGAAATCGATTGTTGCGCCTGCGGAATCAACGGCTCTATATAAATAGGTCCAGCGCCCAGCGACGCGTACATAGGTCTCATCCGTTCGCCACGAACCGTTGGTCGGCTTCAGCTCTCGGCGAAGTCGCTCATTCAATTCCGGCGCGTAACGCTGTACCCATCTCCAGATCGTAGATGGATCTAT
>JBPCLH010000228.1:0-3712 GCA_051003475.1 Bryobacteraceae bacterium
GGGATCGCAGTCGACTTCACTGACTGAGATTAGCCGGTTAAAGCAATAAAGCGCGGTGTCTGCGACACCCGTTGACATCACCGAACCGGTGAATTGCTGAAAGCGTAATACGAATTCAGATTCCATGGCTCCGCTCACACGCAACAGAAGCACGTCAGACAAGAACTCGAACAGCTCGGACTCAACTTCAGGACGATTGAATTTTGCGGCCTCAATAGCGTGCGTGATGTATCGTTCCTCTTCCGGAGTCACCTCATTCCGGTCGGGGATGACGTAAGTCCGATATACGGCGAAACAGGCAATGACCTCACGTATCGCTCGGGTTATGCTGTGACGGGTATAATCCCTGCGGTCGCGGTGGCACTCGCAGATTTCAGAAAACAGTGACGTCAGCCGGTTTACATCGCTTCCCAGAAGATCACGCAGCACGCGGTGTTTCTTGTCTCTGCAGATGGCCGAGTAGTCGGTTGGCTCACCCGTGAAGCTGGAGTATATGTGTGTGAACTCGTCAGCATTTGCAGGGTTCACGAAAAGACCGCCGACTTGATTTAGGTAATCGTAGCCGGTTGTGCCATCAATGGGCCAGGCACGCGGGAGGGACTCACCTGGCTCCAGAATCTTTTCGGCTACAATCCACACGTCTTCCGCGGCTTCGCGAAGCCGCTCGAAATACTCGCTGGGATCACGCAGTCCATCGGGATGATCGACTCGTATGCCGTCGAGCACGCCCTCGCGAAGCCATCCAAGAATGAGGGCATGGGTATCGGCAAAGACTTGGGGACTTTCCATGCGCAAGCCGACGAGGGTGTTGACATCAAAGAAGCGGCGGTAGCCTAACTCCTGCTGTGATGTGCGCCAGTACGACAAGCGATAGTTCTGATGTTCCAGGAAGTCGTCAAGCGCGTTTGTGTCGTTTTCCAACTTTTCGAGGACGGAATCGACAGTTTGGGCAATGAACGGCACTTCTTCAAAGAGCCGCTCGAGTAGGACGCGAATTACCTCTTTATCGCGATGCCGCTCGGCCAAGCTGGCGCGATTTTTCGAGGTTGCGTCAGGCAAGCCGGATAGCGAGTCGCCAAGAAAGGCCAGATAATCTGAGCCGGACTGTGCGGCCGCAGGATCGATGATGGCCGGGAGCGATTTAGGTGCTAACGGAAGTTCATGCTCGAAATATTGCAGGAAGAATTCCCCGCCCTGCCGTTTAATTTTGATCTCTCCGCGCGACAAAACGTGGCCGTAATGGTCGCCCAGGATCGGCACCAGAAGCTTGTTGCGGAGTTTTTCTTCGTGGGATTTCCAGTCAATATCGAAATAGTTGGCATAGCGGCTGGCGGGGCCATTTTCGAGCACGTCCCACCAGTAACGATTGCGCCTGCCGCTGATGGCCATGTGGTTGGGAACGATATCCAAGACTTGCCCCAGATGGCATGCTCCAAGGCTTTTCGAAAATCGATCATGGGCCTCGCTTCCACCCAGTTCCTCGTTCACTTTGTGATGATCTACGACGTCATAGCCGTGCTGACTACCGGGGGCGGCCTGTAAATAGGGCGAGCTGTAGACGTGAGAGATTCCGAGCTGATGAAGATAATCGGCAATCGCAGCGGCGTCATCGAAGCCGAAGCCTGCATGCAGTTGCAGCCGATAGGTGGCTATCGGAACTCTGGGCATTTTGATTTAGAGGGTACCTCGTAGGAGATTGTTTCGCTGGGAAGCACTGCGTTGCGCGCGGGTTCGGTCGTTAGCTCAACTATCCTGCGGTCACAAAATGAGCAAACTGTTTACAGGCTTGCTGGTGCAAACAGTTAGGAGGAAGTTTCGCCGTGAATGTTTGGGCTTCGTAATAATTTGGATCCGTGAGAATCGTCGATCCTATTACCGACTGCATTTCGGGAAGCGATATTGTGTGTTGACATTGGTCAGTGGGATACTTAGATCTGCTTTCGGGTTGCGAAACATCAGAAGTAACGACGCCCCAAAAGCCCGTACATCGTGGGCTTTGAGTGAAGTAGATATGGCAGAACTAGACTACAGAATCGAAACCGAGCAAGAGGTGGACGGACGCTGGATAGCCGAAGTCGTTGACCTGCCGGGCGTCCTGGCTTATGGCAGTTCGAAACAGGAGGCTATCGCGAACGCCGAGGCTATCGCATTCAGGGTGATCGCTGATCGGATCGACAAAAGTAAGATTGCCACGTCCCGCGTATCATTCGGTTCTGCGTGAGCGCTTGGCCTAGCAGCAAGGCCCGCCGAGTATTTGCCGCAATCCTACGAATCGGGTGGACTGTGAAGGCCGAAAAAGGATCTTCGCATAAACAGATGCAGCACCCACAATGGGGCGAAGCAACCTGGGCATTTCACGGCTCAGAAGAGATCGGCCCAAAAATGATAGCCCGTCTCGCAAAAGTTTTCCATTTCACCCCTTCGGATTTGTAACTCTGTTGCCAAACTACGAGGGCACCCTCGACGTATCTAAATTAGACGGGACTGCACATGCGCGATTCATTCGGCTTACGAATGACTTCAGCAGGAACCTAGAAAATCACATTGCAGCGATCAGCCTGCACTTCATTACCCTTAGTTCGCATCCACCAACCTCTTCACATTTGCGTGCGATGGCCGTTGGGATTCCGGATCGTGTGTGGGACGTTGCCGATATAGTAAAGCTGCTTGATGAGAAGCCGGACAAGCCGAACTACCAGGATGATGCGCACTACGGGCCAGCGTTAGGCTTTGATCCGCTGGGTCGCAGGTAAGGTAGTAGTGCTTGAGCTGTTAGGGATGCTGAAATAACGACAATCTCGCTACATGGAAGATCAGAAAAGCGGCAAGCACGTACAGGCTGAAAGCCCCCACGACGCCACTGAGATTCCAGCACCTCCAGATAACGTAACTGGCCAACACGCAAAGACCGAAGGCAAACAAAGCCAGCAGGCCCAGATAACAGCGCTCGAAGACCGTATTCGTCGCGGTGAAAGATGGATGATATGGCTCACCGGTGCTATTGCGTTCTTTGGACTGTGTTCGGTGGTTGTGGCCATCCTGCAATGGCTCGCCATGAGTGGTCAATTGCAAGAGATGAAAGCCGGATCGATAGACACTCACGCACTGGCCATTGCCGCACAAGCACAGGCAACCGCGGCCGATCAATTTGCTAAAAGCGCCGTTAGCTTAAATGCCAGAATTGGCAGTGCTGTCGAAGAGTTGAATCTTCAGGCTTCTGCGGCCAATCGACTTGCCAAAGCTACCGAGGTAGCAAACGCCAACGTCATCCAAGCGGATCGGCCATGGATGGCCGCTTCTATTTCCGTAGCAAGCTTCGATCTTGGCAAAACGCCCTCTTATACGCTCTCCTTCATGAATAGCGGGAGAAGGCCAGCACGTGTCGATTTGACTGCCGTTCGAGAGGGTCCATATCCACACTTTCCGGTAAATCCAGACCGGGAATACATATACGACACGACGCCCAGCACAAATGTTGTTGTTCCAGGACATTTTGTCGTAGCCACTAATGCCGCTAAAGCCCCATTGAGTCAGGGCTGGATAGACCTCTTCAATTCTGGGCAACTGACATTCTTCGTTTTCGCGAAGAGGGTGTCCCAGGCTTAGTTGAAGGCTAGAGGCGGCGGTGGCGGCCGGTTCGTTAGAATCGATTCGCCAAAAACAATCCTTGGAAAGGACACCACCGCCGTGAAGAAACCGTACCATATCGTGA
>JBPCLH010000229.1:0-17948 GCA_051003475.1 Bryobacteraceae bacterium
ACGAACCTTATCCGTTCGTCCATCACAGAACTTTCCTTCCATGGCATCCCTCCTTCTGCCTCCTAAAAGGCCAAAAGTGTAAACCATGTGTCCGGAACGTTCTGTTACCTATGTCTCAGGTCGGACAGGCAACTGCGCCGAATGGCGTGCGACGCCCCCGTTAACATACCGTTACCCTATGAGAGCGGAGCTTATTTGGGGCGTTATGGGGGTTGCCGAGACTGGATTCAGATCGAGATGAACGTTACCGTTCATGGTGACCGTGTCTGCAACAATCATAATTTGCTCGCTGCCAGCGTCTCCTGAGAATGAAAGTTCATTCTTCGGAGAGTAAATCGCTCCCGCCAGGGTGAGACCCGAGTTCCCTACAATGCTATTTGTGTTACCGGTTGGAGCGTTCCGATCCTCAAAGAACAGCATCCCCTGCAGCGAACCGGTTGTTGGGGCGGATAGCGTCAGGGTACCAGTTCCTACCAACGAGATGGGAGCAAACGCATAGGTGGCGTTGAACGTGTTGTAGAAAGTGACACCCGACCCGGTTAGAGTAGCGTTTCCCGCAACCGATAAGCCGCCACCCACGAGAAAGTATGTTCCGGGGCTAAAAATGGCATCGCCACCCCCGCCGAAGCTGAGTCCGCCACAATAGTTTCCAGGGTAGTAAGTCGTGGACGCACCTACGGTCGGGGCGGGGTGTGTGCATCCGCTAGGCACTGCCGGTGCCGGGACTCCTTCCAACGGATCGCCAAAGGAGGCAACGCCGGTCGTCGGCGTGGGACTCATGCCGCTTCCACTGGATCCGCCCACAAGTGAAATCGAGCCTGCAGTCAAGGTGGAACTTCCGATCATCTTGAGCGCAGATGACGAGTTTGAGTCCACCGCAACCCCACAGTTTTCTGCCGCCAGAGTCACATGGCCGGTCAGGCTCAAAGCCCCGTTCGCCGAAGAATTGAGCGCGACCAAACAGTTCGGCCCCAGTATGTTCACGGCGGCCGCGGTGGCGGTTGCGCCTACGTCCAAGAAGCTGCCCCCCAGAACTGCTCCGAAGGTAAGTGGATTCTGCTGCGCGATGTGTGCTGTTACCCAATAGTTGACGTTTATTCCATTAAGAGGGCTGGTTGTGTTCGCCGCGATTGTCACTATTTGGCCATGCGGCCCGCCGTTCGTAAATCCGTTCGCAATAGCATACGCACATCCATTCTGAAGGTTGCTGGTAGTTGGGCTCGGTATGCTTGCTGGGCAGGCCGTCGCGCTCTGGCACGCTAAAGCTTGCGATCCACAAGTGTAGGTGCCTCCTGCTTTAATTCCGTCCAATGCGGACTGCACAGCGGCGAGCGCGGCAGCTTCCGCTGCGGCATGAACGGCTTGTCTCGTGTAGTAAGCCCAGCCGACGTCGACCACCAAGCCTACTGAGACGAACATCGGAACGGCCATCAGCATTATCATGAGGAACGCCGATCCGCGCTGATTATTTTGTGAGCTATGCATGCCGTGATCTCCTAAAACTGCATAATCTGCTGGCTTGAGGCCGGCAGTGTGACCGCGCTCACTTGTGAGCTGCCTGTCTGGGGAAAAAACATGATCACAAGATTGGTTTGGACCGGGTAGGTGCCCGAAACAGATATGATGGACCCGGGCACATTCGCCGAAAAGGAATTCGGCGGCCAAACGGTAGTCGTTGAGTAACAATTTGTAATTGGATGGCATGGAACATTGCCATCCGCGGAGACGAGATCGATGTTCAGCAGGCTGGGGATCAAGCCTGTGCCCGCACTGGCTACTTGCTGCGCGACGTCAGCAACCGTCACACTGCAAGTATTCGTCCCAAGAGTGCAGCCCTTTCCCTTCGTTGACGCGTAACGTGCGCCTTCCCGGACCGCATAGGCCAACGTGTGATAGCTCCACATGGCGAAACACATCTCGATCAGGGAGATGAGAATGAGAACGAGAGGAATGCCGACCAGCGTGAATTCGATCAGGTTGTTGCCCTTTTCATTCCGCCGCGTTCTTCGAATTTTCATGTCCTGGCTCTCATTTGGACCGAGCGCGTTATCGTAAATTGCCGGGCGAAGCCGGGAATCGGGATCGCAGGCAATTGCATAGTCCGATACGAGACCGTCACAGTTCTGGCCGACTGTCCGTCCGGACCAGTCGTTTGTGGCCCAATTGTGACTAGGAGCGGAAGCGCGCTGCAGCTGCTGGGAAATTGAGAGCTGTTCGGCATCTTCGAAAGTTCTGTTCTTATATACGCGCAAGCAGTCGTTGCACCAGCAGTCGGCGAAGACATATAAAGGGCGGCAACCCGCGCGGCATTTTGTGTTCCGATGAAGGCGTAGCAAAGGAAGCCCATGTCGAAAGCTCCGATAAACAGGAAAAAGAGCATCGGAAATACAAGTAGAAACTCGATGAAAGAGCTCCCCCGTTCGTCTTCGCGTGCTGATGGATCGAAACTCATACCGCTACACTACGCATCGGCGGGTAATCGAAGAACGTTAGCTTACCTCGTCTGAAAGTTAATTGGTCGAAAACGATACCACTAGACTGCGGTGCCGCCCTTGGGCTACTTATCTCATTCATTCTTCTGGAAATCGCGGCCTTTCCCAAACGTTGTGAGAAGGCCTTTTTATGCAAATCTTTGAATTATGAAAGCGATCGTACAACTCTCACTCGATTTGACAGATTTGAGCGAGGCACTGCGAACGGCCGAGCTGGCGTTTCAGGCAGGGGTCGATTGGCTCGAAGTTGGCACCCCGCTCATCATCGCGGAAGGCATGCGCGCCGTCCGGGAACTGCGCGCCCGGTATCCGGAGATACCGATTGTGGCGGATCTCAAGACCATGGACGGCGGGTGGTTGGAGGCCGAAATCATGGCCAAAGCGGGCGCTAGTATGGTCGTTGTCATGGGGCAAGCCCACGCGGAAACAGTGGAGCTTGTCGTGAAAGCCGGCAGCGATTTCGGGGTGAAGGTGATGGGAGATAACATGGCCATGGCCGATCCCGTTCAGGGCGCCAAACAACTGGAAGAACTCGGCTGCGATTACGTCATTCACCACATCGGTTTCGATATGAGGACGCTTCGGCGCGAGCGGGGTCTTAGCGCGCCCACCCCACTGGATCGTTTGCACGAAGTGGTCGAGGCCGTGTCCGTTCCGGTGCAGGCGGTCGGCGGTCTTACTCTCGAGCAGGCTATCGAAACGCCCAGCTATGGAGCCCCGCTGGTTGTGATCGGCGCTCCTCTGGCGATTGATGCGCATGCGTTCCGGACCGCGAGTTCTGACCTCGAAGGCATATTGCGTCTAATTTGCGAAAAAGTGCATGCCTATGGCGACGTGCCGGTGGGTAACGAGCGTGTGGCATGAGCAAATCAATGCCAGCAGTGGTCAACTACGGCCGGGAACCTTTTTCCGTTGAGCTGCGGGACGTGCCCGTACCCGAGATTAATGACCGCGAAGTGCTTCTGCGAGTTGGCGCCGTGAGTGTCTGCGGCAGCGATCTCCATCAGTGGCGGGGCTCCGCTAGCTGGCCAGTCAATTATCCCTGCATTCTGGGCCATGAGTTCGCCGGTACCGTTGCTAAGGCTGGTGTTCGAGTTTCGAATTTCAAAGAAGGCGACCGCGCCGTGAGCGAAACTGCGGCGGTGATCGATGAGTCGTCCCCGCTGAGCCGAAGTGGCCTTTATAATCTCGATCCGGCCCGCCGCGGGTTCGGATATGGAGTAGACGGCGCAATGACGAACTACGTCCGGGTGCCCGAGCGGTGTCTTCATCGCATTCCGGAAAACCTCAGCTTTCACGAGGCCGCTCTCACTGAACCCTGCTGCGTTGCCTACAACGCGGTGTGCGTCAACGGCAGGGTGCGGCCGGGAGACAACGTTTTAGTCATCGGCCCGGGACCGATCGGCTTGCTGTGCGCTCTGATGGCAAAGCTCAGCGGTGCAGGACGGGTGATTGTAGCTGGCCTGTTGCGCGATCGTTTGCGATTCAGCGTCGCTCGCGAGTTGGGTGCTATAACGCTCGAAGAAAGTGTTGACGAATACATTGCGCAGCTCGGCGACGGTCTCGGGGTCGACATGGTCGTCGACGCTTCCGGTGCTTCGGCTGCCCTGCAACTAGCGATGCAAGCGGTCCGGCCCGCGGGACAAATCGTTAAGGTGGGTTGGGGTCCGCAGCCCATCGGATTCAGTCTCGATCCGGCCGTACAGAAAAACGTGACTATCCAGGGCAGCTTTTCCCACAACTGGCCGGTTTGGGAACGGGTAATCTCGATGATTGTTTCCGGTCAGATCAAGCTCGAACCGGTCATCAGTCAAGTAGCTCCGCTTTCGGAATGGTTGGACTGTTTCGAGAAAATGGAACGCGGTGAACTCGTGAAGGCCGTCCTGACCCCTTGATGCCTCTGAAGATCTCAGCCTTTCCGAAATGCTACCTGGAGCAAATCGCGAATGGCGGCATGTCTGTGTTCGACTGGATCGAAATGGCAAAGCAGCTCGACGCGGATGGACTTGAGATGTACGACGGTTTTTTCGCGAGTCTGGATAACGAGTACATCGACCGCATTGGAGAGACACTGCATGCAGCGGATTTTGCGATGCCTATGCTGTGCTGTTCTCCTGATTTCACTAGCCCCGATCCGGACAAACGGAAATCAGAAATTGCGCGCGAAGCCGAGATGATTCGTATCACCCGTCGTTTAGGTGGCGCACGCGCCGTCTGCCGCGTGCTCACTGGGCAACGCTATCCCGAGGTGAGCTGGGAAGAAGGAAAAGCATGGGTCGTCCGTGCAATTCAGGAACTGCTGCCCGTCGCGAGAGAGCACGATATCGTGCTCGGTCTAGAGAACCACTACAAAGACGGATTTTGGATATACCCGGAGTTCGCTCTGCAAATGAGCCGATTTGTTCAAATACTCGAAGCCATTTCCGACCGCGAGCACTTCGGCGTACAGTATGATCCTTCAAACGCAATCGTCGCAGGTGACGATCCCCTTGAGCTATTGCGGACGGTCGCCGATCGCGTCGTCAGCATGCACGCTAGTGACCGTTATCTAGCGGAAGGCACGACTCTCGAGCAGCTCCGCCAGACCGACGGCGCACTGGGCTATTCAGCAAGCCTCCGTCATGGCATCACAGGTAAAGGATTAAATGATTACGATTCCATCTTTCGCATTCTTGCGGAACATGGATACGAAGGTTGGGTCAGCATTGAAGATGGGATGAATGGAATGGACGAAATGGCCGAATCGATTGCGTTTCTGCGCAAGATGAGTGAGCGTTATTTTCCGGCTGTTCCCGATAGCTAGCATGTAGTCAAAGGTATTGAATGGGAAACATGATTCAACTCTTAGGTCCTAATCACGCTCTGCAACCAAAGCCCTTTTCCTTCAGCAATTTCCGCATACCCTACAACCATCCGAATTTGTTGTTTTCATCACTGAAGGAATCGAGAGAATTCCAGTGGTGCCACGGGGTTGGATCTCAGCGTGTGGCCTGATGGTCGAATGGCAGACCGTTTTCCGCTTTGCTGTTCAGGCACCAGCCAGAAGGGAACGCGCCGATTGCAGCAACGCCATAAAGGAAGCGGCTAATAACTAGGGCAGGGAATGCAACGTGGTGTTAAAGAGATCCGGGGCTTGGAATTCGGTTTGATCGCCCGGCTTCTTGTTGTGAACAGGCTGCAGCCGTGCTGAAAGTGGCTTGTTCCACTTCACCGCTAGAGAAGCAACATCGCTGAGCATGCGTTCCATCTGCTCAGTGCTGGTATCGCCCGGAAGAGGGATCGTATCCAGCCCGGTGCCGCAAACTGCCGAGTAGGCAAGCAATGAGTCGATGTTGTAAGCGGACTCGGCCCACCGTTTCGACAACAGTTTGTCTTCCAGGACGGGCACCATTAATCCGGAGTAACCGACCTGCTTCTCCGGCACGGCTTTTATGGCGGTGGTGATAATGCGTGCTGCAGTGAGGGTTCCGCTGGAGCCAACCTTCACGCCCGTAAAAGCTTCGATGGCCGCGGCAATAGATATGTCCCCCTGAGGTGCGGGCGTAGGGTCAACTCCAAGATACTCCCAGCCAGTTACCGCTGCCACCTTCTTGCCCACGGCCGCGGCCACCGATGCATGTTTTGTGAGCGCAGCGGTCAGGTCGACAATGGCGGCTTCGGCGTTTCCTTTGTCTTTGGCGAAAACGTCGTGAACAACGTTAGCTCCTTCGAAGCCAATGGTGAATTGTCTGCCTGCGCCGGTGTGATATGAACCCGGGAAGAATGGCGCAAACGGCTTCAGCATGGCGGTAGCGGTGAAGTTGATAGTTCCTTGGCTGTGTTCACTGTGCTCGCTCACATATTTCACAAGTTCGGCAGTACGACGAATTGTCTTCCAATGAATTCCAGATTCATCGGCAATGATTGCGCTGGCCTCGATGTTCGGGAGGGTCGAATGCACTCTTTCGAGAAGGTGCATCATGGCAGGATCATCGGTGTCATGCAGCATCCCCGGTCCTACGTTCGGCAGAAAATCCTCTTTTACGGAGAGTTCATCGAGCTTCGCAAGAAAGGCCAACGCCTCGTCCTCCGACATTCCAGTGACGAGTTCCGCCAGCGGCTGAGTTGTCAGGCGCACCGTCTCTACTTCGTAACCGGATGACTCGAATTCGGCTTTTGCTTTCCGCAACACGGCGAGGGCATCGGCAATTTGCTTTTTGTACGTCGCTTTGTCGAGTCGAATGAAACCAGTGATAGCCCTTACTTTCGGGTTGGACGAAGCGGCGGGAGCGGAACTGGCCGGGGCTGGCATTTGTAGCCAAACAACGAGCACAACGGCAACGATGATTCGCTTCATGGCGGTCCCTCGTAGATAAGACGGAGTGCAGTATAACTTTACACGAAACGTAAAGCGCATCGCGGGTGCCGAGTCTACCTGGCACGAATCGTTCAATTTAGTGGCGCGGACGCGCTTTGTATAACGACTTTTGCGAATTCAGGTTTTTCAAGACGCCTAAGTGCCGCATCCCTAAACAGATTAATAGGAACTCCGTTAGGATGCTTACAGAGTGGTAGCGACTTGGATGCGACAAGATGGCTATGGCGTACATCAGATCTGGGCTGTTTATCGTTTCGGTAGCGTTCGCGTTCGCTGCTTCCTCCCGCAAACTTGAGAATCCCGAAGAGCGAAACACTGTCGCGCTGATCACAGAGTGGGAACACGAAGCTGCTGCTGCCGACCTTGCAGGCGACGTATCTTTTTATCAAAAAGGCCTGGCCGATGATTGGAGCGACGGTATGAGCAACGGTGAGTTCCAAACCAAAGCGGAATTGATTTCCGATTTCACCGATAAGGCAAAATACACTACATTGAGCGAAACTCTATCGGACATCAAAGTTCGAGTCTACGGGAACACGGCAATAGCCACCTACACGGAGAAGTATGACGCGCTACTGAACGGTCGGCGGCGCTCCCGCACCATAATTACAACGGATACTTTTGTGAAACTGGGTGATGAGTGGAAGCACGTAGCGGCTCATAGTTCGGCAGTTTCGCGCTGGCCTCTGTGAAGACGCTGATTTGGTCCATAGAAACGACATGGCTTGGCCAATATTTTGGGAGAAAAGACATGAAATAGACTTTGCGTCGCCTTCACGGGATTTCTACTGATTCCGGCCGCGCTTGCAGTGGCTCGATATTCTACAACCGAACATTCTCACCGAACTGCCAGCGCACAAAGTCAATTTCTGGGCACATGGAAGTTGGTATCCACCGAAGAAGAGTTAAAGGATGGCACGTCTCGCGCGTACAAAGAGGTGGGGCCGCATGGCGTGGGGTATCTAATGTATGCAGCCGATGGACACATGTGCGCCGAATTGACCAATCCAGATCGTCCGAAGTGGGATGATCCGCCGACCGCAGCGCAAAAGATAGCCGCTATTGAGGGCATGACAGCATATTGCGGACGGTTTGAGATCGACGAAGCGAGCCACATCATGTGGCACTATCCCGAATTAGCTTCAGACCAAGGCTTTGTGGGCACGAAACAGCGACGGCCCTATCGATTTGAAGGGACCGTTTGATATTTTCTGGAAAGCAACCGCCGGACGAGGACCAGACTGTGGATCGATGGAAGATTGTGTGGGAAAAAGCGAAGTAAGAGTCCCGGCAGCGATTCGCAAGCGGCTTGGCAAACGGTGAGACTTCGTAAGCCCGATGAAAGGAGTGGGATTTAAGGGCAAATGAGACTACTGTTCGCGTTAATTTCTTTTACTTCGCGAATCACGCGACAAGTGCCAGCTATGGCCGCAGACGGGTTTTCAGGCAACCCTGGGCCGGGACCTCATGACTCAGCCCTTAACCTTGGTTGCGGCTATGCTGCGAGACGTATCAGTTCCATTCTGAAAGGCAAGACTGAACAATTCGGATGATTGCAAGCCCTGCAACTGTTTGGCGTCAAGCTGGTTGGTGTAAATGCGGAGACAAGGCATTTCGATCGTGCAGGCATCGGCGTTGCTTCCGGAATCTACGAAGTCGTGGGCATGCCACTGATCAAGGTGCAAATGGTTTCAGGTAACGGAGCTTCGTTGCGCGCGGCTCCGGCTATGGAGCAGGCTTGACGGTGCCGAGCTTAATCTCAGTTGCGCGAGCTCTCCGTAATTGCTCATTGAGCTGATTGAGTTTCTGCGTCTTAAGCTGATTCCAAGTACTCAGCTGCTCTTGAAGACTCTTCTGCAAATCTTCCACGGCGGCTATGGCCTGAGTCGTCGGTCCATTATCAGAGCCCTGAACGATTTCAAGTACCCGCGCAAGTTCATCGTTCAGAACACTCAGGCTCCTTTGCGATTGATCAGCCCGCCCTTGGGATCCCAAACTGCCTTCGCCTTCCAGAGTCAATAGCTGTTTTCCGAAGCTTTCGAGAGCATTCTTCAAATTGCCGGTTTGCTTTTCCTCCAAATTCCGGACGTGCTCACGCAAAGCCCGGACCTGCGACAGCGCATCGTAATCCTCTCCCATCATGTTCGATAATCTCGATGACAGCGTGAGTTGCTTTTGTAACTCCTCGGGCGGAGTCTGGGTTCGGGGATCCATGACCACTGTCAAAGGTTGCGAATGGCTCTTTCCCGCTGCAGTCAGCTTGATCGTGTAGGCACCCGGCAACACCCATGGCCCGAGCGGCGTGCGGGGAGTATCCCGATTGATCGCCGCAATCGGATATTCATGATGCAGCGCTTTTGGCGGCGAGTAGCGCAGGTCCCAAACAAACCTATGCATTCCTGCTGCGCCCGATAGAATCCTGGGCGGCCGCACCCAATAAATAGGAATAGTTAGCTCGTTTTGTAACTCCGCATCGGTCTTCTCGGGCTTCTCCTCGCTTGAGTAGCGGCGCACGAGCCGATCCTTGGAATCGTAGATCGCCAGCGTCACAGGTCCGCTTCCCGCTCCAATGCTGGAATCGCCAATACTGTAATCAATGACCGCGCCGTCGGGAGGATTCTGCCCCACTGGCTCCTCGGGCGGAAGTGGCGTATCGGTGTTGCGATTCCAGCGCCAACGAATCGCACTTTCGGGCGCGAACAAGAACGCCTTCGACTCTGAGATTTTCTGTTTTAACTGACGCAGCGGTGTGACATCGTCCAGAATCCAGAAAGATCTCCCATGTGTTCCAACCACGAGATCGTCTTCGTGAATTACCAAGTCCCGCACAGATGTGACGGGCAGATTCAACTGCATTGGTTGCCACTGATCACCATCGTCAAAAGAGACGAATACTCCGATTTCCGTTCCTGCAAATAGCAATCCCTTCCGCGTGGGATCTTCGCGAACGGCATTCACAACCGCTCGCTCTGGAAGGCCGTCAACAATTTCTTTCCAAGTCTTGCCTCCATTGCGTGTGCGGTAAATATGTGGCTTCAGATCATCGAGTCGAAACCGATTGACCGCTGCATATACGGTTCCGCTGTCGAAGTGCGAAGCGTCTATTAACGACACTTTGCTCCAGGGCGTCAGGCCTGCAGGCGTCACGTTCTCCCAGTTCTTCCCGCCGTCGTGCGTCACATGAATAAGCCCATCGTCCGTGCCGGCCCAGATCAGGTTTGCGTCCTTCGGCGAAGGTGCAACGGTGTAAATCACGCCGCGGTGTTGCCCCTTTTCCGGATCTTGCGATTCAAACGCCTGGATGACTGACGGCATCTCCCACCGCTTGCGTGTGAGATCGGGGCTGATGACCTGCCAACTGTCGCCTCCGTTTGAGGTTTTGAAGAGAACGTTCGATCCGAGAAATAGAGTATGCAGGTCAACCGGCGAAAACAGCAGTGGCATCGTCCGCACAAAGCGATATTTGCCGGGAATCACTTGAGGGCTGATATCCCGCACATCGCCGGTCACCCAATTGAAGCGGGTTGCCTTACCCCCATAGATAAGGTTTGGGTTCAGAGGATCGGGCGCAATGTAGCCATACTCTTCAACCCCAACAGGACGCCAGTTGCGGAAGCTTATGGATCCGTCATCGCTTCTGCTTTCAATTCCAACTGATCCGCTTTCTTGCTGCCCGCCATAAACCCAATACGGAAAACGGTTGTCTGTGATTACGTGAAAGAACTGCGCGGTCGGCTGGTTGTACCAGGAGCTCCAGGTCTGTCCTCCATTGACGCTCAGCGTTGCCCCTTGGTCAGCTCCAAGGAAGATGATGTCAGGAAGTTGTGGATTGATCCAAATGCTGTGATAATCGTCCCCACCCGGTGCGCCTTTGATGCCTACGAATGTATGGCCACCGTCGATTGAACGATAGGTTGTGGTGTTCGCAATATAAACTTTATTTTCGTCCTTCGGGTCGACTTGCACACACGCGAAATCAGATCCGCGACCCCACAGACGCCCTTCATTATTGATCTTGGACCAGGCCTCACCCGCATCATCGGAACGATACAAGCCCCCGTATTCAGGTGACGTGTCCATCAAAGCGTAAACACGTTTTGGATCGCTTGGCGCGATTGCAAATCCGATTCGCCCCAGGCCCTGTGCGATGGTGGGAACTCCTTGGGTGAGCTGATGCCAGGTGTTCCCGCCATCCGTCGATTTATACAGTCCGCTGCCCGGACCGTTAAACGAGTTTCCAATCTCCCAAGGCGCTTGACGCGCGGCCCACAAAGAAGCGTAGATCACTTCCGGGTTGCCCGGATCGAATGCCACTTCAACTGCACCGGTATTCTCATCCTTATATAGGATGCGCTGAAAGGATTTGCCGCCGTCCGTCGATCTATACACACCGCGTTCCGTGTTTGGACCATATGGATGCCCTAACACGGCAACAAAAAGCCGATTCGGGTCGTGTGGATCTACGATGATCGATGCAATCTGGTATCCCTCATGCAACCCAAGATGCGTCCACGTTTTACCCGCATCTGTCGATTTGTACACGCCATCGCCGACCGAAAGATCCGGCCGCTGCAGGCCTTCGCCGCTGCCGACATAAAGAACGTTGGAATCGGAAGGGGCTACAGCAAGCGCGCCAATTGACCCGGTGTCCTGGCCATCGAAAATAGGCTCCCACGTATGCCCGTAATCCGTACTTTTCCACACGCCTCCGTTATTTGGCGCCATATAGTACAGATTTGGCTGTTGCACAACGCCACTGATGGCTACTGTGCGGCCGCCACGAAATGGGCCGATGAGGCGGTACCGCATTTCTGAAAAATAGCGGGGATCATATCCGGAATTTGCTCCGCTAACGAGACATTGACTCAGTATGAAACCAATGAAGAGGACAAGGCGCATGATCAGTCGACGGGCTTGACGCTCTCCATCAAACCGAAGAAGCCTTCCGTCAGCGTCGGGTGAATATAAATCGCGCCTTTCAACAGAGTGTATGGTTTTTCCGCCAGCATCAGCGTACTGAGGATCTGAACCAATTCGCCTCCTTCGGCCGAGAGGATTGCTGCGCCTAGAATGTGATCTGTCGCGGCATCGATGACAACCTTCATGAGGCCTCGCGTCTCTGCTCTTTCAACTGCGCGCGCTACATGGCTCATCTCGATCTTTCCGATTTTGAGCTTGTAGCCAGAAGCGCGAGCCGCTTTCTCCGTCAGTCCCACCCTTCCAAGTTGCGGGTCGGTATAAACGGCATAAGGAACCAGACGCGAACTTGTGCTGAGATTCTTGCCTTCAATCAAGTTGCCGTACACGATCTGAAAATCGTTGTAAGAGATGTGTGTAAACGCTGGTCCACCATTCACGTCGCCTAAGGCCCAGATGCCAGGCGCACTGGTCTCCAGCCGCTCGTTGACCACAATAAAGCCCTTCTCGTCCATCCTGACGCCTGCTTTGTCGAGATCAAGATCTCGCGTGTTCGGTGTACGGCCGGTCGCGACCAGCAGGTGCGATCCGGATAAGGTCTGAGGACCGCTCGGATCTTGCACCTTAACCGTGATTTCGTTGTTTTTGCCCCGGCCGACTTCAGTAGCCTGCGCATTTAGAAGAACCTCGATCCCTTCAGCTTCAAGACTGTGCTGCAGCTCAGTCGTGATGTCATCATCTTCGTTCGGCAAAATTCTCGCAGAGCGTTGGACGATGGTCACTGTGCCGCCAAACCGACGGAACATCTGGCCGAACTCCAAACCAACGTATCCGCCCCCGAGGACCAGCATGTGTTTCGGCAGTTCGCGCAATTCCAGCAGGCTCACATTGGTCAGGTAGGGAATCGAATTTAAACCTGGTATGCGTGGGATCGTGGGACTCGCCCCGGTATCGATAAAAATGTTATCGGCTTCCAGCGCTTCCTTTTCAACTTGAATCTGCTTTGGGCCGATGAAGCGCGCTCTGCCTCGATAGAGATGCCAATTACTCTGCTTGTCGATGCTTTTTTGCCAGCCCGACCGAAACTCCTCAACGATCTTGTTCTTCCGTTCCAAGATCGCCGGAAGATCTATTCCTACATTGCTCGCGTGTACTCCCCACAGGCCGGCATTCCGCACGTAGTGAGCAACCTGCGCACTGGCGACCATTGCCTTTGTCGGCGTGCAACCTGTATTAATGCAGGTTCCGCCAAGATGATTCGATTCGACGAGTGCGACGCTCTGACCACGACTCGCCAGGCGTTGCGCTAGCGGATTGCCGCCCTGCCCTGAGCCGATGATGATTGCGTCGTACTTCATAAACGCGCTTTCGCGCCGATCACGCCGTGTACAACGCGCAGCCTATTTGAACTCCAGAATCTCTTTCTCTTTCGCCTTGGCGGCCTGATCGATCTTCGTAATCTGGCTATCGGTCAGCTTCTGAATGGCGTCGAGCGCTTGCCGCTCATCGTCTTCGCTGATCGCTTTGTCCTTCAGCATCTTCTTCAATTGTTCGTTCGCCTCGCGCCGGATGTTTCGCAGCCCGACACGGCGCTCTTCCGCGATGTGGCTAAGTTTCTTCGCCAGGTCCCGTCTGCGCTCTTCCGTCAGCGGTGGAATCGGCACACGCACAATCTTTCCGTCATTCGAAGGATTCAACCCCAGGTCAGCATTGCGTATTCCCTTCTCGATCACTCCCATCATTGAAGTATCCCAAGGCTGCACTGTGATCATCGCGGGCTCGGGAACGTGAAGCTGCGCCACTTGATTGAGAGGGACAGGCGACCCGTAGTAATCAACGCGGATGTTATCAAGTAGGCTGATCGAGGCGCGCCCCGTCCGGATATGCGCCATTTCGTGCTGTAATTCCACAAACACTTTTTCCATGCGCGTTCGCGCGTTCGCTTCCACTTCCTTTATGTTTCGAAATGTACTTGCTTCTACGCCGGCTTGCTGTTCTTGTTTCATATCTCGATTGTTTGTGATTGTCGAATGATTGTTCCGATAGTTTCGCCCATTGCCATTCGCATTATATTGCCCTTCACGTTCAGATCGAAGACTGTAATCGGCATATCGTTATCTCTACACATAGCCACTGCTGAGGCGTCCATCACAGCCAAGTCCTTAGATAATACCTCTGTGTAGCTCACCTCCGGGTATTTAACAGCGTTCCCATGTTTCTTCGGGTCCTTGTCGTACACTCCATCCACGCTGGTCCCCTTCGCAATGATCTCCGCGTGGATCTCCAGCCCTCGCAAAGTAGCGGCTGTATCGGTTGAGAAGTACGGGTTTGAAGTTCCTGCCGCAAAGAGCACCGCACGGCCTTTCTCCAGATGCCGGATGGCGCGCCGTCGTATATATGGCTCGGCGACTTGGGGCATTTCAATCGCCGTCATCACTCGCGTAGGAATACCCTGTCGTTCCAGAGCATCCTGGAATGCCAGCGCGTTGATCACCGTCGCCAACATACCCATGTGGTCGCCTGTGACGCGGTCCATGCTGTGTGCCGCCGCCGCCACTCCCCGAAAGATATTACCGCCGCCGACCACCAGTCCGATCTGCACACCCGCCCGAGCTACTTCCGCAACCTCACCGGCCACCGCCATCACCCGGTCAGCATCCAGCCCGAAAGAATTTGGCCCGGCCAGTGCCTCGCCGCTGATTTTTAGGAGTACTCGTCGATACTGTGCCATTCAGTTCCTTTAGCAGTGTTGAATCGCCACCGACCAGAGCTCCGAAGGAGGTGAGCGGTTTCAGGCGGTCACTGGAAGTGGGCTTTCTTGCACCCCAGGCGCATCCATTGCGTCACCTACTTTGTAGCGTGCAAAGCGAGCTACGTTGATAGTGCCTCCGAGCTTCGCGGCCGCTGTTCGAATGAGATCCCCAATTGATATAGTGTTATCGCGGATGAATGGCTGCTCGAGTAAGCATACTTCTTCGTAAAATTTGCTCATTCGGCCTTCCACGATCTTCTCGACCATCTTCTCCGGTTTGCCCTCGCCACGCGCGCGCTCACGCTGAATATCGCGTTCCTTCTCCAGAAGATCCTTCGCGACATCCTCCTTGCTGACGCATTGCGGCGCAGCCGCCGCGATCTGCATGGCGATGTCACGTACCAATGTCGAAAACTCTGGTTTCTGAGTCACATCATGCGTTGAAGTATCCACTTCGAGCAGCACTCCGATTTGCCCACCCGTATGAATGTAATTTCCGATGACGCCACTGCCGTTTACTTGGAAAACAACGAACCGCGAAACGGCAATGTTCTCGCCCAGCTTCGCGATTTTCGTTTTTACCAACTCTCCAACTGTCGTGCTTTGATCACTTGCGAATCTCTGTTGGTACAGCACCTGATGGTCGCGAAGATTTGCGCGCTCTGCTTCGGTGACCTCCTCCAGCCGCACGAATTTCGGCTTGGTTTCTGCAATATGTGCCGCAACATCCGCGGGCAATGTCTGGAAATCTTCCGTCCGCGCCACGAAGTCCGACTCGCAATTCACCTCTACAAGCGCGCCCAATTTGGCATCCGGGCTGATGAATGAACCGATCAATCCTTGCTTCGTCGAGCGGCTTTCCTTCCTGGTCGCGGCCGCGATGCCTTGTTTTCGGAGAACAATCTCCGCCTGTCCGAGATCTCCATTTGCCTCTACCAGCGCCCGCTTGCAATCCATAACGCCCGCGCCTGTCCTCTCGCGCAGCTTCTTCACTAGCTCTGGTGTAATTTCAGCCATCTACTCCTCTGACTTCTATCCTCTTATACACGTTTCGTATACGCACATCGGGCGACCAGACCTCTTCCGGCCGGCCGCCCGTTAAGATTACTTGGAAAGGGAATTAGTGTTCGCTGAGCGTTGTGCTCGCCACTTCTTCAGGCGACTCGCTGCCCGGCCCCTTCCGCGGAGTTGCTTCCGGTTCTCCGCTCGTAGCCAGACTCTCTGACATCAATTGTTCCGCATACTTCGGATCCAGATATTGCGTATACTCTTCCGGAGTATGCTCGGCCGCTGCTTCGTCCTCTCTGACGATTTTCTCAGCTGCAAAATCCTGCTCGGTTGCCAGCGCGCGCGCTTCGACCACGGCGTCTGCAATCTTGGTCGTGAATAGCCGGATTGCCCGCAACGCGTCGTCATTGCCTGGGATCACATAATCCACCTCGTCCGGATCGCAGTTTGTATCTACGACCGCAACCACCGGTATCCCAAGTTTTCGCGCCTCCTTCACGGCAATCGCTTCTTTATTAGAGTCGATCACGAACAGCAGATCTGGAAGCCCGTTCATGTCCTTGATGCCCGCCAGGTTCTGCTGCAGATGCTTACGCTCGCGCTCCAACCGCCCTACTTCTTTTTTGGCGCGGCCCTCGTAGGCATTGTCGGTTGACATCGCATCCAGCTCTTTCAAGCGCTTGATCGAGCGCTGCACCGTCACGATGTTGGTTAGCAATCCGCCCAGCCAGCGTTGGTTTACGAAATATTGCGAGCAACGCGTTGCTTCTTCCGCCACCGCTTCCTGCGCCTGGCGTTTCGTGCCCACAAAAAGGACCGTCTTGCCTTGCGCCGCCATCTCGCCCACATAGCGCATGGCGTCTTTGAACAGCTTCAGCGTCTTCTGCAAATCTACGATATAAATTCCGTTACGTTCGCCAAAGATGTACTCCTTCATCTTTGGATTCCAGCGCTTGGTCTGGTGCCCGAAGTGAACGCCTGCTTCGAGCAACTCCTTCATTGAAATTGATGGCAACCTGTCTCCTTGACCTTACTTCACGAACTTGATCGACAACCCGCGCGGCCCAAAGCGGAATTTGCGCGGTCCTGATCATGTCCGGTTATGCCAGGCGCGGAAGCGTCTGGCGAGTGTTGAGCTTCGAACGAAAGAGGGCAACGAACTACCGCTTCGAGAACTGGAAGCGCTTGCGGGCGCCCTTCTGACCGTACTTCTTCCGTTCATGCGCGCGAGCATCGCGCGTAAGAAATCCGAGCTGCTTCAGCTTGCCGCGCAGTTCGGAATTAAATTCAATCAAGGCACGCGCAATACCAAGCCGTGCCGCACCAGCCTGTCCGCTCACCCCGCCGCCATGCGCGAGGATGAGGATATCGAACCGTTCCGCTGTCTCGGTTGCAAGCAGTGGCTGCCGCACATAGACGCGAGCCGATTCGTTCACAAAATAGTGTTCAAATGCACGCCCGTTCACCGTGATCTGACCTTTTCCAGGTCGCAGAAAAACGCGCGTTGTTGCCGTCTTGCGACGGCCGGTTCCTAACTGTTGAACTAACTTCGCTGGCACTACAATCCTTTCCAGTTATTCATCGCCGTTCACTTCTTCAGGGCAAGCGCAACAGGCCTTTGTGCCTGGTGCGGGTGATGCTCTCCGGCATACACCTTCAACTTCCGGTACATTTGTTTGCCTAGCTTCGTCTTCGGCAGCATCCCTGAGATCGCTAATTCCACCATGCGTTCTGGACGTGTCTCGCGCATTCGCCGGGCGCCGGTCTCAACCAAGCCACCGGGATAACCGCTATGGCGCCGGTACAATTTTTGCCCTTCTTTGCCTCCCGTGAGCCTCACTTTAGCGGCGTTGATTATGACCACGTGGTCGCCCGTATCAATCGACGGCGCGTACATGGGTTTGTGTTTGCCCATCAGGAGCATCGCTGCACGGCTAGCCACCCTGCCCAGGACCGCCGTGTCTGCGTCGATCACGTGCCAGGCACGCACAATTTCGGACCGGGATGGAACTTCAGTACGCATGGACAGACTTCTTCTCCGCTTCGAGAACTCGAATACTTCAGTCTAGCGAATCGCGATTTTGAGTGTCAAACCGGGCCCCGCTGGGGTAGTGGCTCAATTTGAGCATGCCCATAAAAACGCCTTTTTCCTGCTACTGTTATTTTGCATCGTTGTACTCGGCACAGTTCCTGAACCCGCTATCAGTGGCGGTCTTCGCTTGGGGAATATACCTCATGCATACATGAGTCCAATAAGACCCGTTGGTTCTGAGATCGCGGTATTCAATTTTCGCGAAGAGGATGTCCCGAGCTTAGTTGAAGGTTAGGGCGGCTGAGTTTCATGTTACGCCACTTTCTCAGAAGAGGCGCTGGATTTGTGTTCTCTCCCGAGGGCGACGGCAAGAGCCCAGAGGTCTCGATG
>JBPCLH010000230.1:0-39371 GCA_051003475.1 Bryobacteraceae bacterium
TCACGATATGGTACGGTTTCTTCACGGCGGTGGTGTCCTTTCCAAGGATTGTTTTTGGCGAATCGATTCTAACGAACCGGCCGCCACCGCCGCCTCTAGCCTTCAACTAAGCCTGGGACACCCTCGATTTAGCACGCTACTCGGTCACGATAGTCTTCGACAAAACGAATCAAGGCCTGTTCCCCAATAATGAGACTTCCCGAAGGAGGAGATGTGTCTAGCGGTATAAATTGGGAGACACGGCTTAGTGGATCATTGAGCAATTCGCGCATTCGCCATGCCAACATGTCAGCGGCCTGTAGCGGCAGAACGTTTTTGTCATCGCGAAAGTCTATCTCGCCAACTAAAGTTCTATATGAATGAGAGGACGTTTTGAACTCGTCAAACAGTTCACGCACACGCGGTTCAATATTCTGCTGGTCAAAAACAAAATCTATCGGTCCGGTTTGCTCTAGGCGATTCATCATATCTGCAAGAAAGTCCAGAGACGTGACGAACGAGGCATAATACTGGTTGTCGTACTTCTTTGGGATGTGTCCTCTTACGTGCCGATCATATAGGTCTTTAGGCATTGCGACGCCAGAACCGAGGAGACAGTGGCTCTGAATGATTGCCCGAAGCCGATCTATGTGATTATCGCGCTGGCGTTCTGTCCATCCTGCGAACTGATCCCGAAGTTGGAACGCCTCCGTCATTTTGAAGTACTCAAGCTTCGGGGGACCGGCCAGGGCTTCCTCCCATTCGTCCGATAACGAAATCCAGTGGTCGATATCGGATATGTAACCAGCCAAAAGAAAATAGCGCGATGCCGCATCGCTCCCGCTCTCATCAAAGTACGCCTTCCACATCAAAAGGCGCTTAGCTTTCCGAACGATTGATGGCACACCGCAAACAAGAGACCGAATCCTATCCCGTGCTTTTAGGCTACCACTCCGTGGTACTGTAAGTATATAATTCCCCTAATAGCCGTGTCGATTAATGGCTTGGTCCCGTCTCAGTGATAGCCTCGTAAACAATCATGCGCGCCACGGGGCGACCGTTTTCTTCCTGCTCCGGCGCGTACACTCGATGTGTCCTGACGTCGACTGCCAGGCTGTGAACCTTTTTCTGCACCGGAAAGTCCTCCAGTTTTCGGAAATGATTGGGATCGTCCTCCTGAAAGATCGAAATTGCGCCGCTATAGCAAGCGACATAGATGCGCTTCATTCCGGGATCATATTTGACGACATCTGGTCCCGCTGCGAGAGGGAGGAAAGCGATTGGCCGATGAGCGTCTAAATCAAAGACCGCCATAAGGTCGTTTCCTTCACAGGCGAGAAAAGCCCGATGATGCTCCGAATCGAGCGCCATGCCATGATTTCCCTGGCAACGCCCGACAGAGTACCGGCCAATCACCTTATCGTTTGCGGGATCGATCACGGCAAATACATTCTCGTCCTGCAGATTTACGTAGATCTTACGGGCAACGGGATCATACTGCGGCATTCCCGTTTCGCTATCGAACCTTAGCGTTTTTACGATTTCGTCTTGATCGACGTTCACCACTGCTTCCGCCTTGCCGCGCTCGTCCGATACGTACAATTTGCGGAACGGCTCGGCGTAGGCGCTGCCGTCAGGCTTAGCCGCAGTCGGAAGCTTCTTGACGACCGCCATTTCTTTCAATCCGACCACGCCGATGGTGTTATCACCCGAGTCCGAAGTGTAGACCTTTCTGACTCCCGGAACGTACTCAACGCCCTCGACGCCTGGGACTCCGGAAATCGCCTTTATAAGGGTGTTGTTGCGAGTATCAATTACGTAGAGTAGACCGGCCGCGAGGTGCGCGGAAAGTAAATAGTGATCTTCGTAATCGATAGTTAGATAATCAAACCGCTTTCCTGGAGGACCTGGGAGATCGATTTTCCTAATCTCTCTGAGTGTTTGGCTGGACAAGAACGAAGCAAGTCCCAGCAAGAGAAGCGAGTAGCGCAGAAGTCCATTCATTGTTGATCATCGAGCGTGTATTGCCACCCCCGGCTTAAAGACACGCAGAAAATTGATTATGGATGGCCTAGGGACAGCTTTTGCTGATCATCTTAAGTGCTGTAACGTTCAGATCGCCCGCTTCTTTGGAGTTCTCTTCCTTTTTTTCGTTCTTTTCGTTTTCCTCGTTCTCTTCCTTCTTCATTTGCCCTGTGACGGTCACTTTATGGCCCACATGACTGGATAGTTTGACCGAAGCGCTCCGGAGGCCGTATTTTTTCCCGTCCTCTCCAGTGATCGAAAATTCACCCGCTTCATCACCTTTCTGCAAGCAGCCAGTCACAGATTTTGAGCTTCCTGTAGATTCGCTTTGCGGTGCGGCTTGTGCACTCGGCAAAACCATACCGGCCAAAAGCAGTGCAGACGCCGCCATAAACGCTCGTATTGACATACTCACCTTCTTTCTTTTGGATAATCTGACCAGACAGTTGCAGTGTACATGCGAATGCTGAAGAAATGCTGAATATTGTCGAACTGTCGCACTCAGTTCGGGTGGTTCGCGGCCAGGTGACCGTATCGGGGTACTGATTGCCGCAGCAGCTAGATGCAGCGCTCTGTTTAATCGCTAGTTGCAGGCCTTCGAAGGCTTTTCAGAAATTGAAGTGTTCGGGAGGCTGTATGCAGTCCTAGCTGTCTGTAAGCTGGCGTACGCATCTCCTCCGTTAATGTTTTCCGCAGTCGAATTCAAACGTGCTCACGAAATGAGTGAACACCGGCTCGAATCTTTCCAGCTGATCGGAGCGGCATTCGAGCTCTAATGTATAGAGCGTTTCTTTCCGGTTCACAAGGACGATTTCGTCAACCCACGTCGCACCATCCAGCGGATCGAAATAGCGGTCTTTTGTGAACAGCGCAGAGTTGCCGGAGAGATCCATGGGCCGCTTCTCTAGAATCTCGAGGCGCTTTGCGCGCTGAAATTTCTTGAGACCGTCTACGTGCAACTGAAAATCCTCGGTCAGGCTAACGGGGGCTGGTTGACTGGGATCGTCAGGTGGGTTGGAGAGCGCGCCGATATCGATTTCGCCTACCGGCCTGGAATGCTTTTTCACGCCAGTTTCGACGAATATTCCGGAACCTTCGAAAGCGTCTCCTCTGAACCAACGCGAAGGATAGCTGACGCAATATCCCCATTGTTTGTTGCGGTACAGCTTCCATGAAGTCTCCGGCTTGAAAGCCCCGACGGTTGCAGGCACAGCCGGGAATGAGAGAATCGCCAGGCAACTGAAGAGAATGATCCACACCCTGAAACGCATCAGCCTCCCGATTCCCTTCAATGGGCCAGCCTCGCATATTCTGCGTTAGTTTTCCAGGGGCGCGCCGGAAAACGTACCATTGAGCGCACGCGCTACCGGAATTTTCTTTAGCTGGGGCATCGAGAACCCCCCGGCATGCCGCCGACTTTCTTTTGCGAACCGGGGGAAGCTCTCGAAATGGACGATCGCCGTAAACAGATTTTGGTAGCGCTGGCGCAGATGGACAAGCAGTTCGGCAAGGGCTCGGTGCTGATGCTAGGCTCGCGCGCGGCGCTGCCTGTAGAGGTGATTCCCACGGGATCGATAGCAGTGGATAATGCGCTGGGGGTGGGCGGGTTCCCGCGTGGGCGGGTGGTTGAAATTTTTGGCCCTGAATCGTCCGGTAAAACGACGCTCGCGCTGCACGTGATTGCCGAAGCGCAGCGGGCGGGCGGCGCTGCCGCGTTCATCGACGCCGAGCACGCGTTAGACCCTACATACGCGACCCGGCTTGGAGTGGACACGGAGAACCTGATCGTTTCGCAACCGGATTACGGCGAGCAGGCGCTCGAAATTGCGCAGGCACTCGTGACATCGCAGGCCATCGATGTGATCGTGATCGACTCGGTGGCGGCGCTGACGCCCAAGGCGGAAATAGAGGGCGAGATGGGCGACAGCCACATGGGATTACAAGCCCGGATGATGTCTCAGGCGTTGCGCAAACTGACGGCCTGCGTTTCCCGCGCGAACACTTGCCTGGTCTTCATCAACCAGCTTCGGGAAAAGATCGGGGTCATGTTCGGTAATCCCGAGACGACCACTGGAGGCAGAGCGCTGAAGTTTTACGCCTCGATCCGCGTCGAGGTGCGCCGCTCGACAGCCATCAAGGACGGCGACGCTGTCATTGGCAATCGAACCAAGATCAAGATTGTGAAAAACAAGGTGGCCGCGCCGTTCCGCGAGGTTGAAGTAGATATTCTCTACGGCAAAGGCATTTCGCGGGAGAGCGATGTTTTGGATTTGGGCGTACAGCAGGCGTTGCTCGAGAAAAGCGGATCCTGGTATAGCTACAAGGGCGAACGCATCGGGCAAGGGCGCGACACTGCACGGCAGACGCTGATCGACCGGCCGGAGCTGTGCCGCGGCATTGAAGCCGAACTGTGAAAGGTGCTCGGCCTGAATGGCGCCGGCGGCCGACCGAACACAAACCCCGAGTTCGAGCTAACGACCGAGAAAGACACGCGCAAGGTGCTGGTGGCGTCGTAGGCTCAAAAACGGGCCGCCGTCGAGAGTTTTTGGCGTGTTGTTGGTTACCTCGGCCGCATTGACAGGGTGCTCGTCGTCGCGGTCATTGTAGATCAAGAGCTTTCGCGCCGTGATTTTGTCCTGGAGGAAGGGAAGCATTGCCGATTGGTTCTTTTTGATGGTGACGGGACCGGCGAAGTGATACTCGAACAGCTCGCCAAGGGTTGCCCCGGTCGCGCCTTGGACCGTGCTCTGCATTGCATCGACTGTGACGGATTGCCGCTCAGCAGGTACTTGCCCGAGCACACCGCCAATCACACCTTCGCCCGGGGCGTTGGCAGTGCCGAGACGAGCTTCATGTTTACGGCTTGGAATCAGTCCTGAAGGTTTAGAAGGTGTATGTAGGGTGAAAAGTTCCCGAGAAGTTACTCGGCTGGTACGAACTGGAACGCGACCGGGGTGGGCACGTTTATCACTTGGCCGGGCGAGGTGAGTTGCCCGGTTCTCCCGTCGATCCGCAAAACGACTAAGTGATTCGACTTGTGGTTGCCCACGAACAGCCAGTTGCCAGTCGGGTCGATTTGCATGCCGCGCGGCTCCTTGCCCTGGGATGGGGCGATTTGGATTTGCTTTAGATTGCCAGCGGTCTCGTCGATGGCAAAAACGGCGATGCTGTCGTGGCCGCGATTCGATGCGTAAACAAACTTGCCGGCCTGATCCACTTCGATTTCAGCGGGCGCGTTTTCGCCTGAATAACCAGCAGGAACCGTCGAGACAGTTTGAATCAGCTTGAGATTGCCCGTTGATGGGTCGTGCGCAAAAACCGTTATGACGGATTTCAATTCGCTGAGGACGTAAGCGAATTTACCGGACGGACTGAAGGCCATGTGCCGGGGACCTGAGCCAGGATTTTCTTTCGCGAACGTGGGATCACTCGCGGCGAGCTTAGCTTGAGAAGGATCCAAACGGTAGATTCGGATCTGGTCGAGGCCGAGATCAGGCACATACAAGAAGCGATCGTCAGCTGATATCACGACTTCGTGCGCATGCGGGCCTTCTTGACGCTCATGGTCGATGCTCGAGCCATGCGCTTCCATCAATGACGACATTGCGCCTATGCGGCCATCATGCTCGATCGGAAACGCCGACACACCACCCGTGCCGTAATTCGCGACAACCAACATTTTGGCGGTTTTGTCCACGGCTAAATGGCACGGAGCGACCCCCGCCGACGAGGCGCTGTTCAAGAACTTCAAGGAACCCTTCCTGCGATCGATTGAGAACGCAGCGACGCCTCCATTGGCGTTGCTCTCCACCTCACTGACCGCGTAAAGAAATCGATGGTCGCGATCGGTCGTAAGAAATGATGGATTGACTACTTCAGCGACGGTCCCCATGGCATCGAGCTTTCCTGTTTTCGCGTCGAAGCGATAAGCATAGATGGCCTTGCTGTAGGTTCCGACATAGACGAAATACTCTGTCTGCCCTGACTGAGGGGAGGCTCCGAGGTTCTCAACAGCGCACATGATAATGGATATTCCTGCTAGATAGACGGCGAGTTTAGAAGTTAATGGTCGCATTTGACCGCTGACGTAACTTTCTAGTATGTCATTCTGTTCCGTAATCACATGGCGCAAACGAATTCGATCGATCAACGGCTGAAGGACCTGGGCATTACGCTCCCGGATACTCCCATTCCGATGGCAAATTATGTCCCGTATACCAGGACGGGGAATCTGCTGTTTCTCTCCGGTCAGGGTCCGCGGGTGGGGCAGAAGGAGTTTAAGACGGGAAAGGTAGGGTCGGATGTGACGGCTGAGGAGGCGTACGACCATGCCCGGCTTGCCGGCATTCAATTGCTAGCTGTGGCGCAACACGCACTGGGGGATCTTGGACGGGTACGCAGGGTAGTAAGGCTGCTGGGTCTGGTGAACGGTACTCCGGAATTTCAAAAACAGCCGCAAGTGATCAACGGATGTTCGGACCTTTTTGTGGAGGTGTTCGGGGAAGCCGGGCGGCATGCTCGCTCTGCCATAGGCGCGGGTAGTCTCCCTGGAAACATCACGGTCGAGATTGAAGCGATTCTCGAAGTGGAATGACGGGCGACTGCCAACCACCGAATTGTTTTTCGATCAATTGACAAATCTCGAGCGCTAAGAGATCGTGCCACGGTTTGGTGACGATCTGAACGTTTATGGGCAGGCCATCGCATTCAGCGCATCGCACCGTCGCGGCGGGCGCTCCGGCAACGTTCCACGCCATGGTATAACTGAATCCCTCGAAATTCGTTTCTTTGAGAGACTCTCCGTGCGCGAGCGCGGTTTGCGTGTAAACGGGACAAACGATGGCATCGAACTGTTGGAAGAAGCGGGCGATTGCGGAGCGGTATTCGTCCCACTGCGCCCAGCGCGTCGAGAGCTCTGACGCGGTTGCGCGAAAGGGACGCAAGCGATCGAGAAAGCCGGCGAGGACCGGGTGTATTCGCGCGCTGCCGTGAGCGTTGAGATAGGCGTCAATGCCGTCCACTCCGTCTGCGCCTAGAAGAGAAAGCTCAAGTTCAAAGGCTTGCTCAATCCAAGGCGGAGTTCGTTCTTCAACAATCATTCCAGATTGAGAGAGGAAGTCGGCACAGCGGCGAATCGCATTCTGAACCTCCGGGGCGCAGCGCGCAGTTCCGTTATGCGTAAAGAACGCAACCCGTGTTTCTTGCAAAGCTTCCGCCTTGAGCAACGGGACTGGGGGCGCGGACGTGTCTAAGCCATCCTCAGCGGCAAGAAGCTGCATCGCAAGCAGAAGGTCTTCTGTGTGCCGGGCCATAGGTCCGATCTGCCACAGATCTGCAATCCAGCCGCCTGCGGGCGGGACATGACCTGTACGAGGGAGGCGCCCTTGTGTTGGCTTGATACTCGCGATACCGCAAAAAGCAGCGGGGACTCTGACACTCCCAGCAGCATCGCTTCCCAAGCCCAACGGCGAGCCGCATGCCGCAATGAGCGCAGACTCGCCGCCGCTGCTACCGCCGGGAGTGCGTGACAAATCATAGGGATTATTGCTTCGGCCAAAAATGAGGTTGTCAGTTTCGAAGGCGAAGAGCAGGTCGGGAAGGTTTGTTTTCGCAATCGGGATGCCGCCGGCAGAACGCAGCCGTTGGACAAGGGTCGCATCCTGAAGCGCAGGCGACGCGTTTTGCCTGCCGATGGTCCCGGCGGTAGTGGTCCTTCCCTCGACGTCCAGTGAATCTTTGATCGAGAACGGAACGCCGTGCAGAGGCCCACAGGCGCCAGAGGCCAACATGCGGTCGGCAGCTTCGGCTTGCAGCAGAGCTGAATCGGCAAGCAAATCGACGACAGCATTGATGGCGGGATTGACTTGCTGGATTCGCTCCAGATGTACCGTTATCAGTTCAACCGAAGAGATCTCGCGCCGGCGGATCATGTTCGCCATTGCAATCGCACTCTGGTTCAGCACGATCACAATCTAGCAGCCAACGACGTCTTGAATGACTGTTTTATAAAATAAAGAAACCAAGCCGTAATGAGAAGCTTCAGGGTTATCGCTCCTGTAGCGGGGCTTTGCGCCCTGTTGCTTGCCGCAGATGTTGTACCGCCGGCGCACAATCGTTTATGGGAGTGCCGCAATCTCGGCAAAGCCTTCTACGAGAATCCAGATACGCATCTTCAAGCGGTTGAGCAATTGCGGGCCGCGCTTCAGCTTGTGCCTGATTCCGTCAGGGAGCGCATCAACTACGGGCTGGCGCTTCTGCGAGGGGGACAGACGCAAGCAGGAATGGTGGAGCTGAATCGAGCGCAAAAACAGGATGCGACGATTCCGCACACCTGGTTCAACTTAGGAATTGCTTACAAACACAATGGCGATTGGGATCAAGCAATAGAGCAATTTCGAGGCATGATCCGTTTGGCGCCGAACGAGCCGATCGCGCATTACAATCTGGCTGCGGTGTTGCGATCCAAAGGGCAGACCGACGCAGCGCGCGAGGAGTTCGTTGCGGCTGAGAAGCTGAATCCGAATCTGGCTGGCCCGCATTTTCAGCTCTTCACTCTGTACCAGCGTGGTGGGGACAGAGAGACTGCTGCCCGGGAAAGGCAGGCTTTTGAAGAAGCGAAAAAGCGGAACGAAGGCGCGGCAGTTCCAGAAGACATGGAGTGGTGTTTCTATGCGGAGCTATACGATCCGCCCGAGCCGAGGCCGTCCGCGGAAGATGAGGCAACGCGTTATGACGATCATCTGGTCAGCAAAGGATGGGATCGGGCGAATTTTGGAATGGCAGTCATCGATTCGGAAGGAAACGGACATGCGGATCTCCTCGTGTGGTCGCGTGATCGTCTTTCTTTGTTGAAGCGCGGCATGGAACCTGCGAAAAATTCCGGTTTGGAAGGTTTGCGGGATGTCCATAGCGTTTCAACCGGGGATTTCGATAACGACGGTTTGGCGGATCTTTGCGTAATTACGAGCAGCGGTGCAAGGCTGTTTCACAACGATCACGGCACGTTTTCGAAGTTTCTCGATGTGCCCAACACGGCTGGCGTTCAGAAAGCTCTCTGGCTCGATTACGATCACGACTACGATTTGGATTTGCTGCTCTTCGGGGCGAACCCGGTGCTGATACGCAATAACGGGAAAGGAAAATTCGAGGACCACACGCCGTCATTTCCGTTCGCGAAGGGCCAGGCTCTAGATGCCGTAGCGTTTGCGGTTCGCGGGGATACGGCGGCAAGGGATGTGGTCGTGTCGTATGCGGATCGGGCCGGTGTGTTGTATCGGGACAAGCTGAACGGCGTATTCGAAGCGATGGATGTGCCAGCGCTTGCGCCTGGTGCATCTACGCTGGATGTCCAAGATTTCAATCACGACGGTTTGCTTGATTTAGTGAGTTACCGTCCTGAGGTGCGAGCGCTGGAGAACGATTCAGGCAACCTGGTGCGAGTTGCGAACGCGCATAGCGCGCGGTCGCCGATTCGCGCGGACTTCAACGGTGATAACCGGGAGGATTATGCGCAAATTCTGCCCGACGGCTCTCTGCACTTATACGTGAATGCGTCACCCGCGCAACGCTGGGTGGGGATTCGAATTCAGGGCATAAAGAATATCAAGGCGGCTGTCGGGGCGACGGTCGAAATGAAATCGGGAGCATTCTATGACAAGCGAATTTTCCAAGGCGTACCGCTTGCTTTTGCGACCGACGGGCATGCGGACGCCGACACGATCCGCATTACGTGGCCCAATGGACTGATTCAAAACGAAACGCGCAAGAAGAGCGGCGAATCGCTGACTATTGCGGAGGCACAGCGCCTTTCCGGATCGTGCCCGATGATCTTTGCCTGGAATGGCCACGCATTCCAGTTCATAACAGATGTTCTGGGCGTCGCGCCTTTGGGAGCAAGCTCCGGAGACGGAAACTACTTTCCCGTTGACCATCGGGAATACATCCAAATTCCCGGTTCTTCGCTGCACGCCGAATCAGGCGAGTATCAGATCCACGTCACTGAAGAGCTGCACGAAGTTTCGTACCTGGATCAGGTTCGGCTGATCGCAGTAGATCACCCGTCAGATGTCGAGATCTACACGAACGATAAATTCAAGTCGCCGCCGTATCCTGAGTTTCGGCTGTTTGGTGCGCGGTCGAAGATCCATCCCGAACGTGCGGTCGACGATCATGGCAACGATGTTGCATCGCTTGTAGCGCGGCAGGATCGAGCGTATCCCGATAGCTTTGTTCACGACGCTGCGGGAGTTGCCCAGCTTCACACCTTGGACCTGGATTTCGGCAATGCAGCAGGTGACAATCGGGCTGCAATCGCACTGAATGGATGGGTGGATTGGGCAGACGGCAGCACGTTTCTGGGTGCGTCACAGGATGGCACTGGCCTGATTTTCCCGTATCTGCAAGTGAAAGATGGGTCTGGTAACTGGCAAACCGTGATTAAGGATATGGGCATCCCGTCGGGCAAGCCCAAGACCATTGTTGTCGATCTCACCGGGAAATTTCTGTCGCGCTCACGCGAGGTTCGCATCGTGACGAATCTTTGCGTTTATTGGGACGAAATTTTCCTGATGGAAGATTCGCGTCCGCCGCAGGTACGTCTCACGCCGATTGATGCGGAGTCGGCAGATTTGCATTTCCGCGGCTTTTCGCAGGTTGTGATCGATCCGCGCCGCCAGCAGCCCGAACAATTTCTCTACGATCATGTTCGACCTGTCTCGAACTGGAATCCTACGCCTGGCTTCTACACGCGCTATGGGCAAGTCAACGAGCTTGTGAACCGGGTTGACGATCGGCTCGTGGTTATGGGATCGGGCGATGAACTGAAGCTTCAATATTCTGCAATGCAACTGCCTCGATTGGCCCAAGGATGGACGCGCGATTTTCTGTTGCGGGTTGATGGCTGGGCGAAAGACGCCGATCCGAATACAGCGTTCAGTCAAAGCGTCAATCCGCTGCCATTTCATGCAATGAGCGCTTATCCTTACAAGGCGAATGAGCAGTTCCCGGCCGACGTTGAGCATCGACAATACGTGCAGGATACCCTGACGCGCCCGGCCTTGCGGTTGATTCGGCCGTTGGCACCCGTACAATGACTCGCCGCCTCACAGTCAGTTGCGCGATTTGCGGAGCGATCCTGCTGATCAACAGTGCTGTACTTGCGGCGTTCCCGACCACGGCGACCATTTTTAGCATTGGCAACGTGCTGCTGCACATCGTGCTTGGAGCAGTGGTGGGGGTTCTCGCGCTGATGCTGTTGCGCACCGAGCGACGGCTAATCTCGATCGTGATTGCCGCCGCTTCAGGTGTTTTGCTCGCCGTTCTCGGAAACACGCGCGATCACAAAGTGATTTTTTTGATTCACGTTGTCATCTCGCTCGCGGCGGTCGCGATACTTTTCGCGCGCAGAGAAAGCTTTCTGATCGCGAAGGTATCCGGCGCAGCTGCCGCGCTCGTTTTAGCGGCTGGAATTTGCTACCGCTTGTTCGTTCCTCATCCGGAAGACCACATCATCAATTCGCGAACAGTTCCGCTATCGATGTATCAGGAGGGTGCCGGCCCGAACAGCCCGTTCTTCCCATCAGGCGCTAACACGTCGGATGGGCGTCTTGTGCCGTCTGCCTTCTTCATGGAGTCGAAGAAGTGCGGCGAATGTCACAAAGACATCTACGAGCAATGGAAGAGCTCGGCTCATCATTTCGCGTCTTTCAACAATCAGTTCTACCGGAAATCGATTGAGTACATGCAGTCCGTGGTGGGAACAAAGCCGAGCAAATGGTGCGCGGGCTGTCACGATCACGCGGTGTTCTTCAACGGGCGCTTCGATCGGCCGATCAAGGAGCAGATCGACACTCCCGAAGCGCAGGCCGGCCTGAGTTGCATGTCGTGCCATTCCATCGTTCACGTCGGCGGCAGTGTCGGTAATGCCGAGTTTACGATGTCGTATCCACCGCTTCACGAGGTGGCGAGCAGCTCAAATCCGGCCATTCGCCAGATTGGAGATTTTGTGACCTACGCTGCTCCTGAAGCGCACCGGCGCACATTCATGAAACCATTCATGCGGGACAGCTCCCCTGAATTTTGTGCGGCCTGTCACAAGGTTCATCTGGACGTGCCGGTGAACAAGTATCGCTGGTTCCGGGGATTCAACGAGTACGACAACTGGCAGGCGAGCGGCGTGTCCGGCCAAGGGGCGCGGTCGTTCTATTATCCCAAGAAGTCAAGCAATTGCGCTGATTGCCATATGCCGCTGGTGTCTTCTCACGATCCCGGCAATATCCGTGGGAAGGTTCATTCGCATCGCTTTCCGGGCGCGAATACGGCGCTTCCGTTTGTGAACGAAGATCAGGCGCAGATGGCGGCGACCGAGAAGTTTCTCAAATCCGGATTCATCACGGTAGATATTTTCGCGATCAGTCCGGTGGCACGGCAGAAATCCGATACGGAAATGGTTCGCCGCGGCGGCAATACGCCGCAAGCGATGACATCCTTCGCGGTGGGCGAAGAAGCCGAGCAGACCGGACCTGCTGTGATCCGTGACGTCGGTCGAGTGGCTGCTCCGATCGACCTTTCGCACGTCACCCTTCAGCCGGGCGAGACGGCGCGCGTCGACGTTGTGGTTCGGACTCGCACGATAGGCCATTTCTTCCCTGGCGGGACGGTCGACGCGTTCGATGTCTGGCTGGAGTTGAAGGGCGAAGACGATAATGGCCGCACGATTTTCTGGAGTGGCAAGGTGGAGGACAACGGCAAGGGTCCCGTCGAGCCAGGAGCGCATTTTTATCGCTCTTATCAGCTCGATGGAGCTGGGAACCCGATCAACAAGCGCAACGCATGGCAGGCGCGCAGCGTTCTTTACGTCCGTCTGATTCCGCCAGGCGCGGCCGATGTGGCGCACTATCTTGTGAAGGTGCCTAGCGACGCGAAAGGCAAGATTCGCTTCACGGCCAAGCTGAACTATCGAAAATTTTCCTGGTATTACACGCAGTTTTCGTATGCCGGCCAACCAAAGACGGGGCAAAGTCCTTTTCTCCTTGCGAGTGACCGTAACAGTCTCGAGTACAGCTTCGATCCGAAGAATATTCCCGGGGATGTGTCAGGCGCGATCAAGGGACACATCCCGGATCTGCCGATCATCACGCTGGCGCAGGCGGAGGCATCCGTTCCTGTATCGGCGCAAGCGTCTCAATCGCAGCCGATTACTAGCGCCGGTACTCGAGAGCGCTGGAATGACTGGGGCATCGGCCTGCTTCTGCAGGGCGATCTGAAGGGCGCCGAATATGCATTCCGGAAGGCAACTGTGGCCCAGCCCGGCTACGCTGACGGATGGCTGAATGTCGCGCGAGCGCTGATTCAGGAAGGAGAGACGGACGCCGCAAAGCCTTTCATCCAGCGAGCCTTGAAGATAGATCCGTCGATGGCGCGAGTGTACTTTTTCCGGGCGATGATCGAGAAGTCCGATGGCGATTATGACGCCGCTTTGAAATCTTTAGAACGCGTTGAGGCGCAATATCCCCGCGATCGCGTGACGCTCAATCAAATTGCGCGCATTCTGTTTCTCAAACGCGAGTACGCCAAGGCGATCGGGTATGTGGAGCGTGTTTGTGACATCGACCCAGAAGACGTGCAGATGCATTACACGGCGATGCTGTGCTATCGGGGTTTGGGAGATATTGCGAAAGCAAACCGCGAACAAACTCTGTTCCGCCGGTTCAAAGCGAATGAGTCCGCACAGACAATCACCGCTATCCCGCGGATGTCAAGTCCCGAGGATAACAACGAGCGGCAACTGATTCACGACCACGAATCCGTACCACTTCCATAGCGATGAAGTTAGTACTTTGCATCCTCGGCATCGTTTTCTGCCTGGTTGGATTTGCCACCAACACTCCCAATGAAGGAATCCGATTTGTCGACTCAACCAAGAAGGCCGGGATTCATTTCATTCATCACACGGGCGCGACGGGAAAGAAATATCTCCCTGAAACACTTGGCGCGGGATGCGCTTTCATCGATCTGGACGGAGATGGATGGTCAGACATCCTCTTGATCAACGGAAAAGACTTCGGGCCGCACGGACAGAAATCGCTGTCCGCACTGTATCGGAATAATCACAACGGCACTTTCACCGATATCACTCGCGGGAGCGGCCTTGATGTAGAGATGTACGGTATGGGAGTTGCCGCCGCCGACTACGACAACGATGGGCTGCCCGATATCTACATCACTGCACTCGAGGGCGACCGGCTCTTCCACAATGAAGGCCACGGCCATTTTCGCGACGTAACGGCGCAGAGCGGAATCCGCAACGCAAGTTTTGGCACTAGCGCGGCGTGGCTCGATTATGACCGCGATGGGAAGGCCGACCTGTTCGTCGCGAACTATGTGAACTGGTCTCCCCAAAAAGATCTGTGGTGTTCGCTCGATGGAGCAGCAAAATCGTACTGCACGCCGGAATCGTATAAAGGAACGTCCTCGAAGCTGTACCGGAATCTTGGAGGCGGGAAATTCGAAGACGTTACGCGGAAAGCCGGTTTGGGGGACAACACCAGCAAGGCCTTGGGGGTCGTGGTGTTCGACTACAACGGTGATGGATGGCCGGACATCTTTGTTTCTAACGATACGCAGCCGAGCAAATTGTATAGAAATAATGGAAATGGCACGTTTACCGAAGAAGGCATGCAGGCGGGCGTCGCGTACGGAGAGGATGGCGTGGCGCGCGGAGCGATGGGCGTGGATGCCGCCGATTACGATCGATCGGGCAGACCTGATCTGCTGGTCGGCAATTTCGCGAACCAGATGCTCGGGCTATATCACAACGAAGGCCATGGATTCTTTGTCGATGAGGCGCCTTCTTCGACAGTAGGCCGGGCCAGTCTGCTCAGCCTGACTTTCGCCGCCTTTTTCTTCGATTACGATCTGGATGGATTGCCGGACATTTTCGCCGCGAATGGGCATATTGAGCCGGACATCAACCGCATTCAACCCAAAGTTGTTTACCGCGAGCCCCCATTGCTGTTCCGGAATAGTGGCAAGGGGCGTTTCGCAAACGTCAGCGATGATTTGGGGCCTGATTTTCGCCGGCCGATAGTGGGACGGGGGGCGGCATACGCGGATTACGACCGGGATGGCGACCTGGACCTCCTGATCAATACGAACGATGGACCGGCTGTGCTTTATACAAACGAGGGCGGAAACCGGAATCACTGGCTGACTGTTCGCCTGAACGGGACGCGATCGAATCGAAGCGGGCTGGGCGCTACGGTGCGGATAGAAAGCGCATCGGGAAAGCAGTGGAACACGGTGCACAGCGGATCGAGCTACTGCTCACAGAGCGATCTCGCCCTAACGTTCGGGTTGGGAGCAGATCAGAAGGTTATGACGCTTTCAGTTGACTGGCCGAGTGGAACCCGCCAGCAGTTCAAAGATCTAGGCGCAAACCAATTTCTTAGGATCGACGAGTCCGGCGGCATCCTCAAGTAAGAGCCACGTTAGACCAGGTCAGAACGCGTTAGAGACCGGTATTTCTACGGATTCGTGCTTCGTCTGCGATTCCACAACCAGAATTTTCCGAGCCTGGATTCTACGCAATCCCGTAAGGTCACTGGCTAGCTCCCTGATAACTCTAGGAATTCTATGATCTAACCGATTGGTAACGCGCCTGCAATAGCGAGCGCGAGCCTGGACATGTTGTTGCCGGGCGATCCCAAGAGGAAGAAACATACTATGCGATCTATACGAGTGCAGCTTGGAATGCTCGTTGCGGCACTGGTCTTACTTTCGATTCCAGTGTTCGGACAGTCCCTGACGACAGGAGACATTTTGGGCACGGTTGCGGACCCAAGCGGCGCGGCCATACCAAATGCAAGCGTTGCGTTGACTGGCGTGGACACCGGCACGAATCAGTCCACTACCACGAATCAGTCTGGAGAATACCGTTTTACATTGTTGAAGCCAGGCCGATACACGGTTGCGGCGAGTGAGACCGGCTTTCAGAGGCAGGAACTTTCGGTTAGCGTCGCGGTGGGTCAGGCTGCCAGGGTCGATCTGAAACTCGAGGTAGGCACGTCCACAACTACGGTTGAGGTCACGGCGGGCGCGGCTCTCATCAACACCGAACCGGCATCGATCACGAGCTTCACGCAGGCGCAGATGGAACTGTTGCCGACCGCCGGGGGTGACATCACCAACATTGCTTTTACAGCGCCGGGCGCAGTTGTGAACGTGACCGGGGGCTACGGTAACTTCACGGTCAACGGCCTGCCTGCTACCTCAAACCTGTTTACGATTAACGGCGAAAACGATATGGACCCGTACTTCAATATCAACAATTCGGGTGCTACGAACCTCACCATCGGCCAAAACGAGATCCAGGAAGCGACGATCATCAGCAATCCCTATGCTGGCGAGTACGGCCAGCTTGCCGGCGCGCAGGTGACTTATATTACGAAATCCGGAACCAACGATTTTCACGGAAACGCGCAATACCTTTGGAACGGACGCTATCTGAACGCGAACAACTGGATTAACAATGCCACTGGGACTGCGCGGCCGTTCGCGAACGCGAATCAGTGGGCGGATTCCTTTGGAGGCCGGATCATCAAGAACAAGACCTTCTTTTTCGTTGACAACGAAGGTCTTCGCTTTGTTCTGCCGAACGTGATCCCGACCAATATTCCGACCCCCGCGTTCTCCAGCGCAGTGTTAGCGAACATTCAGGCGACTCAACCAGCCGAATACCCGACCTATCAGAAGCTGTTTAATCTCTGGGCCAGCGCGCCCGGTGCAGCCGCCGCAGTGCCAAATGCACCCACTCCCGGAGATGCCTGCAGTTCGCTAGTGCTGCCTGGCTTTACGGCCGGCACGCCTTGCTCAGCGACGTTCCAGGGCACGCCGACCGCGCTAGCGTCAGAATACGTCCTTGCCTTCAGGGTGGACCAGAAGATCAGCGATACGGACAATGCCTATTTCCGCTACAAGCTGGATCACGGCGTACAGCCTTCATACCTGTCGTCGATCAGCTCCAATTTCGACGCGATTTCCAATCAGCCGTCTTGGGATACCCAGTTTAACGAGACCCACATTTTTGGCCCCAGATCGACGAACTCCTTCATGGCCACTCTGAGCCACTATGTAGCGCAATTCGCGCAAAACCATCAACTGGCAGCGAGCACATTTCCGTACGATGTCATCACCACAGGCGAAGTCAATTTTGGGGAGTACAGCGGCGGAAACTATATAACGAACGAGTTACACGCGTTTCCGCAGGGGCGCAATATCACACAGTACCAGTTTATCGACGATTTCACGCTAAACCGCGGAAAGCATAATCTAAAATTTGGCGCTAACTTCCGTCGCTACGATGTCAGCGACCACAACTTTTTCTACAACAGCCCCCGCGTTTATTTCGGCTTCGTACCGGGCGGGCTGCAGGAATTCGCAGATGGACTGGCGTATCAATACCGTCAGGCCCTGAATGTCGCAAGCGACGTGCCCGTTGCGATGTGGGGGCTCGGGCTCTATGCACAGGACGAATGGAACGTAACTCCGAACTTCAAGCTTACTCTTGCGCTGCGAGCGGAGCGGAACTCGAACCCAGTGTGCCAGTTCAACTGTTTCGCGAATTTCAAGACCGGCTTTAACAGTCTTGCCAGCGCGACGAATGCAGACCCAGGAAGCGTCCCTTACAGCTCTGATATCGCTATCAATCAGCACAAGGCCTATCCTGGCGTGGACTTTATCGACTGGTCGCCGCGTATCGGCTTTTCCTGGTCTCCGGGAGGCCGCAACAAGACCGTACTCAGCGGCGGCTTTGGGATCTTCTATGATTCGCCTCCGGCAGGTTTAGTAGATGATCTGCTCACGAACCCGCCCGTGTCCGTGACCTTCCGGGTTCGGCCAAGTGGTGGTGTGGCTCCGTTCGATCCCGCCGGGGCGCCTGCGATTTGGCAGGCTGCCGCGAGTACCTTTAGCGTGAACAAGAGCTATAACGACATCTCGACTGCCCTGCACGCCTTAGGGGTAAGTTTCCCGGCTCCTGCTTTTACCGCGATTAACGGCACGATGCACGCTCCGGAATGGCAGGAGTGGAATTTTCAGCTTCAGCAGCAATTGAGTAATTCCTACGTGCTGTCGCTGAACTATTCGGGCAACCATGGCGTACGCATTCCGTATACGAATTCCTGGCCGAACGCCTTCGACCAGTATGGGCTTTACCCCGGAGTTCCCGGCATACCCACTGCACCGGCGGTTCCGAACTACGGTACCGTCAATATCGTCCAAAATGGCGCGATCTCAAATTATCATGGCCTAACGGTTACGCTTGCGAAGCAGTTCTCGCACGGCTTAGCCGGCCACTTCAACTACACGTGGTCGCACAACCTGGATGAGGCGTCGAACGGTGGGGTCTTCTCGTACGGCGACTCGCTCCTCGGACAGATCAATCCGACGAGCCTTCGCGCGAATAATTATGGCAATTCGGACTACGATATCCGGCACAGTATCAGCGCGGATTTTCTCTACAGTCCCGGATTCCGCTTCGGCAATCGATTTTTGAATGCCGCGCTTGGCGGATGGCAGTGGTCTGCGAAGGTGTTCTGGCGCACGGGATTGCCGTTCTCGGTTACCGACGGCAATACGGCTCTGGGCAACTACAACGGAAACATACTGGCTGAACCGCTGGCAGGTGCTGGGCCGTTACAAACGAGTTGCGGCGCCGCGGCTGCATCTCCCAACACCCCGGTTCCGTGCTTGAATGTAAACGGGTTCGTCAATGCTAGCTCTTCTACCTTCACCGGGTACACCCAGTGGTCGCAGCAGGGTCGTAACACCTTTCGCGGTCCGCATTATTTCGACACGGATATGGCTCTGTTTAAGAACTTCAAACTTACGGAAAGGTTGACGTTCGGACTGGGTGCGCAAGCGTTCAACGTCTTCAATCATCCGAATTTTGCTCTTCCGGACAGCACATACGGCGATGCGACTTTCGGTCAGATTTTGACTTTGGCCGGGACTCCGACAAGCCCATATGGCAACTTCCTGGGCTTCGACTCGTCACCGCGGGTACTCCAGGTCTCGGGTAAGATCACGTTTTAGAGCTGGGGGAGCGCAGGGGCGCGCCGGGTTTAATCGAAGCGTACATGGCACTGATCGCTGTGTGGGCTTCGATCCGGCGCATGCGCTGCGTGCGTGATATCCTGAGCAGGTCGAACTAACAATTTCGACCTAGAACGCGCCCGCGGGCACCCATCAGGAGCCATTTAATGACAAATATTTTCGTGGGGAACTTGAGTCATCAGACGACTCAAGACGACCTAACCGCAGCATTTTCTCAGTACGGCAATGTGGAGCGCGTCAGTTTGCCCGCCGACCGGATGACCGGGCAGCCCCGCGGTTTTGGATTTGTCGAGATGACGAACCGAAACGAAGCCGAGAACGCAATTGCGAGCTTGAATGGTGCGGAGCTAAATGGCCGGGCGATGAACGTCAATGAAGCACGCCCCAAGACGGAAGGCGGATTTGGGGGCGGCGGAAACCGTCCACGTGGCGGCGCCCCGCAAGGCGGCGGCAAAGGACGGCGAAACACTCGCTGGTAGCAGCTAGGCAGAAGCTCTGGTTTTCACGGCGGCTCCTTTGGGCGTAGTGCGCGTGAACGACAGGAAACGGCGCGGCTGTGAATCGACGATAGGCCTGACGCGTAGGGGCCGTTCCTGCAAAATAAGCTCACTGGCTTGCACGAGAGGTTCAGCGTGGAACCAGCGCTGGAAAGCCATGCCGTGAAAGATATTGCACAGGGCGGTCATAGTCATGCCTTGGTGGTGCGCCATCCAGCACCGCACTAATTCGTATTTGGGAGCGAAGAGCAGACGCCGAGGAGATGAGGTGTAATCGGCCGATTCATAGAATCCGTACTCACCCAGCCAATGTTTCCTCGCCATTGCGCGGAGATTCTCGACAGCGCTGGTGGAATCAATCATCAACGCAAGACAGCTGGAATAGGGAGATACGACCAGATAGCCGGCGCGCGCGACGTTTAGCGCGAGACCTGGGACACCGAAGGCTGCGTATTGGTAATTCCCGTCCTGATCGGTCTTGCTGTAAGCCGCTTCAGAGATGCCCCATCGCACACGACGCTTCGTAGCGTAAGATTTCTGAACTCGTACAGCAGAACGCACCGTGCGATCAAGCAGCGTTTGCGGGTGGGATTTCATCCAAATGACCGGCATCAGGTATTCAAACATTGTGCCCGTCCAGGAGATCAGAACGTTTTCTCCTTCAGAAAGCGTATGCTGGCGTCCCAGTCTGAACCAGGTCTCCTGAACGATGTCATTCTTTGCGACCGCGATGAAGGCTGCCGTTCGGGATTCTGAGGCGAGGAGATCGTAGCAAGATTTCGATAGCTGTTGCTGGGCGACATCATAACCGATCGAAAGCAACTTGCGGCGTTTATCGGTGAGCATACCGAAATCCATTTCGCGGACTAACCGCTCGGATTCAGTCGCGAGGGAGGCGAGGCGAGAGGCAAGGTCGTTTAAACGGATGCGGCAGGCTGGGATTTCATCGCGCAGGCGGTTAACGATGGTGATAGTTTCGGCAGGAAGATTCGTGGCCGTAAGAGCCTGAAGCTTGCGATCCAATTCGTCGTAAAATGCATTGGCGTTCTGCGGAGTGAGCGGCCTGGAGGGCAAGTCCAACTGAACGGGCGAGAGCTGCCGAAGCGGCTCATATTCGGGAAGATACCAAGGCATGAAGTCGCGAGCTTCCGTCCGGAGCCCTTCAATACGGCGTTCTATTTCGGACCAACACCACGCGTCTTGTTTGGCCCGAGCAGGCTTTGATATCGGGGGGGGCTCTATCTTCACGCGTAGGAGTTGAGGCAGCCACTGGTCGGGCGTTTTTAACGCAAATAACGCATTAAGATTCTTAAGGCCGCTTTTTCGCCCGCCCAGAAGCCGGTAGTGATCGGCAAGTCCTTCGAGCGCACCGCCGGAAAGCACAGGTTCTTGCAGCAATTCAAGGCAGCCCTGTTTCAAGGCCCAGAGCGAGGCTGCGAAATTGCCGCTATCTACGCTCGAAAGAAACAAAGGCGGGATCGGTTCAAGCGTGATGGTTTCGTACCAATTCAAGAAATGGCCGAAATAGCGGCGCAGTTTCAAAACCGTACTAAGGGTCAGCTCGGTTTGCGAAATGAATTCGGTGAGGGTTAGGTAACCGAATTCGAGAGCGGCTTGACGGGCGTTAAGCAAGAAGCCAAGGTTAGTGGGAGAGATGCGTTCGGCGATTCGATACGGCTGTTCTTGAACGTTGTCAGGAATGAGCCAATTATTCGCTTGACTGCTGAACTCGGCGAAGTAGCGCCAGGTGCTGAGTGCTACTTCACGAAGGAAGCTGCGATCCGTGTCAGAGAGCGCCTGCCCTTCGGTATGCGGCGCGCGATTAATCCATAGGGAAACGAGCTTTGAGCTGCACCAGGCAACGATGAACGGCAGTGCATAGGCGGCGGCTTCCGGCTTCTTGAACAAGCCCAGAGCGAGACCGATTGCGACCACGGGAGTCCAGTCGAGGTACCTATCGACAAGCGTGCGCTTTTGAATGCCGAGCTCGGCTTCAGTGGCTGTCTCCCATTCGAGAAGGCGGCTGTGCGTAATGGTGCTGCGGATGATGGTGCGAACAATCGCGTCGAGAGACACGAGAGTCTGATGAGCGAGGAACGCTATGTTCAGGAAGATGCTGACGTGCGAAGTGAAAAAGTCCGTGATTGCGTTACGCGCCGTCATGCGGCTCCGCTTCCCTGCTGCGCGGCACAGCGCGAAAACAAGGCGGAAATAGATGGGGAGAAACAGCAGGTCGATGCTGACGAGGGTCCAAAAACGAGGGCCGCCGGGGAGAAAGAACCACCCCGCTACTAAGAGGAAGAAGGTGGCAGGCTCGATCAGGCTACGGCGTAGGTTATCGACGATCTTCCAGCGCGAAACGAGAGAAATGGGATTCGGAACGAGCCGGCCAGACTCATTGGGAACGCGATTGAAAATCCAGCGTAAGATTTGCCAGTCGCCACGCAGCCAGCGGTGTTTTCGGCGATTGTAGGCGCTATAGTGCGACGGATAATCATCGATGACCTCTATATCGGAAGCCAGACCGGCACGTGCGTAAGCGCCTTCGATGAGGTCATGGCTGAGAAGCGCGTTGCGCGGGAAGCGATGTTCGAGAACCTGGCGGAAGGCGTCTACATCGTAAATGCCCTTGCCGGCGAAGATGCCTTCGCCATAGAGATCCTGATAGACATCTGAAATAGCCCGAGAGTAGATGTCGAAACCGGTTTGACCCGAGTAGATGCTTGCGAGACGAGAGCGGCTGGCCGAGTGCACGCTGATATCGACGCGGGGCTGAAGAATGCCATAGCCTTCGGTAACGATGTTGAGCTCGGGATCAATGAGCGGGCGATTCAAAGGATGAGCCATCGTGCCGATCATGCGCTGAGCCGCACTGCGTGGGAGTTGAGTGTCGGAATCGAGCGTAAGGACATAGCGGATATGAGGCAGACGAGAGATGTCACCAGCCTTGACGGGAAATGGATCGTGCGTCTGGCGGAGAAAATGATTCAGCTCGAGCAGCTTGCCGCGTTTCCGTTCCCAGCCCATCCAAGCGCCTTCGCGCGGGTTGTAAACCCGATGGCGGTGGAATAAGTAGAAGCCGCCGTAGGGCTCGCTTTCATATTTGCGATTCAAACCGTTGATCAGTTGTACGGCGAGATCGATACGAGTGTCGTGCTCGTAGGCGGGTTCGGCGGAATCGGGCAGATCTGTCAGAAGCGCGTAGTGGATGTAGGGGTCGCGGTTAACGAGGTACCGCACTTCAAGGTCGTCGACCAGTTGCCGGATTTGCTTTTCATTCAGGAGCAGGGTTGGAATGGCGACGATTGTGGCGCAAGAGGGATCTATTCCCCTTGAAAAATCAAGTTTGGGCAAGCCATGTGGAGTCAGGACAGCGGTAACCAGATGATTGATCAACTCGACCGCGGCCTGAGTAGCCGGCAAGATGAGAAGCAGAGTGCTTATGATCAGGGCAGCGCCGCCGTGCGTTCGGACGATGCTCATGATCAGCGTGACCACGGTGATGAGCGTCAAAGCCTCGATGCCGATGATGTAAACCTCATCCGGATACCGACGGAAGAAGCGCGGAATACGAGCGCCGAGCGGCGGCCGATAGCCGATGCGGCTAAACAAGGCGGCAGAACCGATCTGGTCGAGCAAGTAGTATCCGACGTGGCGAAGGCGATTGTGCAGCATTTCAGGGTCGGATACGCGAGTTTTCGATTCCCGCTCCGGGCTGTCTCGCCGCGCCATGTCGACAGCGAGCCGGGCGAGTTCAAATTCGCTGACGTCTGAATGGATTGCGACCTTCGCTATCCGGCGCCGGTACGCTTCTCTGCTCTCGAACTCCATGCGGGGATACACGCCAGCAGGATCAAGGCATAAAACGCGATGCAAAACCGAGAGCTGTTCGAGAGTTTCTTTCCAGTCAAGTTCGCCTAAAAATCGGAGACTGGTGATGACGCGGCCAATTTCGTACGAGCGGGCGTTCAAACCTTCGGCGCGAAACGCCTCCAGCGCTTGCCAGCCACGTTCAGCAAGCAGTTCGAGGAGGACGAGCTTAAGCGCCGGAATCATTCCGGAGAGTTCGAACAGGCGTAGTGGCTCGACCTGCTGGACGGCCTCGATGAAGGAGGAGAACGCGGGCTCGGTCAGCTGATTTCGTGTCGCGGCGAGCAGACCCCGAGCGAGCACAATGCAGCGTGGAATGCATTCGTCCGTCTGTGTCCGGACAAGAGGCAACCTAGCCAGAGTTTTCGTGGCTTCGTGAAGGTCCTGAATGTCGGTCCGAACGAGACGAAGATTGTCGTATAACCAGGTGAGATCGTCAGAAGGTTCGGCGGATTTTAGTTTATACAGTTCACGTTCAAGCGTAGAGAGACGCCTGGAGCTGGCGAGGAAAATTTCGCGGGGCACAGCGGAGGCACGCTTGCCTCGAAGCCCGGCAGAAGAGCGCGCGGCTCGCATAGCGTGCTCACGCAGGTCGGCCTGTTCTGTTTCGCTAAGCTCCAAGCCGGGCTGCCGGTCGGGATCGACTTGCATTTCACTGGACGGTTCAGGCATGCGAGAAGGAAAGTCTATCGGTAGCTGGACGCTTGCAGCTCGAACATTTCAGCGTACCGCCCGGCGTGCGCAATAAGCCGGTCATGACTGCCTTCTTCGACAATGGCCCCGTTCTCAAGAACGATGATGCGCGTCGCCATCCGAACAGTAGAAAAGCGGTGAGAGATGAAAAGAGCCATTTTGCTTTCGGTGAGTTCATTGAATCGCTCGAAGACTTCGTACTCGGCACGCGCATCGAGAGCCGCGGTAGGCTCGTCGAGTATAAGGACCTGCGCCTCCCGAAGATACGCGCGGGCCAGAGCGAGTTTTTGCCATTCACCGCCGGAGAGGTCGACTCCTCCTTCGAACCTGCGTCCTAGCATCTGCTCGTAGTTTCGCGGAAGGCGGCGAATGACCCCGTCGGCCAGACTTTTCTGCGCGGCGCGGTGGATGCGATCATCGTCATGAAGGCGCTCGATTCTACCGACGGCAATGTTTTCGCGAGCGGTCATTTCATAGCGCATAAAATCCTGGAATATGACGCCTATCTCTTTACAAAGATCCTCAATGTCGTACTCTCGAAGGTCGATGCCGTCGAGCAGAACCTGGCCGCCAGTAGGATCGTAGAGACGGGCCATCAGTTTCACGATTGTCGTTTTGCCCTGCCCGTTTTGGCCGATCAGGGCCACGCGCTCGTCAGGCTCGAGTCGAAAATTCAGGGCACTTAGCACGAGGCGTTCTGTTCCCGGGTATATAAATGACACATCACGGAACTCAAAGCCGCTGATAATCGGACGCGGCGCGGGAAGGGCGTTCGGCTTGGACATAACCGTGGGATGCATGTCAAAGAAAGCGAGCAGATCGGTCAGGAAAAGAGCTTGATCGGCGATGCTCGACAGGGTTGAGAAGATCAGAGAAATGTTGCTCGAAGCGGCCAGAATGGATTGCGTGAGGAAGACAAGTTTATCGATGGTGAGGGTGCCGGTAACGGTCTGGTAAACGACCCAGGCATACGCACCGTAGTAGCCGCCAGTGCTCAGCATTGAGAGCACAGAAACAGCGAAAGCGCGCCGTCGCGAGAGGGCCAAGTTCTCGTCGAGAATTTGATTGGAAAGGCTTGTAAACCGGCCGGTCAAGAAGCGGCTCAGCCCGAACAGCTTCAACTCCTTTGCAGCCTCTTTGCTTCCGCCGAGTTGACGAAGGTAGTCGAGTTCGCGTTTGACCGGAGTTTGGCGGAAATTTTTCGCATAGCTAAGAAAGGCAAAATGGCTTTCGCCTAGAAATGCGGGCACAAGGCAGCCGACCAGGAGCAGGAGCAGCCAGGGAGAAAAGAGAAGGATGCCGACGGACAGCGAAATCGTGGTGATTGCTTGCTGGAACAGACGTCCGATCGATTGGATCATTCCGAGGCGATCGGTCGCCTGGACGCGAGCCCGCTCGAGCCGATCGTAGAAGACAGGATCCTCATAGGCTTGGAGATCGAGCTGCGAGGCATGATCCATGACTTGGATGCTGACGTGGCGAGTGTAGCGATCCGCGAGCACGGCATCGTAATAGTCGATCAAGCGGCTTAGTATGTTGCCAATTACCGCAAGCGCGAATTCAATGAGGACGAGCCACCACAGGTGCGGGGTGAGAGAGAGCTTGTGGTAGACGAGATACGTGACATCGCCAATGATTAAGCCGCTCACCCAGGCAACACTGACTGGCACCAGCGAAACAAGCAATCGGAGGACGAGGCCCAACGTGACCACCAAAGGACCCGAATCCCAAACGATGCGCAGCACAGGCGGCACGTTTTTCAGGGCCTGAAGACGTTCCCGCCATGCGCCGTGGAATGCTCGATTGTTGTCTTGTGTCACGCTGAACCGAATGAACGCGTTTGTGATTGACTCTTCTCTAGTGTGACTTACAGGCTTACAAGAAGCGGTGAAACGCTCTTCCGCAGCGTCCCGGTCACAAGAGTTTCGAATTTTTCGTGCTGTTTTCTATGCCTTGTGCCCGTTGAGTTTGAGAACCCTCCGTCAAGTCAATAAGCTCTGCTGCCGACGCACGTCGACTAGTTTGAAAGTGCATGAGGCTCACGTTTAATCGATCTGGCATAGCGGTGCTGGCGCTGTTGGCGGGACAAGCGTTTGGCCAGACCTCGACGGGAACTAGCGTAGACCTGGGAGTGCAGGGGCGCAACCCGGATTTTTCGAAATCTGCCTTTACCCGTCCGATGACGGTTGGAGCGGCGCTGCCCGCGTCCTGTCAACTGGGTCAGTTTTACTTCGACAGCACGGCTTCGGCTGGGGCCAACTTATATGCCTGCACGGCACCTAACGTATGGACGGTCGAAGCTGGTGGAGCCAGCCCAGGTTCTGGCGCGATTGTGGCAACACAACTTGGCGATTTTGCCGCAGTCCTTGCGAACGGAGTCCTGACGCTGGGTGCCGGTTGCTCTTCGGCCAATCCGTGCAACGCGCGGTTGGGAAATACAGCTTATAGTTTCACGGCTTCGGCGATGGTGACACCTGCCGGCTCGACCAGTGGGCTGGTTCTTGTTTATATCGACGGAGCAGGGAACCTAACGGCCGGCAGCACGGTCGCCCTGACATGCCAAAGCTGTGTGTATGCTTCTGGTGTAACTTCATTTCCGTCCAATTCGATACCACTTTTCACTTGGACTCTCACGAGCGGCGCTTTCGATGCGGTGGGAGGAACAGACTTTCGCGCCTTCTTGTCCTCTAAGAATCTTCTAAGCGGGATGGGGATCATCATCAGGGAGAATGCCGGCGCTTCCATGATTGCAATCGACCCATTAATGGTCGCGACGCAAGTTCTCACGCCTCCTACCACGTCGAGCGCCGCATGTTCAGCCGGGCAGTTCTCGTGGGACAACAACTATTACTACCTTTGTAGCGGGACCAACACGTGGAAGCGCATTGCGCTCGCTAGTTTCTAGGAACTCTCGGCGACGGGGACGTCTGCCGCCAATGGTGCGGCATATAGAAGTTCCCCTGGACCTTCTTGCCAGCTTCAACGTGAATAGAGGTGCAGCCATGTTGCCACTCGAAAACCTCTTTCGTACGGGCGTCTTCCACGCACGCGTCAATTTGGTATACACCGGGTTGCAACCCGAGTTCAGCGCAACTGAACTCAATCGAGCCAAGCCCTCGCTGCATATCGAGCCCGGCTCGGTTGAGGGATGTCGTCCATTGGGCGGCGATATTGCCTTCACTTGAAAGGAAATGAAGAGAGACCGAACCATCGGGTATGTGATCGTGAATCAAATACTCGACGCGGGCAGTGAGAGGGTCGCCGGTCAGAAAGCCGGTACTCAGGTTTGCACGAAGATCGTAGAAGCTGACGTTTGTGACCTCTGCAATCCGTGTTTCACCGAAAACTTGCGACGTCTGATGGAAGTTCGCGGTCTCTGTATACCCGCGAATGATCTCGTCGGGAGGGCCTGCCGCAACGATCTCTCCTCGCTCAAGCAGCAACACACGCTGGCATAAATTCCGAACAGCGGTGAGGTCATGGGAAATAAAGACCAACGTGGTTCCGCGCCGATGCAGCTCCCCAATTCGTCCCTTGCATTTCTCCTGAAATGCCATATCGCCTACGGCAAGAACCTCATCCAGCAGCAGGATGTCGGAATCGAGATGTGCAGTGATCGAGAAACCGAGTCGAACGTACATCCCGGATGAATATCTTTTTACAGGAACATCGACAAAGGGCCGCACGCCGGAGAAATCGATGATGCTATCAAGCTTGCTTGCGATCTCCGCTCGACGCATCCCAAGAATGGAGCCGCTTAGATAAATGTTCTCGCGGCCGGTTAGTTCGGGGTGGAAACCCGAGCCTACTTCGAGGAGCGCGGATAAGCGACCATTGATCACGATCTCGCCGCGAGTAGGAGTCGTGATATTAGAGAGCAGCTTGAGAATTGTACTCTTGCCGGCGCCATTATGGCCAATGATGCCAAGCGACTGTCCGCGCCGGACTTCAAAACTCACATTTTTGATCGCCCAGAAATCTGCCTTCTTGGCTCGTAAACCCTGAACTCGCGCCAGCAAGCCGGAATTTCGCGGTTCCGCTTCGCTCTGAATCCGGTAACGCTTTGAGACACATTCAAAACGGAGATCGATCATCGAAGACTCGGGGCGAGGGCAGCATAGCTTTCAAATAATATCCGCGATCGTCGCTTCCCGGTGCTTGAAATAAAGGTACGCAACCGGCAAGATAACGAGCGTCGCCAGGCCAGAGATGCAGATCGTGGGAAGATCGGCCCCGAGGCCCTGGATCGAAACCCGTCGGAAGTTTTCGACAATTCCGGCCATCGGGTTCAGCACGTAGAACGCTCGAAAACGGTGCGGCACCTGAGCGAATGAATAGACGACCGGGCTGCCGAACATCCATAGTTGCAAAAGCAGCGGCATGGCAATTCCGATATCGCGAAATCTTACCTGGAATGAGGAGAACAACAACGCGAGTGCGGATGCAAAGAAGAATTCAATTACCAGGATTGGGATGATGTACAGCGCATTGTGGGTTAGCGGTACGTGGTACCACGCCATCATGACGCTGAGGATGATGGTCGCGATCAGCAAATCGAAAAGAGCCGAGACGACGTAAGTGAGCGGCACGATTTCACGTGGGAAATAGACCTTGGTGATCATCTGCTGATGACTTACTAACCCTTGCGCCGAAGATGCAAGGGCAGTTTGGAAAAAGGTCCACGGAAGAATCCCCGAAAGTACAAACAGCGGATAAGAGATGCCTTCACTTGGAATTCGGGTAAATAGAGAGAAAACGATGGTGTAAACCAACATTAGTGAAAGAGGCTGGATAAAGGCCCATGCCAGGCCGAGCGCCGACTGTTTGTAGCGCACTTTGATGCGGTGAACCGTTAAGGTATAGAAAAGATCGCGATACCAAAACAGTTCCGAGAGACCGCTGAGAAGAATAGCTGGAGAAAACGAAGGCGGTCGAATGACTTTGACCCGCCTTTTCCCCTTACTCTTCTTGGCGTCAGAAGAGACGGGAACGGCTTGCTCGATTTGCATTTAGAGCGAGTAGCCTTTAGTGTTGCACGACCCACGATGGTCAATCAGATACTTATCGGTACTGTGCGGAAGGGTTTCGAATGGAACGAACGCCTTTCATTTCCCGGATGAGAGTCGTGCAGCTCGGTCCGTATCCGCCGCCACATGGTGGAGTGCAAACAAATCTGGTAGCGATCCGGGAGTACCTCCGGGCGCAGGGCATTCCTTGCGACGTAATTAACATCACCCGCCACCGCCGCGAAGAGGCCGACGACGTTTACTATCCCAACAGCGCTTGGGAATTGATTTGCGATCTTTTCGGGCGGCGTTACAACATCGTGCACCTGCACATCGGCGGCATCATGCCCCTTCGTGTGCTTGCGCTTGCTCTCGTATGTACAAGCGTGCCATGGGCGAATGCGATTTTGACCTTCCACTCCGGAGGATATCCTTCGTCGCCCGAGGGAAGGGCAGCCAAGCATCGATCGTTGCGCGGGTTCGTTTTGCGGCGTTTTGATTTCGTGGTTGGTGTGAACGATGAAATCATCGATTTCTATCTCAGGCTCGGTATTCCAGAATCACGAGTGCGCCTGATCCCGCCTCATTGTGTGGCACTCACCAAAATCGCCGGGCAACTCGAAGAACCGCTTACATCCTTTTTTGCCGAACACGAGCAGGTATTGATTTCGGTCTGCGGGCTGGAGCCGGAATACGATGTCGGACGTCAGATTGCAGTCATGGCGCATGTTCTACGGCGATTCCCCAACGCAGGTCTTGCAATCATTGGTTCGGGCAGCTTGGAGACGAGTTTGCGCGAGCAGATCCAAGCGACTTCTTACGGTGCGCATATTCTTCTATGTGGTGACATGCCGCACGCCGCGACGCTGCGGGCTATCGTGGAGGCTGATGTTTTTCTTCGAACAACGCTCTACGACGGCGACGCTATCTCGGTGCGAGAAGCTCTGTATCTCGGAACTCCGGTGGTGGCCACCGATAACGGGATGCGGCCCGGAGGAGTCGAGCTGATTCCGATTGGCGATACGGAAGCCCTAGCTGATGCAATACAGCGGCGCTTGCATGCAGGCAAGACGAAGCGGGAGTTTGGATTACCGGACGATGGAAATTTAGCAGAAGTTTTGAAAGTTTATCGCGAGGCAAAAAACTTCAAATCGTCGAAGCCAGCGAATGACCGGTTCAACTGTACTTGATAATGACAGTGTGTTTTAAAGCACTTTAGATGAACCTAAGTCAGTGGGCTTTGGCACTCAGCGCTTGTTTGGCGTTGCCTACAGTTTCAACCCCGGTCGATTCGAATCGGGGCGATCTAGCCGGCTCTGGATACCAGTATTTCGTCACTGGCAATCCGGATCATGGAAGCGTACCTGGCAAGTCGGGCGTGGCATTAATGGGTGGCGGCGCCGACCAGGATGCGGCGTTTCATTGGATGTGCGAGAAGGCCGGGAGCGTCAATTTTGTGGTGCTGCGCGCGTCTGGAACCGATGCCTACAATCCTTACATCCGAAAGCTCTGTCCCGCCATCGACGCCGTGGAGACGCTGGTAATCATATCTCGCGAAGGAGCACATCAGCAGTTCGTCATCGATAAAATTCGCAACGCGGCTGCGTTGTTCATCGCGGGAGGCAGTCAGGATAATTACGTTAGTTTCTGGCAGGGTACACCGGTGGAGGACTGCATCAACGCGCTGATTACGAGAGGCGTTCCGATTGGCGGCACTAGCGCGGGTCTGGCGGTACTTGGGGAATATATGTTTTCCGCTTTGAACGATACTGTGCAATCGAATGAAGCCCTGCAGAATCCATTCGATCGGCGAGTCACTATTGGCCGTAATTTCCTCAAAGTGCCGCATCTCGAAGGCAAGATCACGGACAGCCATTTCGTGGCGCGGAACCGCATGGGCCGGCTGATTGCTTTTCTGGCGCGGATATCGACCGACGGCTGGACAAGAGCGCCTTACGGCATCGGAATCGAGGAGAAAACCGCGGTACTAATGAACCCCGACGGAACTGCAACCGTGACTGGCAAGGCGCAGCTTACTTCCTGCACGCGTCCGGGCCACCGGAGCGTTGCCGCCCCAAGACGCCGCTGACGTATCGTGATGTTTCGGTCTACCGGGCGCGAGCCGGAACGGGGCGATTCGATCTTGCATCCTGGACCGGCAGCAGAGGAACGGCGTACATGCTATCGGCGAAAGATGGCGCGCTGACATCAAGCCTCCCGGCGGCCAGATTTACTGACCAGTACTTCCGGCCCTTTTTTCCTTGTTTCAGAACAACCGGGATCTCTATCTATGGTTCAGACCATCGTAATGTGTAATCCACTTCGCTTTTCTCATTTCTTCTCCAAGCCAGCGCTTACTTGGAAATTGACTAGATTCTTATCGCCTGCAACCTTAGCGTTCGTTGCTGCCGTGCTTTGCACGCGGCCGGTACTCGCCCAAGGGAATTTCGGAACTGCCGATGACATTCTCGTGCAAGGCGATTTTGACGGGGACGGCAGTCTCGACTACGCCGTCTGGCGGCCTTCAACCGGTTTTTGGTTCGTCTATCAAAGCAGTAACGGGCAGCTGATCACACAGCAGTGGGGTCTGTTGGACGATGTTCCGGTACCGGGCGATTACGACGGTGATGGAAGAACTGATTTCGCGGTGTGGCGGCCGTCCGACGGCACGTGGCATGTCATCCTGAGTAGCAATCCGGCCGCACCCGTAACCGAGCAATTGGGCTTGCAGGGCGACATTCCCGTGCCGGGTGATTTCGCGAATACGGGGAGGACCGACTACGCTGTCTGGCGCCCCTCAGATGGGACCTGGTATGTTCTGCCAAGTAGCGGCGCGCCATCGTTCACCGAGCAATGGGGCCTGCCGGGTGACATTCCCGTCCCTGGTAATTACACGAGCGCGAATGGGCTGATGGACTTCGCTGTCTGGCGTCCGTCGGACGGGAATTGGTACATTTTGTCGAACGATGGCACGACGACAAGCACGATTCCATGGGGACTCCCCGGAGATGTGCCGGCGCCGGGAGATTATGACGGTGACGGACTCACTGATTTCGCGGTCTGGGCGCCGACGGAGCAAAACCTGTATATTGAACCGAGCACGAATCCCGGAGCCCCCTACACGCAGCAGGTGAACTCCTCAACCAGCATCTTTGCAACGAACTTCAACGTTGGCGGTCTCGGCGCGGGCGTTTATGTTCACGTGAAAGGGGATTTCGACGGAGATGGCCTGCCCGACTTCGCACTCTGGCGGATCTTGGACCAAACATTTTTTGTTGTCCCGAGCAGTAACCCGGCAGTGCCGATCATCCAGCAATGGGGTCTGCCGGGCGATGTTCCAATTCCCGGCGCTTTTGCGACAGCCAATGGAGCAACCGACTTCGCAGTCTGGCGGCCGTCGAACGGGACGTGGTACATCATGCAAAACGGGGGACTGTCGTTTAACATTCCCTGGGGTCTTCCGGGTGATATTCCGGTGCTGGTAGATTTCGATGGCGATGGATTGGCGGACTTTGCCGTCTGGCGGCCGATCGGAAGCAATTGGTATATCCAGCCCAACAATACGTCCAAAGCGGCGTACAGTCAGCAGTGGGGACTGAATGGTGATATCCCCGTCGCTGGTGACTACGACGGTGACGGAAAAACCGATCTCGCCGTTTGGCGGCCTATAGAGGGAAACTGGTATGTTCTGCCGAGCGACACTTCGCAAAATCCATTCGTACAGCAATGGGGGCTTCCGGGTGATGTTCCGATCGCCGGGGACTACGATAGCGATGGACTGACAGACTTCGCAGTGCTCGCCGCATCGGAGGCCAACCTGTACGTTCAGCCGAATAATTCGGCGTCCGCTGACTACGTGCAGCAATTTGGGGTCGTCGGCAGCGTTTCGATTTATAGTCAACCGCCGCTTACTCCCTTTATAGGACCGGCCGTGCGCAAGACCCCGGCAGTTCGAACTCTCAGACAAACGCCTGTTTCGAGGAAGGCTGCCGCGCGGCGGCCCCTCGCAAGTATCCCGAATCGCGATCTCGCTATCCCGCGCTCGCAGTAAGCGGGCGCGGTCGGTTATCTTGGCACTTCCTGGTCCGGTTGTTCTTGCACGGCGGGTTGTAAACGCATCGCTTGATACACCTGGTCGAGCCGGGTCTTCATTTCCGTGAGTCTTCGGAATTCCGCCAATTCGCGATGCGCATCGTCCGTGCGTCCGGCCTTGCGATACAGCACGGAAAGATGATAGTGAATCGTCGCATTGAACGGTTCGAGCTGAGCAGCATGCCTCAGCAGGGATATCGCCTTCTCCGGCTGGTTCGTCGAGATCAAAGTTTTTGCAAGGCCTAGGTTCGCATCGGCGTCATTGGGCTGGAGCTCAAGGGCTCTGGAATAGTGTGCGGCGGCCGCTTTCAGATCAGATTGCCGGGCGGCGATGTCACCCAGCCTGCACTCGGATTTTTCATCGAAAGGGTTCGCTGCAAGGGCGGCCTTGTACTCACGTTCTACTGCCTCGCGGTCAGAGGGCTGTTTTGAACCGCTGAGCGCCTCAGCCAGCTCGAAATGAAGCCCCGGAATTTTTGGATCGATTTTGAGGGCTTGACGGTACTGCGCAATTGCCCCCTCCGTGTTCCCCTGCCGTGCCGCCTCATGCGCCATCAGCTGATGCATTCGCGCAGAGTCCGGAGCTAGCATGGTGATACTCAGCATGCTCTCGTCAGCCAGATCCAAGTAAATTCGATGCGCAGTGTATAGGATGTCGACATCCGTTGGCTTGAGCTGGCGCAACACGCTTACGACCGCCGTCGCTTTATCGAGCGCCCCTGCTCCGTAGTAGAGTTCGATCAACTCCATTCCGGTCTGAACACGGATCTTCTCCTCTGTCAATTGCGCGAACGATTTCTCCAGGTCCAACTGTGCATTGACGGTTTGGCCAATCCGCTTTTCGCACATGCCGAGCAGAGCCTGAACTTTCCACAGCGTGGGCTGAAGTTGAAGCGCGGCACGAAGCTGCTGGGCGGCGTTCGCGAAATCGCCTTGAAAGAACAGCAGCACACCCAGGTTGCCGCGCGCATCGACGTTGTTCGGATCAAGAGTCACGATGGCGCTGAATTCACGCGCCGCCAAATCCGGTTTATTGCTTTTCAGGTACTCCTGTGCCTGGCGCGAATGTAATTGCACCTGATCTGTGCTCGGGCTTGATTGGCAAAAGGCCGGAAGAACGGCGATCAGAACAGCGGCTGTACCGGCGAAAATTGCCCACTTCATGGCAACATTCTACAAACGCCAGAAGTGCGGCAGACGATCGGGCTGGGGTCGCCTGCCGCTGCTAACTAGAAGGACAGCCGGGCTCCGAGCTGCACAATGCGGGGTCCGTTGGTGTAGTTTATGATTCCGGCAGTTCCGACTCCAACGTTCTGGTCCGGCTGGCCGAAATTTGCATGATTGAGGGCGTTCTGCGCGTCGACGCGGATCTGGAGTTCGCCCGTTTCGCGGGGTAGCGGAAATCGGAAGCTCTTGCCCATGGAAAAGTCGACCGTGACTAAGCCGGGTCCCCGCAGAATGTTCCGTCCTGCGTTGCCGAATGTGCCTGCGGCCGGAATTGCCCACGCCGGGTTGGTGCAGCCAGCGGGGTCGGTCGTGCCGTCGGACAAGAGTGTGCAGGGGTTAAACCATTCCTGAATAGTTTGATGCGAAACATTCGGGTCGCCAATCAGATTCGGATACCAACTGCCAGACAAAGCACCGCTGTTGTTCGATCCTCCAACCAGAGGAGTGAACGGTTGTCCTGACTGGATGACGAAGATCATGGATGCCTGCCACCCGCCAAGGATCGCGTCGAGCGCTCCTCCCTGGTTGAGAAACGCCCTTCCCTTTCCAACTGGCAATTGATATATCACATCGCCCTTGAACATGTGCCGCACGTCGAAGTTCGAGAACGCGTAGTTCAGCCGTGGATTGTACGCGTCCTGGTAGGGTTGGCTGCCAGCGCCCGCCCCATAGCCCGAGGAATCCTGATCGTCCAGAAGCTTCGAGAACGTGTAATTCACATCAAACTGAAATCCCGCGGTGAACCGCTTGGTGAGCGAAAGCTGGAGCGAGTTGTAGTTCGATATGGCGTTATACCGGCTTCCATTGATCGTCTGAAACTGCGGATAGGGTCTTAGGTCCTGTCCGTTACCTGTGGCCGCGCTTTCTGCAATTAAATTGGGCGGCACCTGGTTTATGTCGCCAGGGAAATAAAGTCCAGTCGCGTGACTGCCGACGTATGCGGCTTCCGCGAGCATGTCGTGTGGGAGTTGCCGCTGAATGCTGAACGACCACTGATAATTGCGAGCGACCGGCGTGTGATAAGGATAGTAATTCACTGACTGACCGTTATAGGCTCCGGGGTCGCGGGACGCCGTGATGTAGTTCAGCGGGGGATTGGGATCCGAAAGAATGAAAACCGGGGCTACTTGGTCCGTTTCTGACAAAGATCCCTGGCTATTGGTACCCAATCCTTTGAAATTGTCGGCGTACGTATCCATGCTCCAGTTGTAACTGTAAATGCCGAAGCCGCCCCGCACCACCCAGTTGTTCCAGGGAGTCCATGCGAAACCCACGCGAGGAAGGAAGATGTTGTGAATCGATGCCTGAATAGAGCTTCGCCCGTGATTTGGCGCAAACCAGATGGCCCCAGGCGTATTCGTGACAGGATTGATAATCGTCGGATCGAAACCCCCTATCCGGTTTGCGATCTCATGCCATCCGCCCTGAATCTGGTAGCGGAGGCCCAGGTTCAATGTCAGATTCGGCCGAACTTTAAAATCATCCTGCACGAAGAGCTGAGGGCTCTTCTGTCGCATACCAACTATCGGTGTGTTTGAAGCGTTCCACGAATCGACCTGGCCCAGCAGGAAATCTGCGTAGCCCAGTCCACCGGTGCCAAACGGCGCGGATTGAGTAAAGACGCCCGAAAAAGTGAAGGTTGCTGCGTTGATGTTTCCCCAGGGCGTGGAGTTGTCCTGATAGGCCAGCAGTTCACCGCCGAACTTCAGAATATGCCTGCCCCGGATCATCGTAACCACGTCCGAGGGGTCAAAGCTGTTCTCCACATAGATAGCGTTCGTGCCGGGCCCGATCCCGGTACAGCAGGTTCCGCTGATCGAAACTGCGGGAGCTATATCCGCCTTCGCGTACTGTAGCCCAAGGGCTTGTGGCAGGCCTTGGCCGAGCGTCTTCGGAAAGAACCAGTTGCCCTGCCGGGTGAAGCCCAACCGGAATTCGTTGATTATGTTTGCGCTGAGGGTCCATACATCCGAGACCTGCGCGTTGACACTAGCTATGTCGTAATCGCCCTCGTCCCATGGGAAATCAAATGTCGTACCGGTCCCCCGGGCGTCTCGCTCCGTGATGGAGAAAGTCAGGCGGTTCCGGTCGGACAAGTTGTAATCTAGTCGTCCAAAGAACTTGAGGACAGGCGACTCACTTGTGAGCACCCCTTGCCAGTTATTGGTATAGCCAGGCAGATTCGGCTCCGGATAGACGTTCTGGATTTTGAGTGCGACCGGATCGAGCGGAATATTGATGGTGTTGTTCGGAAACGGCTGGCGTGTAACTGGATTGTAAATGGTTGGAAATTCCGGGGCGTTGAACTGTCCGGCCCTCATATTCACCGTGCCGAACGTACCGGTTGTGGGCACGGTGTCAAACGAAAAGTAGTGTGAGTTGTTGATGGTCTTATCGACATCGAAGAAGAAAAATAACTTATTTTTGAGAATGGGGCCGCCGATCGCGCCGCCAAAGTTGTGGTATCGCAGATTTCCGGCGTCCGGAGAAAAGAAGTCCCTTGCATCAAAGAAGTTGTTCCGCAGATATTCATAAACGGCACCGTGGAACTCGTTTGTTCCACCCTTGCTGATCTGATTGAAAGCTGCGCCGCCGATGCCGTATTGTGCAGAATACGTCGAGGTCTGGATCTGGAGCTCAGACATGGTCTCGAGGACGGACGTATCCGTGTTACCGCTGTGCGGTAGCGTGGTTGATGCCCCATCGGCAAGGAAGTTGGCGTAAAAAGGCAGATTCCCGTTCACTGCAATGCCGGTGCCTGTCCCTACCGCGCCAGGGAGTATTTTGGTGTAATTGCCCCAGTCCTGGCCGACGTTGGGCAGATTGATTAGGGTCTTTGCGTCGAGAGTCGTCGATTGCTCGGCGGTTTCCGTCTTCAGCATGGAAGCTTCAGCCGTCACCTCCACTTGTTGCTGAGCAGCTCCAACGGTTAGCTGCGCATCAATAGTGAGCGTCTGAACCTGCAATGTGACCCCGTCCCGAACGAAGTCATTAAACCCCTTCGCTTTGAAGGTGATCTTGTAGGCTCCGGGCAAAATCGAGACTGCGTCGTAGATACCACTCTGGTTCGTCGTTACGTCTTTGGTCACACCTGTATCTACGTTGAGAATTGTGACAGTCGCGCCCGGCAGCACTGCCCCCGTGGGATCGGTAACCGTGCCGCGAACTTCACCGGAATTCGTGTTTTGCGCGACGACAAACCCGGCCGTGCACAATGTAAGGAATAGAACAGATGCCACCCTGAAGCATGTGGGGCGGCTAGTTGACGAGCGACCCATCTTCAACTCCTTGCGTACGGCGTGACAAAGAATTGTTTTAGTTCGTCAGTCGTGCGACTCCTGAGATTCTAGACTCAAATTAGTGAGGAAGGTATCTCGGGACTTATACGAATCGAAACAGATCGCGTGATACTCTCCTTTAAGCCGAGCGCTTTGCAATAGCCGAGGTTGACTCGACAGTTCTCCAACTGAATTTTTTTGAGGAGATCGTCTAAAGCTCCACGGGAGTGCTCGATTGAGGGGCGTGCCGCGATCTGTCTCTCCGCAGAGCCAGTCCCTCGCGCGATTTTGGCGAAGGCAACGATCTCGTCCCAGTAGTCGGGTTTCGGAATGGAAACCACACACGAGGATTTTTCCATTTTTTTATATGGCCAGAAGCACCAGCCGATGTCGTTCTGTTCCAAAACACCAACGAACCGCGCAATCCACTCATCTGTGTTCTCGCCAGATTCTCCCAACCAGATGGGGACGTCATAGCGGTCGCGGTAGTCGAGATATTCCTGAATAACGTCTTTGGTGGGAGGCGTCCAGTATTTGTGGAATGTGTACATCACGTTCGAGTCAAACGGTGGGCCGAAGACTTTGAAATTGCTGTCCCACTTTGCGCCGCCGAGAATCACGATGTGATTCGGATCCACTTCCCGAATAGCCGCGGTGATCCGGCGATACAGGGGCTCTAATCGGTTGTTATATTTCTGCAGTTGCGGGTAGTGCGGGATTGGCTCGTTCAACAAGTCGTATCCGAGGACGATTGGCTGGTCCCGATAGTGTCCGGCGATGCGCTTCCACACCTCAATCGTCAGTTCCTGACTTTGGAGACTCTCGTACAGCCAAGGGTATCCCCAGCTATCGTCTATGTTTGTTCCGGTTTGGCCGCCCGGTGCGCAGTGGAGGTCCAAAACGACCCAGATTCCCGCTTGCCGGCACCAGTCGATGACAGAATCGAGCATTTGAAAGCCGTCTGCCTCCGCCAAGAAGAATTTGTAGTGGAGGGGAATCCGAACCGAATTGAACCCGGAAGTGCGAATCAGTTCGATGTCGTGCTTCGTGATGTATTGCTGCCGGTATTTTTTCCAAAACGCCTCAGCTTCTGCTGGCCCGATTAGCTCGTTGAAGAATGCTTCGATCTCGCGAGGCGAGGCTGGCCCTCCGTCGAAGAGGAACGTGTAGCCCTCTGGCTCAAACCAATTCCCGAGATTGATGCCGCGCAGGCGTAGTTTGCCGCCGAGAGGGTTGACTAAGTTCTTGCCCTGGGTCCGAACAAAACGAGCCTGATCGCCTCCGTATCTGGCGGTTCGCGCCTGTGCTGAAGCACCGGCGATCACCGCGGTGCTTGTGGCAAGGGAGCTGCGGATGAAGTCCCGCCGTGACGAATTCGCTGTCGGGTACTCTTTGGCCGTTTCCCTCAGCAATACGTGTCATTTTACCGCGCGAGATTCTCTTGAAGAAGGCGGAGTCCAAAAACAAAAAAAGGCGGCAGCCAGAAAGGGGCGGGAGCTCGAGGTGAGCTGAACCGCCTTCTTTCCGGGCTGCCGCCGAAGGATGTATCGCGGCCCAAGCGATGCTTGGGCCTGCAGACACACTGGAAGACT
>JBPCLH010000231.1:0-1059 GCA_051003475.1 Bryobacteraceae bacterium
ACCAGACGATTGGAATTGAGTTTCTCGCGGGCGGTGGTGCAGTGACGAGCGGCACACCTTCCTTTGCTCGCTTCTATGCAGGGAACGCGCCCGGCCAATTCCTTTACGATAGTCCGGACTCGCTAACTTCCATGCCGACCGGACCTATCCTGCGTAGCTTCGGAGAAAATGAAGCGCATCTGCGCACCAGTAACGGTCTCGCCGTGGGCGGTGAAAACTTCTGGCATGTAAATCTTAACGTTACTATTCCGATTAGACCCTGGTCGCGAAGTTTGATTCCTAACGAGTCGACAGATATTCCTGATCGTAACGGTAATCCGCTTACCATTAAACAGCTACTCAGTCGGCAGATCGATGTTACGGGGCCGAGCATGCTAGCCGCTGTGCTCAAGAACGAAGGTATGAGCCAGGATGAAGCTAATGTGCGTGCAAAAGAGATTCTCAACGAGGTAAGTCCAGCGGCGCGTTTTGTTATCAATGACGCCAATATTTTCTCGCTCAAACCACTGCTGATGTTTGATGCCGCCGGTCTATCCAATCGCGATAACGCGAGCGAGACTTGGATGGCGGCGGGCGGCGGACTTCAGTTAACAGTTGTCATCGCGAAACTGGAGGCCGGCTACATGCATACCATTTCCGGCCCAACTTTCGGACACGATGGAAATGCCTTCGTTAGGTTAGTCTTTCAGAATCTCTTCTAGGAGGTAGTAGCTGCAACGGCAATTATATACTTTGGCGCATTGTGCGAGAGCTGAGATTCTTCTCGCATGAAAACATCCCCGGAACGTTGACCATAGCCATCCGACATTTTGCTAGTCTGGACACTTGCCACGCCTTTATGGTCGCGATGCGCTGGCCTGCGGAAATCTCGTGTCCTCGCTGTGGTTCCAAGTAAGTTGGCAAGCTCGTTCTTCCTCGCCGCATCTGGAACTGCCGTGCATGTAAAAGGCAGTTTTCCGTCAAGCTTGGAACGATCTTTGGGGATTCTCCCCTTGGCTTGGACAAGTGGCTTCCCGCTACTTGGATGATCGTGAATGCGAAGCACGGCACTAGCTCCTG
>JBPCLH010000232.1:0-9451 GCA_051003475.1 Bryobacteraceae bacterium
CATGCCGTGGTCGAGGTAGTGCGAGCCGTATTTAATCATGCGATAGAACAGCCGCGCGAGGTGATGCGCCATGGCTGTGATTGCTTTTGCTGGACCGAGACGACTTTGTAGACGACGGTATTTGGCGAAGCGGAAGGCTTTGACCTGAGTCGGGGTCCACTCATCGCACCAGATGACAGGAACTTGGGTTATTGAAAGTTTCTGCGCGGCTTTTAGCCGCAGGTGTCCGTCCACGACCTCGCCATTGCTGCGGGCCAGGCGCATTCAAGATAGACTAGCGCCATAGCATTAGAATTGCCTTGGCCAGTGACATCTCCACACAGAGGGAGATCGCATCCGGCGCTTATCAACACTGGATGAACCATCAAAGGAGCGGCCAGTCGTCGAACGTCGCACGTTTCAGATGGGTTTTCGAGGGATCACAGCCGAGGTTCAATCAGGTCGATGGTCTAGGCAGCTTCCACCGTAACGGCTTCACATGGCCTTCCGACCCGCAAAGTGAGGTCGACTGTTGAACGCTTGTTGACCCCTACGGCGATATTTTCGGTCGTGAATTCCGAGAATCCTGCCTGCGCCCCGCTGACGCTGTACTTGTCGCCGGGAATCAGGTTATCGAACATGTAAACGCCGGCAGAGTCCGTGACCGTGTCGCGCTCCCCATTCGGCGAAGATAGATGCACTCTAGTCCCAGCAACACCGCTCAGGACGAGTTCCGCACGGCCCCTGAAATTGAACCCTTTGTAATGTCCTGAGGGTTACTTAGGCCGGCCAAAATCCCCAAAAACAGGAAGATGCTAAAGCTGTCTTAAAAATTGTATTCATGAAAACAGCCCCCTTGGAAAGCAGTCTACTTGAACTTTGCGGTACCCACCTCAATCCTTTTTCAGCCTTCGACAAGGACAGATGTTAGACAGTCCCCGAGAGTGCAAACACCTGCTTGGTGCCCGATATCGTTTGGGATAGTTGCGATTATCCGAATGATGCGATAGAAGCTACGCGCGCTAATCCGGCTTGTTAATAGAATCAGCATCTTAGGACAATGAACCCTCGTTGGGACCTATGGCGATGCGAGTGCACTGATAGATGGCGTCCAGCGATCAAGTTGCTGGGAACAAAGTCCAAAGGAGAAACGACAATGAAAGTCAGAACGAACATAAAGGCCGGCGGTCTCACCACCAACCACAATGAAGCGCAGGTCCGCCCCGCGACCAGTCCCCGCAGCTTGAAAGTTCGGACCAACGTCCGCGCCGGCAGCAAGAAAGTGGATAACCACAATGAAGCGCTCGTCCGCCACACGACCAGTCCCCGCAGCTTGAAAGTTCGGACCAACGTCCGCGCCGGCAGCAAGAAAAAGTGATAGGCGAGACAGAGCTCCAGCTCGCTCCCGCGAACCACAAAGCGCTCGGGCCACCCCAAAATTCAGTTCCGGAAGTCTGAAGGTGCGGATCAACGTCGTCGTTGGTCGGCATAGGCCTCGGCAACAATAACGAAGCGGTCGCTTCAATTTGCCTTAACGAAGCTCTCGGCTCTATTCCGATACGCCCTTCTGGTCGCACGTGACGTGGCGAGTAATATCGCTTTGGATATTCGCGATTATCTGAATGGTGCGATAAATGATGCGACAGAGGATATACGCGCGCGAACCCTGCTTGTCAATAGAATCAGCATTTTAGGGCAATTCATGGCCGCTCGCAGTTATGGCAATGCGAGTGCATTGTATAGATGGCGTCCAGCGATCAAGTTGCGACAAACCAGTTCAAAGGAGAAACGACAATGAAAGTCAGAACGAACATAAAAGCTGGAAGTGCGGACCAACGGCCGCGCCAGCGGCTGGACCTCGAATCACAACTAAGCCCTGGTCCGCCCATAGACTCGTGTGCCCTCGACAAAGCCATAAAGCCGGAATACACCTCGCGAGCACTATTGGTTCAGTTGACGCTGTGACGTTATCTGCGACCCGGCCATCGGCAGAATTCATTCTGCTTAACAAAAGCTATATAATCGCTGACTCGGGGCTCATATATGTCCACTGGCTTTTCGCGTACGCTTCGCAGCTTGCGGAGCGACAACAGGAGCCTGTCAATCGCAGCGATCCTGCTGGCTGGATGCCTGGTCACGGCGTGGTTCGTCTGGGCATGCTTTGCACGAGTCACGTTATATGAGATCACCAACTCCGCGCGTTTCGAAGTCGCTCGCGCGGCATACCCTATACAATCACCTCTCGCGGGTCGGGTTCTAGCCTCATATCTGTCCGTCAATCGTGAGGTGAAGGCGGGCGAGGTGCTGGTTGAACTGGACGCCTCACCCGAGCGGCTGCAGCTTCGCGAAGAGCAGGCGCGAATGGCGGCACTCAAGCCGGAACTGGACGCATTACGGCGGCAAGCCGAGGCTGAGGAGCGCGCCCGCAATGACGAGCGGCAAGCCGCAACTGCCGCCGCGGACGAGGCCCGGGCAGATGCGCGACAGGCGGAAGCACCCGCCCGTTACGCCCAGCTCGAAGAACAACGCCTGAACGACCTGAGGTCAAGCGGCCTCATACCCGAGCGCGAGCTTGAGCGCGGCAGAGCGGACGCACAGCAGGCCCAAGCCGCTGTCGAGCGTCAGCGGTTGGCGATTTTTCGCTTGCAGCAGGAGCAGCGGACAAGAGCAAGCGAGCGTGACGCCCGCATGCGCAGGCTGGAAGCCGACATTACACATCTTGAAGGCCAGATCTCGACCGGCCGCGCGGTCACCGAACGCCTCAAGAACGAAACAGAGCGCCGCTCGATACGTGCCCCGGTTTCGGGAACGATCGGCGAGGCAGCCGTTCTTCGCGCTGGCTCGTTCGTTGACGAGGGCGATCATATTGGCGCGATCCTTCCCAGCGGAAAGCTGCTGGTTATTGCGCAGTTTCCGCCGCCTGCTGCCCTGGGCCGTATAAAACCCGGCCAGCTCGCGCAGATCAGGTTGGAAGGTTTTCCGTGGATGCAGTATGGAACCGTTCGGGCCCGGGTTGCGCATGTTGCCGGTGAGGTGCGTGACGGGACAGTGCGGGTGGAACTGGCCGTCGACTCTGGCCGCCCAACCGAGATTCCGCTGCAGCACGGGTTACCCGGCTCGGTGGAAATCGAAGTGGAGCGCGTCGCCCCAATTTCGCTCGTGATGCGTCACGCGGGCCAGATGCTCTCTGCACCCCGAAGCGCCTTCTCGTCAAAAGCATCGCGGAGCTAAGCGTGCGACGCTTCTTTGTCCCGGAGGTCGTACAAACGTCGGCGATGGATTGTGGACCAGCTTGCCTTAAGTGTCTACTCGAAGGCTTCGGTATACGGACGAGTTATGGCCGCCTTCGTGAAGCCTGCCAGACCGACGTAGATGGTACTTCAATCGATCAACTGGAGATAGCGGCAAATCAACTCGGTCTTAACGCCGAGCAAATCATGATGCCTGTGGATCACCTGCTGTTGCCGGAATCGAAGGCGCTTCCGGCGCTAGTAGTTGCGCAGCTGGGGGGCGGAGATACGCATTTCGTAGTCGTTTGGCGGCGCCACGGTGGTTGGGTGCAGGTAATGGACCCGGCGGTCGGAAGGCGGTGGGTGCGCGCGGCTCGATTTCTAAATGAAGTGTTCAGACATTCGCAGCCGGTGCCTGCTGAAACCTGGCGGGAGTGGGCGTCCGGCGATGAGTTTCTGAAGCCCTTGCGTTCACGGCTGTCCGTGATTGGCGCACGCGAGCGAGAGCGGGAAGAGTTGATTGACGATGCGCGGCGCGATCCCGACGTGCTCCGCCTCGCGAGGCTGGATGCGGCCGTGCGTATGCTCGCATCGCTCATTCAGAGCGGCGCAATTCGTCGTGGCTGTACAGCGGTGCGGCTTGTGCAAAAGTTTGTCGAAGGCCCGAGTGCGATTCCGGATGAATATTGGTCCACGCAGCCGGATCCCCGCGAGCCTACGAACGTGGTGATACGCGGCGGGGTGCTGCTGAAGGTCAACGGCAGAAACCAGCAAGGCGCCTCTGATGATCTGTCTCCGGAGCTCTCGGCGGCGGTGAAAGAAAAAACCGTACGGCCCGGCTGGCTTGTAGTGCGACAGATCTGTGCCGATGGCTTCGGTTTGCCGATCGTGACCTTCTGCGGCATTATCCTCGCCGCTTTTGGCCTGGCTTTCGAGGCCTTGCTGTTTCGTGGCCTGTTTGACGTTGGCCGCGATCTGACGCTTGCGGGACAACGTGCCGCAGCCGTCGCTATGGCGCTCGTTTTTTTGATAGCGCTGATGCTCCTCGATCTGGGACTCGCCTTCGCCATCACACGCATGGGCCGGCAGTTGGAGATGCGATTACGATCGGCCTTCCTCGCGAAGATTCCACGCCTTGGTGATCGCTACTTTCAGAGCCGGCCGGTTTCGGATATGGCCGAGCGGAGCCACAACGTGCAGCGCTTGAGACACTGGCCTGAGCTGGGCGCTGATTTCTTGCGTGCCGTGTTCGAACTCCTGTTGACGGTTGGCGCAATCACGTTCTTCTATCCAGGAGCGAGTCTTCCGGCTCTCCTCGTTGCGGCCGTCGCCATCGGTGTACCTCTGGCCGGCCAGCCGATTCTAACCGAGCGCGACTTGCGCTTACGGACGCAAGCAGGCGCGCTCATGCGCTTCTACCTCGATGCCCTGCTTGGATTAATAGCGGTGCGTGCGCACGGAGCGCAGAATGCATTGCGCCGCGAACAGCAAGGCTTGCTGAGCGAATGGGCTCGCGCCGGTATCGGCTTGCAGAAAACTGCTGTGGCGATTGAAGGAATTCAGTACGGCCTCGCATCGCTGCTGGTCATTTGGCTGCTTTGGACACGCTTGCAAGGTGGCGGCGATGTGGGTGGCACTCTCCTGCTCGTGTACTGGACTTTAAACCTGCCGGTCTTGGGACAGGATATAGCTGCCGCGCTTTGGCAATATCCATGGCAGCGTAACGTCACTTTGCGGCTGCTCGAACCGATCGGAGCTCCCGAGGAGACGGTAAGCGCGCTCGCAACCGCTGCGTCCAAGAGGCGGAGGAACGACGGTGTCGAGATCATTCTGGAGGGCGTGACAGTACGCGCGTCCGGCCACGTGATTCTTGGCGAGGTCTCTACGCATATTCCGGCCGGCAGTCACGTCGGTATTGTGGGGCCTTCTGGCGCCGGGAAGTCGAGCCTTGTGGGTTTGCTTCTGGGCTGGCACCGTTCTGCCCTCGGAAAGGTGCTAGTGGACGGAGCGCCGCTCGATTCCGACCACCTCGAGATGCTGCGCCGGGAGACCGCATGGGTCGATCCGCAGGTTCAGCTCTGGAACCGAACCTTGCTTGACAATCTGCGTTATGGAAACGGCAGCGCGTTTGTGGCGGCACTCGAAGATGTCCTGGACGAGGCGGAGCTGCGGACCGCGCTTCGCAAGCTGCCGGAGGGCTTGCAGACCATTCTAGGGGAGGGCGGTGCGCTTGTATCAGGAGGTGAAGGGCAACGGGTGCGATTGGGGCGAGCCATGGCTCGCTCGGGTGTACGGCTCGCAATTCTCGACGAACCAGCGCGCGGCCTTGATCGCGACCGCCGCCGGGTCGTGATCGAGCGGGCACGTGAGCGTTGGCGTGAAGCCACCATGCTGTGCATCACTCACGACGTCAGCGACACTCGGGACTTTGAGCGCGTGCTTGTGATCGAGCACGGCCGTCTTGTGGAAGATGGGCATCCATTAGAACTTGCCGCTGCTGCGAATTCAAGGTATCGCGCGCTGCTCGATGCCGAGGACATGGTGCGGCGTGGTCTATGGGCGAGCACGAGTTGGCGCCGGCTGCGGTTGGAAAAAGGCAAGCTCGTGGAAGCGGATCGAAGAGAACTTTATGCCAGACCCGTTCGATAACCTGCTATGGCCAATCGGCGAACTGCCATCGCTTGTTGAGTTGCTCGCGATGAGAGCGGGGCTGCAGCCACGCTCTGCCGCATTGCCGCGGGTGCCGGAAGAGCAGTGCATGCTGGCAACGTGGTTCGAGTGTGCCTGTGCTGGCCTCGGACTGGAAGCTGAACCTGTCGCAGTTCGGAGCCACGAATTTGAAGCGCGAATCAAAAGAGCTGTTCCAGCCGTCATCCCGGTCGAAGGACGTGGGTTCCTGGGAATCGAGCGAGTCAGCGCCGGCGGATTAGTGCTGCTGGCGCCGGATCTGTCGATCGCGCGGATTTCACTGGAATCGTTGCGGTCGGCCTTGTGCCGCCGCGCCGAGCAACCGCACCGCGAAACTATCGAGAAGCTGATCGATGAATGTGGCGTCCTTGGGGGGCGACGCCAGCGGACCGCCACTGAGTTACTTCGCGAACGAATACGAGATGAGCTGATCGTCACTTTGTGGGAGCTCCGCACGCCGCCCGGCGCGAGCTTTTGGTTACAGCTACGGCAAGCAAGACTTACAAAACGGCTCTGGATTTTTATACTCAGCCACGGTGCTGAATACGGACTGGCGCTTGCGGGCTGGTGGTTGATTGGCAGCGCGGCGCTGTCTGGCCGGATCGACCGAGGCTGGCTCCTCGCGTGGGCATTGATATTGCTTACGGCCATTCCGTTGCGCCTGCTCACCACTTGGTCGCAAGGTGTACTGGCTGTGGGTTGCGCAGGTCTGCTTCGTCAACGCCTGCTCGTGGGCGCACTAGGTTTCCCGGCGGAGTTGGCGCGTCGCGAAGGCATTGGACATCTGCTGAGCCGGATCGTGGAATCGGAAGCGGTAGAGACGCTTGCGCTATCCGGAGGTCTTCTGAGTGGCCTCTCGTTACTTGAGCTGGCAATCGCTGCGTTTGTCCTCGCGAAAGGCGCGGGCGGGATTTTGCATGCACTGCTGCTGGCTGGGTGGGTGGCCGTTGCACTCAGCCTGGCATGGCGGCTCGCAGGACGGTGGCTCCGGTGGACCGATGTACGACTCGCACTCACGCATGACCTGGTGGAGGGCATGACGGGTCACCGGACGCGGCTCGCCCAGGAACCCGCGGCCGAGCGCCACATCAGCGAGGATGAGGCATTGGAAAGATACTTTGCGGTTTCGCGAAGTATGGATCAGGCAAACGCAACGTTAACTGCTCTTGTACAGCGCGGATGGGTCGTCGTTGGAGTCGCTGGCCTGGCACCGGCGTTCGTTTCGGCCAATCACACGGCCACCGAGCTCGCCGTTGCGCTGGGCGGCGTGCTACTTGCTGCACGAGCGCTGAAACGATTCACGCAGGGTATTGCCAATTTGATTGGGGCAGCCATCTCGTGGCGACAGGTTGCGCCACTCTTCCGGGCAGCTACAGACACCGCAGTAGCGCCCGCCGCGTTGCCGCCCACTACGGAAAGTGCGAAAGTGCTCGAAGCGCAGGATCTCTCGTTCCGCTTTGCGGACCGCGAGGAGCCCGTGATTTGCGGCGTGGATTTGCAGGTGAAGCGCGGGGAATGGCTCTTGCTTGAAGGCGAATCGGGCGGCGGTAAGTCGACGCTCGTTTCCCTGTTAACCGGACTGCGTCAGTCCTCAGCCGGTCTGTTGCTTGCCGGCGGTTTCGATCCGGGGACGCTCGGACACGCCAATTGGCGCAAGCGAGTTGCCGCCGCGCCGCAGTATCACGAAAATCACGTGCTGATTGGTACTTTCCTATTCAATGTGCTGATAGGTCGCGCTTGGCCTCCGCAGCCCAACGACGTGGCGGAGGCGGAGCAGATCTGCCGCGAACTTGGGCTGGGTTTGCTGATTGACCGCATGCCGGGGGGATTGCTGCAGATGATTGGCGAAACAGGGTGGCAACTCTCGCAAGGAGAGCGCAGCCGTATGTATATCGCCCGCGCTCTCTTGCAACGATCGGATCTGATTATCCTCGATGAAAGCTTTGCGGCACTTGATCCAGAGACGTTGCAGCAGTCGCTCGAATGCGTGCTGAGGCGCGCGAGGACGCTGATGGTGGTAGCGCACCCATGACGAGGAAAGATCACGATCCCATTGATGACGCACTCGTTTTGCACGAACAGGCCAAACAATACCAAGCGCAATACGATTTGGAGAATGCCGAACTTTGCTGTCGGGAAGCACTGCAGCGATCAGAGCAGATCGAGGGAGACAAGCATCCCGATGTTGCAAATGTGCTGAACGACTTAAGCGCGATCCTGAGTCAGCGCGGCAAGTACAGAGAAGCGGCTGATGGCGCGGCGCGATCGGCGGCGATCATGCAGGAAATCGGTCATCTGGTCGACGGACCCGAGGGACAGCTCATCTACATACAGGCACTGACTGCGCTCGGAACGGCGCAGCGGCAGTTAGGTGAATATTCGGAGGCGGAATCATCGTTTCGGGCTGCCCTCGAGCGATCGGAGGCAGTCTTCCCAGAAGATGCCGAGCGAATTTCCACCGCACTCAACAATCTAGCCGTCCTTTATAAATATACGGGCAAATTCGACGAAGCCGCGGCGCTCTACCGGCGCGCGCTTGAGCTCTCGATACAAGCTCATGGCGAAATGAGCCCGAGCGTTGCGACCATCTACCATAATGTCGGCGGCCTGGCACATGCTCGCGGCCGCTTCGAAGAGGGAGAGCCTTGGTCAAGGAAGGCATATGAAATCCGGCGAAGCCTGTTGGGCGAAGATCATCCCGAAACGGCCGCCGATGCGGCAGCTCTCGCGGGCGTACTCGACGGTTTGGGCCGATATCAAGAGTCGCTGAAGCTTTACGATCAAGCGATCGCGACGTTCGAGCGCGTCTACGGACCCGAGCACTACGAGATTGCTGTCAACCTCAATAATCTCGCCAGCGTGCAACAAGCACAGGGGAGACCCGAAGAAGCTGAGGGCCTCTATCGTCGCGCTGTCGTGATGAAGGAGAAGTTGCTCGGTGCGGACCACCCAGATACGGCGCTCAGTATCTACAACCTAGGCACGCTCCTCCGCGAGCAAGGAGATTATAGGGAGGCTCAGCGGCTGTTCGTCCGTGCGCTCGCTATATTCGAGCGTGTGCTTGTTCCGGATCATCCGAAAGTGCAGGCTTGCCGGGAAAGTCTGAAAAGTATGGTCGAATAGCAGCTTTGAGATCATTTGGCATTGAACGCGCCGTGATCTTTCGTAGAATTCGGGGCGGATTGTGGTCAGCCTTTGGGAGTCCAGCGAAAACAGTACTCAAGAGAGAGGGCGTCCTCTTTCGTGAAGACTCCCTACTCGCGGCAACCGACAACCTCTTTTCCAAGCTAAGAAATTAGGGCGTCGATTTCCGCTGCCGTTAGCGCCACTGTTCCCTTCACAAATGCAAATCATCGAAGGATGGTGGCTGCTGCGGATCTGCGGGTAACGGGTCTGTCCCGACTATCTCAATCCTTGCACCAATTGCAGGGCTGTGTTGCAAATAGGCGCGGATGATCTGATAGCGTGAAGCTCGATGGTTTGCAAGCGCGCAGCACTGTTTCGAGGACGACATTTTACAGATGAGATTATCGTGCTCTGTGTTCGCTGGTACT
>JBPCLH010000233.1:0-14033 GCA_051003475.1 Bryobacteraceae bacterium
GGTTGTCAAAGGACGATTTCGCAGCACAAGTCCGGTTCATCAACGTCATCTTCGGCCTCGCTGCTGCTTAGCTACACGCACAACTCGCAAGCCCTTCGTTCTCTCGCTGATATTTGCAACACTTCCGAACGCGGGTCATCGAAGCGCCGCTTTCGCTCGCTTTCATTTCGTGATGCGTACCGGCCATTGCGGTCGTTTTCGGGAGTGACCCGGCGACGGGGAGCCGGGTTCTGGCGACGAGTTGAGCGCCGGGTCACGTTGGATAGAGACGTGACAGTCTCAGCCACTGCTTGCTTTTTGGGCGTAGTCTTTCCCATCGAAATGGTGAGCCGGCATAGAAATGCCATAACTCGTCGGCAGTCAGGCGGTGCAGCGCGGAAAAATCTTCGCGGGCCAGTAGAAAGTAGATCGCCGTGGAAGCCCTGCGAGGTCCCCGGAAAGTGGTGGGCAGAGCCGTTTCCGGGATCACGACCGAGTCCGCCCATTACCTTGCACTTCGACGGACCGGTCTACGTTAAGCATTGGCTTCTACTCGCATTTGCCAGACAAGTCGGATACTGCTGTGCTCTCCAATGTCATTCTCGAGAACTCGGCGGGCGAGGTGCGTTAGAGCAGACTCTCTTCCGACATACCGTTGATAATGGAACACCTAAAGACTTCTGAAGAGTATCAGGAAGCACCGCGCCATACGTAGCGTTTGTGCGAATAGGGGCAGAGTTGATTTCTACAGTCCTTGACAATTTCGAGGTCGTGGATAAGCTAGGCTTTAACACCCCACTCCGCTGCGCTAAACTCTGAGCGTTTGGACAAAGTGAATGGATATTGGATCAATATGAATGTGAAACGAAGAGACTTCCTCGGCAACGCAGTGAAGGCGACGCTGTTTGCATCTGTGCCGGGCCGCTGCGCCATGCATGGCTCAAACAGCAGGGTTGAGCGACTTGCCTGTAATTCCTGGCCGTTCCGGGGCTATTTCGATACGCCGCAAATGCACCATTACCGCGATTCACAATATCCGTTGCTTACTCAGGCGGATTTTCCGCAATTTCTTGTGGACCACTTCAACATTCATAATGTCGAGTTCCTGCCCCAGCACTTCGGGGACACCGATCCCTCGACGATCGAAAAGGTAAAAGCCGGTTTGAAGAAAGCAAACTCGCGCTGTTGCAATTTAATGGGTGTGGAACTTCCGGGTGGCGTATTTACGCGCAGCGCCGATCATTCAGCCGTGGCAAGGGAGGCAGACCGTTGGGTTGGTGTAGCCGTAGCCCTCGGATCTCCCAGTATCACGGTTGCACTAACAGGTGAAGGGCCGACCGATCCTCAGGTTGCCGCCGACAATTTGACGCCAGTCGTTGATGCTGCTCGTCGACAAGGGATAAAGGTGCTGTTTCACAACGATGACCTGAAGCGCGAATCTGCGGAGACTTTGACTTCCATCATCAGACGGCTTGGGCGCCATCAAACAGGAACGTGTCCTGATTTTGGTAACTTCGCTACCAAGTCCGCCGGCTTCGCGCTCAGCCAGCTTCGAATGCTGGCGCCTTACGCGTCTCATATCTGTCACTCGAAGGATGGTATCGCGGATCACGGCAAATTTTACAACGATGATTTTCCCGCTTCGATGAAAATCATGCACGACACGGGTTTTCAAGGTTTGTACTCTGTCGAATTCGAGGGTTTGGATACTCCGCTCGACGGCGTGCGCAAGCTCATGAATTTGACAGAAGAAAATCTGGTTTAGATCTGGTAGATAAAATTGGGGCTACAGTTGAGCGCAGTGTTCAGTCGAATGACTTGCTGGCTTGGATGCGAAGTCGCCTGAGAAGAACTGTTGGCCCACGCTAAACGCCAGATTCTAGATCGAGTTGAGTCAGTGCCGCTGATATCGGGGGCGTTGCTCAATGCGGGTAGATCCGGGCCTGTAAATGAACGGGTGTGAAAAGCGTGCATTTAACCGGCGTCGTTTTCTCCGCGACACAGCTTCGGTGCTTGCGTTTTCGAATACGCCCGGTAACGCCGCAGCACTCAATCGCGATGTAGCTGTGTTCGGAGGTGGAGTCGGCGGTTGTGCCGCTGCGATTGCTGCTTTGCGAAAGCGCATGCGTGTAATTATCTCCGAAGAAACCGAGTGGATAGGCGGCCAATTGACAGCCCAGGCCGTACCTCCTGACGAACATCCATGGATCGAGCAGTACGGCTGCACGCGAAGCTATCGAACGTACAGAAATGCTGTGCGCGATTATTACCGCAAGCATTATCCACTAACCGAGAGCGCTCGAGCCCATATTGATCTGAATCCCGGTAACGCAGTGGTCTCGCGGTTAGCTCATGAACCGCGCGTTTCGTTTGCGGTTCTCGAGACGATGCTGGCGCCGTATATTGCCACTGGGCAGCTTATTGTTCTGCTCAAACATGTACCTGAAGAGGCAACGACGGTGGCTGATAGCGTGACGAGCGTCACTCTGCGCGACCTCAGGAGCGGAGCAAAGCGATCTATTCTCGCCAAATATTACCTGGATGCCACAGAGCTGGGCGACCTCTTACCTTTGACAAACACTGAATCTGTTACAGGAGCAGAGTCCCAGGCCCGAACAGGAGAGGCCCATGCAGCCGCCGAGGCGCAACCGGGCAACAGTCAGGCCTTTACATTCTGTTTCGCAATGGACTATCTCGAGGGTGAGGATCACACCATTAGTCAGCTGCGGAATTACAGTAAGTGGCGGACTTATCTACCGCGACTCGCGCCGCCGTGGACAGGGTTGCTCCTTAGCTGGAAATTTTGCGACCCAAGAACATTAGAACCGAAACAGGCTGGTCTCGATCCGAATCCCGGAGCGAAGGTGCCAAAACAGCTGAATTTTGTGGACATACCGCCGAATCGCGGATCGTGCGAATTTCGCCGCAGGTTCCTATCGGAGCGACATTACCCTTGTTAACTGGCCTCAAAATGATTTCTGGATCGGAGATCTCATTACCGCTTCGCCCGATCAGAGGCAGCGGCGACTCGAGGCTGCGAAGGAACTGAGTTTGTCGCTCCTGTATTGGATGCAGACGGAAGCTCCTCGATTGGATGGCGGACACGGCTTGAAAGGACTCCGGATTCGGAACGACGTGCGGAAAATGCTCACGAAGAAACCGAATGGTCCCGTCTCTGCTCAGACGTTCAGCGATTCCGTCGGAATAGGGTACTACCGTATCGATCTACATCCCTCAGCGGGCGGTACGAATTACATCGACGTAAGTTCGTTACCCTTTCAAATTCCTCTTGGATCTCTGGTTCCTAAACGAGTAACCAATCTTTTGCCCGCGTGCAAGAACATCGGAACGACTCACACTACGAATGGTTGCTACCGTTTGCACCCGGTCGAATGGAGCATAGGAGAGGCAGCGGGAGCGCTTGCGGCACATGCGATCGAGATACACGAGTTGCCGCGCGCCATTCGGAACAGCAGCAAACTCCTGGATGATTTCCAAACAAGCCTAAGCCGTCAAGGATTCGAGCTAGCATGGCCTACCGAAGTTGCGTCCCGTGACGATTGATGACGGCGCAGGTATGGCTGACGATTGCTACGAGGAAAGTCTACAAGCCGGAATCGACCACCTCCAAAAGCCGAATTCTTTCTGACTTCTCTTTTGTGTCCTTGAACGAGCGTAATTCTTTACTTGCCTCATCGCCGTTGCCCAAATGCTGCAAGACCTGCGCAAGCACGTAGTGTGCTTGCGGATCGCTCGGATCCAGTCGAACCGCACGCCGGAGATAAACCTCTGCGCGGCTGAAATTCCCGCGGGCCCGGTAGAGTTTGCCAAATGCACGGTTCACACGTTCGTCATGAGGAAAGCGTCGATCAAGACGGAGAAGCTCGCTCTCTGCCTCGCCGTATATTTGAAGCCGAACTAACAATTCTGCATATTTCGCGCCCGTATAAGCTCCAGCACCGAGCCGTAACGCTTCTCGATACGCCCTCAAACCATCGTCTGTTCTTCGACGACGGTCAAATAACGTTCCCAGCAATCCCCAGACTTCCGGTTGCTTGTTATCGCCGTTCAAGGACTGTTCCGCCCATCGGATTGCCTCCTCATCCTTGGCCGCAATCTCGTTCAGTACAGCTTGTCCATACTGAAGCAATGGCGAATTCGGAATCTGCTTGAGTCCGGTTGTGAGGACCGCCTGAGCTTCCTGGTCCCGGCGCCCTTCCGAGAAGATCAGAGCGAGCCGAAAATACACTTGGGGGTCGTTCGGAGATCGGGCCGCAGCATCCTGAAGAGTCCTCACTGACGCCGGCAACTTCCCTGAAAGAGCCTGTGCCGAGCCAAGCAATACGAGCCCAGCGCTGTCGGTAGGCCCACCGGAACTGATCAGAAGATCGACAGCAGAACCGTATCGACGTAGGTGAAACAGTGCGGTTGCTTCGCCAAGTCTGATCCGCGGAGCAAGAACCGGTGAATTTGACGCCTGCAAGGCCTTCCGAAACGCATCCCCGGCCTCGCTGTACTGCCGTAATCGGAGGCTGATGAGACCCAGGTTGTATAAGGCCTCTGCGTTCTCTGGATTATTTCGAATCACTTTCCCAAGCAGCGCTGCCGAATCATTCAAATTCCCGCGGATGGCGTCGTTCATCGCCAGATTCTTCAGAGCAGGCTCGAAGTCCGGCTGCAAGGCGAGAGCTCTCTCGTACCACACCGTAGCTTCGTCGTGGTGGGAGGTGGAATCAAGTGCACCGCCTATGGAGGTTGCAAGTTGAGCATCCCCAGGATTGGATTTCCACAGCGATTCGAAACCCGCTGTTGCTGTATTCAGATCTCCGGCCTGCAATCGGGCCATCCCATCCTGAAAACGCGTCAACCACGGCGGAGCCGTCTGGGCGTTAGCACCGCGTATGAGTACAAGGGCAACAAAAACGAGGATTTGTCCCCGGTAGCGACAAAATGCCACGATCGTATTCAAGAGCTGCTCTTCCTCTTTCGGATCGAATGCACGATCGCGCTGTAGAGATCGCCACGGTATGTTGAGCGGCTCAACTCAATCGCATTGCCCGTCTCTGTGAACGTCTTCCGATTTACTACGAGCACGGCTACGTTCTTAGGGAGCTCCAACAGCTTGCGATTCGCAACGGACGGCAACTCGGCCGAAATTTCCTCAATGGAGGTCTCCAGCCTGAGACCGTAAGATTCCTCGAAGATCCGATACAACGAATTGTTCGCCAAATCGAAACGCTCGAGCCAAGGGGCGAGGCGCTGAGGAATCTGGACGCTCTCCACCGCAAGCGGCGTTTCGTCCTTCAGGCGCAGCCGGCAAATCTCATAAACCTTTTCGCCCTCGGAAAGGCCGAAGAAGTCGCGGGCAGCGCGCTTGGGAGCAATCTGTTCAAAAGAGATGAGCCGTGAGTGAGGCTTGCCTCCGCGAGCCCGGATTTCCTCGGTGAAGCTTCGAAACTCCTGCTCTTGTTTTTGGAGCCGTTTTGGCGCTACAAAAGTTCCGCGCCCGCGATGCGACTCGATGAGCCCCTGGCGCTCCAGGATACTTATTGCCTGACGCAGGGTCATACGACTAACGCCATATTGCTCGCACAACACACGTTCAGCGGGTAGCAGAGATCCAGCGGGGAAGAAACCGCGCAGGAGCAATGAGCCGATTCCCTCTGCGATTTGAACATAGATCGGCTTGCCTGACTTCTTATCCAAAGTGACGGATTGGAAAGCCGCAAACGGATCAGTTTTGGCCGACATCGGATTTAAGTATAGACGAGAAGTCTAGATGTTTAAAACCGGGATACGGTATGCTGTCTTCGTACTTCTCATGGCGGCCATTGGGATCCTACTCGCTATTTTATCTGGCATCTGCAACGGCCTCTTTACCGCGCCGATGAAGCTTGAATCGCGGTGGAAATGGGAGAACATCTGGTTCGTCTTTATCCTGGTGGCTTGCGTCGCGATGCCCTGCTGCTTTGTTTTTGCCGCTGTTCCTCAATGGCGCGCTGTTTTCGCCGCAGCTCCTTCCCGGGCGGTTTTATCAGCCATCTTCTTCGGCTTCGCTTGGGGATTCGGCGCCATCTGCTTTGGCCGGAGTGTCGATCGCCTGGGTGTGTCCATCGCAAACACTCTTGTCATCGGACTCAGTTCGGCGCTTGGCTCGCTGGTTCCTCTGCTTCTCGCGGGAGCTCTACGCTTCGACGTCCGGCAGATGGTGCTCTTTACCGGCATTCTCTCGTTTCTGATTGGTGTCTGGCTTTGTGGCGAGGCGGGGCGGCTGCGCGACGGTTCGACTGGACTCGCGGCACCCATGACCGGCTACATTTTCGCCACCATAGCTGGCGTAATGTCCGCGGTCTTCAATATTGGTTATGCGCTTGCTCTGCCAATCGCCGATGCGGGAATTCGGATCGGATATTCGCGTTTCGCTGCCACCAATTGCATCTGGCTGCTAATGCTCGCTGCGGGCTCGGTTCCAAACATCGTTTATTGTCTGCTATTGATGAGGCGCAATAAAACGGCGAAGTTGATCTTCTCGCCTTCCGCGCTACGCGCATGGGGGCTAAGTATTGCCATGGGATTACTGTGGGGCGGCAGCATATTTCTCTATGGTGCCGCAACACCTCGCCTTGGCGACATCGGGCCCTCCGTCGGGTGGCCGCTCAGTCTTGCCGTCGGTTTGCTGGTTGCGAATCTAATGGGCGCGCTGCTCGGAGAATGGCGGGGAGTGAGTCCAACCGCAATACGAAAAATGAACCTGGGTATTTCAACCCTTCTTTTAGCGATCGTGATGTGCGCCATCTCCACACAGTTGAAGGGATGAGCGTCCCCGCCATCTGCCAAAAGCTCGAAGGGAAGTTGATCGCTTCCTGCCAGGCCCCGGCCGGCGATACTTTTTCTGATTCACAACTCATCGCCCGATTTGCGCAGGCCGCGCTGGCCGGTGGGGCGGCAGGGGTTCGGGCTAACGGTCCACAGAATGTGAGCGCAATTCGACACATAACGGACGCCCCGATTATCGGCATACAAAAAGTTGTGATTGATGACGGCAAACTGCTCATCACGCCCTCACTTGAAACGGCGCGCGATCTGGTAAGAGCCGGGGCTGACATCGTTGCAATTGATGTCACCGCTCGAGGACGGCATTATGGAGCTCTGGAGCGAATCCGGCAGATCAAGAAGGAGCTCGGCGTTCCCGTTTTCGCCGATATTTCGGCGATCGATGAAGCGCTCATGGCTGCCCAAGCCGGCGCAGAGTTTGTGCTCTCCACACTGCGCGGGTACACTCCCGAAACGGCTCACGTCACCCGGTTCGAGCCGTCGTTCATTGAAGAGTTAGCCCGTGTGTGCCCGGTCCCGGTGATTGCGGAAGGCCGCATTCACACTCCGGAGGATGCGAGACGTGCAATGGCCGCTGGTGCGTTCGGCGTCGTCGTAGGGACCGCAATCACCCGGCCGGCCGAAATCTCCCGCCGTTTCTCAGAAGCGATTCAGAAGGAGTGGACGGTACGGAACGCGAAGCAAACTGTGCTAGGCATCGATTTGGGAGCGACCAACACCAAGCTCGGTATCGTCTCCGCGCAAGGTGAGCTGCTGTTTCACTCAACCGTTTCTACACCCGCCTTCGCCGGGCGTGAAGTATTGCTCAATCACCTGAAGAGAGTGGGACGAGATCTGCTCGATAGGGCCAACAAGACGGGTCATACTCCCGCTGCTTTGGGTATCGCCACCGCGGGTTGGGTCAATACCGAAACTGGCACCGTGGCCTACGCTACGGAAAATCTTCCAGGCTGGACCGGAACTCCCGTGGGCGATGAACTGTATGCTTCGTTAAATGTTCCGGTTGCGGTTGAAAACGATGCGAACGCGTTTGCCGCGGCCGAAAAGCACTTCGGCGCTGGCCGCGGTTTGCGCGATTTTGTCTGCATTACGCTGGGAACCGGCGTCGGAGGCGGCTGCTTTGTTCGCGGATGTCTAAATCGAGGAGCGCACTTTTTCGCGAATGCGCTAGGGCACATCAACCTTGTTCCTGGCGGTTTGCTCTGCACTTGCGGAAATCGCGGCTGCCTTGAAGTGTATTGCAACGCAGCCGCGTTGTTGCGGTATGCCGGAGATTGCTTTCAATCCGTTGAACAGATCATCGCGGCCGGCAATTCTGGAGACAACGACGCGGGTTTAGCCATTCTGACCCTCGCAAAATACTTAGCCCAAGGCTGCTTTTCACTGGTTCAACTTTTGGATCCTGAAGCCTTGATTCTTTCTGGCGGACTCGTCCAAAACAACCCTGCCTTGATCGATGCGCTCAAAGCTGAACTTGCGAACACCATTCCGGCATATACACAACGAAAGCTGATGATACGGATCTCGCCGCTCGGCTACTATGGCGGGGTACTAGGAGCCGCCGCTGTAGCAATCGAGCGAGGGATTGACACGCCCCAGGGAACGGTGATAGAAATGTCTAGAACTTTGGTCTAGACGTCATAACAAATCCGTGCATTTTACATTGGAGCGGGCGTAAGCAGCCTTACATTCTGGAAACATCGCGGCCTCGAGCAGGAGGAAATTATGGTGGGCGTACGACATGGTCGAACAAATCTCTATTTATTGCTGGCGCTAGTTTTCTGCGCGATGACTCTCCCGGTCAAGGCGCAAGTGGCGAATACCGGTTCCATACAAGGCACAGTGCTGGATCAGAGCGGGGCAGCGGTTCCAGATGCCTCAGTTACCTTGACCAACTCGGCGACAACAGCGACGTCAGGCGTGCGGACGCACGCCTCTGGAGTGTTTAGATTCCCCGATTGTACCCGTCGGCCGCTACACGTTGACGGTCAATAAACCGGGTTTTAAATCCTACGTTCAATCCGAATTTCCAGTGGAAGCTGCATCGCCAATCACGGTCAATGCGTCTTTGGCCCTCGGCCAAACATCGCAAGAGGTCACCGTTTCGGGTCTTCCCACGACGATAAACACGGTGACGGCGAGTGAGGGAAATACCGTTACATATAAGCAGATGAACGATCTCCCGTTGACCAACCGTCTGTTTACGCAGCTCCTGCTTCTTGAACCGGGCGTTTCTTCTTCGATCGATCAAACACCGGGGTTCGGCTCGAACTCTTCGATCAACTTCAGCCTGAACGGGGTCCGCTTGGATGAAAACAACGTGATGATCGATGGTATCCGGAACCTCGATACATTTGGAGGCAATGCGTTTGTTACTCCCAACCTTTTCGCTGTCTCCGAGTTCCGCATTGAGAATAATTCCTACTCGGCAGTGACCGGGCGCTCGGCTGGAGGGCAAGTAAATCTGATTTCCCGGGCGGGCGGCAACCAGTTCCGTGGCAATGCGTTTGAGTTCTTCCGCAACGACGTGTTGAACGCTCGCAACTTTTTTGCGAACTCGGTTCCAGAGAATCGGTACAACGATTTCGGCTACGATGTCGGCGGTCCAATCAAGAAGGATAAGCTATTCTTCTTCTGGTCGGAGGAATGGCGCCGTATCATTCAAAGCGGTGGTACGCGACTGGCCATCGTTCCCACTCCCGCCGAGCGGTCCGGCGACTTCAGCGCGCTTCTGCCCCAAGTTATTACCAACCCCGCTACCGGGGTACCCTACCGGAACAATGTGATTCCGGCTTCTCAGCTCGACCCGAATGCGCAGCTGCTGATGAAAGACTATTACCCGCTACCGACGCCTGGCTTTCAGAACGGCGGCTTTAATTTCGTCTCTTCTTTGCCTGATTTTACGCGCTGGCGCGAGGAATCATTGCGAATCGACTACCGCGTAACGGACAAGTTGACCAGCTATGTGCGGCTGACACAAGACAACGTATCGTTGCAAAATCCTTACGGATTGTTCGGTGAGAATTCTCTACCGAATGTCGGTTCGTCCAGCCAAGTGTACCCAATTTATCAAATCGCGTTCAATCTAACTTACACGCCTACGCCGAATTTCATTTCCGAGTTCACGTGGGGCACGTATCGGGATAACGACAAATATCTTCAAAACGGTCCTCAATCGTGCCGCTGCAATGCGCCTGGGCTGAACATTCCGCAACTGTTTCCGCTTAATGAGCTAAACCGGATTCCTTTGCTGTACTTTCAACAGGGTTATGCGGGCATTGTAGAGGAGTGGTATTTTCACAACTATTCGTTCAGCATGCCGTTTGAGAGCAACAACACGTGGGTTCACGGATCGCACACCGGTCAATTCGGAATTGATTACAGTCGCGAAGGTAAGAGCGAGCTTGCTAATCCATCAAATAACAACACGAATGGAAGTTTTACTTTCAATGGGCAGTACACAGGCAACGCGCTGGCGGATTTCGTCATCGGAAGAGCGCACAATTACACCGAGACTGCGCTCGATCCATTCGGCAACTATCGCTGGCACAACATTGAACCGTATTTTCAGGACCAGATCAAATTGCGTCCCAACCTGACGCTGACCGCGGGAGTCCGGTATGAATACTATCAGCCGGAATACGAGTTACATAATTTCTTCGGATCGTTCGATCCGGCGATGTATAACCCGAGCCAAGCTCCGATCGTGAACGCTGACGGCACGCTTGTTCCAGGCACGGGCAATCCGCTCAACGGGATTATTGTCGCGGGCCAGAACTCGCCATATGGTCGAGCCTTGTTCCCGTCTCACAAAGACGTCTTCGCCCCGCGCGTTGGCATCGTTTGGGACCCCGACGAATTCCGGGAAAACCTCCCTACGTGCGGGCTACGGAATTTTCTATGATCGGTGGGGTTCGTTCAGTCAGTTCGGTGGTTTCAATCCACCTTTCAATAGCTCAGTGAATATCTTCAATACTTTTCTGAGCAATCCCGGCGGTATTGCTGGCACCGTGTATCCCCCGGCGTTGAGCGCGGCGGAGCCTCCCTGGAAGTATCCGCAGGTGCAGAAGTGGTCGTTTAGTATTCAGCGAGATTTGGGGTTCAACACAGCGCTTAACGTTGCCTATGTCGGCACCAAGGGCACACATCTCCTCGGCGCCATAAACCTGAACCAGCCATTTCCGAATCCCGCTGTCGCGGATGGGACGATCTCGCCCGATTCGGTACGGCCCTATCCTGGATTTTCGACCATCACGGCCTATGACAGCCGCTTCGCCTCCACTTATCAGGCACTGCAGGTATCTGCGAATCACCGGCTGTCGCACGGACTTGCTTTTCAGGCCTCCTACACCTACTCAAAAACGCTCACCGATACTTCCACCGAATGGAGCACCCCCGAGGACTCCCGCAATCTCCGGCTCGAGAAAGGGCTGGCCAGCTTCGATGTACCGCAAGTACTTACATTCAATTACATCTGGGAGATCCCGGCATTTCAGACTACTAAGGGAATCACGCACGCCGTGCTGGGCGGATGGGAAGCATCGGGCATTACCAACATCCAATCCGGGTTTCCGTTCACCCCCTTCTTGCCTACCGATAACGAAGGGATTGGTGGTGGCTTGGAGCGCCCTAACCAGATTGCGAGTTCGAGCGGACCCAAGAGCCTATATCAATGGTTCAACAGCGCGGCTTTCGTGACCCCGCCCATTGCGACCTTCGGGAATGCACCGAATGGCGCAGTTCGCGGACCCGGCACTATCAACTGGGATTTTTCATTATCGAAGCAGTTTGATATTCGCGAATCGATGAACCTTCGCTTCCGAAGCGAGTTCTTCAACATCTTCAACCATCCATCGTTCAACACCATTGATGTTGGCCTCGGCGATGTGACTTACGGCCAGGTGACAGGAGCGTTATCTCCAAGACTGATACAGTTCTCGCTAGAACTGAGTTTTTGAATTCGAGTATCGAATGCCTCAGTCTAGGCGCGAATTTCTCGCGACAGCGGCGGCGCTTTGGTCCGCCGCTGCGCTGCGCGCGCAACAGCATCAGCATGCGCATCCATCAAACGAAAAAGCTTTATACACGTTCGCCTTCCTCAATGGAGGCGAACGGAGGACGTTGCGAGTCTTAATGGATCGCATCGTTCCAGCCGACGATCGTTCTTCAGGTGCTTTGGGAGCTTATGTGGATGAGTACATCGACTTCATCCTTTTGCACGCAGACGCCTCACTGCAAGAGACATGGCGCAAAGGATTGAAGGGGCATGGCGAGGCGATCGTAGGAAAGAGTGGTCATGAGGTTGACACATTTCTGGAGCAGCAGGCCCAAAATGAGTTCTCGCCGGCGAGCGACGACGAAGCGTTCTTCATTCTTCTGAAGTCTGCCGTTACCGAAGGCTTTTACACCTCCGAGCAGGGAATTAACAACGAGCTTGGCTACAAGGGCATGACGTTCGTGCTCGATTTCCAGGGCTGTACGCACGCGAGCCATCGCACTCCCGAGGGGTGGCATCCAATGTTGCGGGACCGAAAGGAGACGTAGCAGTTTGTTCCAGATCCTCAGATCTCCGCACGTCTACGACGACGCGATTATAGGTTCTGGAGCCGCGGGCGGCATGACAGCGCATGTGCTCACCGAGAATCGGCTCGATGTGGTCATGCTGGAGGCCGGGCCGCTGCGCAAACCAAGTGAATTCCCAATTCATCGCATGCGGCGGTGGAATTTGTCTTACCGTGGCTTGCGCGGCGACTACATGCAGGAATGGCTCGAGGCAACACACTTTCTCGCTGACCAGAGCAAAGAACCCTACGGCTGGGACGGCAATGAACCGTTTGAATGGGTACGCGTGCGGGCCGTTGGCGGCAAAAGTCTTTTCTGGGCAGGCGTGACGCCTCGCTTTTCGCCTGACGAGTTCCAGCCCAGGGACGACTATGACACGGCTTGGCCCATCACATATGACGATGTAGCTCCCTATTATGACCGTGTCGAGGAGTTGATCGGGGTCACGAGCACGGGCGAGGGCGCAGGCGCGTTTCCACTTAACAAAGGCTTGGCCCAACAAAAACCAAACTGTGCAGAGGTCGAGTTAAAGAAGGCTGCAGAAAGCCTGCCGCGACGAGGTCTCAAAGCGCTCCCCATCCCGAAGGCGATTCTTCCTCAGGATTATCGCGGCCGGCCTCGCTGTCATCACTGTGGCCCCTGCTGGCAAGGTTGCGACAGCGGCTCGAAATTCGATTCGTTGCGTGTGTTCGTGCAAAAGGCTCAAAAGACCGGTCACCTCACTCTGCTAGCGGGTGCGCGCGTGCGGTCGCTCGCATTGGGCGGTGACGGCCGGGTAGAATCCGTTCATTACTGGGATGTTCAGGATCGGACGTATCGCGAGATCCGCGCCCGAACGTTCGTTCTTGCCGCGGGCTGCATCGAATCGACGCAAATTCTACTGAACTCAAGGATTGCGAATTCGAGCGGGCTCGTCGGGCGGTATTTCTCGGAGCATCTATACGGCTCGGTGGACGGCTTCTTGCCGCAACTGATGAATCGCCCCGTAGTCAACGAAGACAGTAATGGTGCGAATATCTTTATTCCGGATCTGACCCGCAACTGGCGAGGCAAGAAATTCATTCGCGGTTATCAGATTTACCCTACGGGCGGCATTCCAGAAACAACGCTTGTCGGCCTAAACGTTCCCGGATTCGGTGCAGCTTGGAAACAAAAGATCCGTGAGTACTACCCTGCGAGTGCCTCGGTGCTAATGCAAGGCGAAGTGCTGCCATACCGCGACAATCGTATAGAGATTGACGAAACATTAAAGGACGACGCCGGCATACCCGGCGTGCGATTTTACTTTGGCTTGCGTGATAACGAACATGCGATGTTCGAAGATTTTCTAGAGGTCGCGACAGAGCTTATGGCCAAGGCGGGCGCGGAGGTGCTGGGCGAGAACAAGCCGGAGCCTTTCCAACACGGCGCTTCCGTGCACTATGTCGGCACCGCACGGATGGGAAATGATCCGAAATCTTCGGTCTTCAACCGTTGGAACCGAAGCCATGATGTGCCTAACCTCTACCTCAATGACGCAGCAGTCTTCGTAACGGCTGGCAATCAGAATCCAACGCTTACAATTCTGGCGCTCGCGATGCGCTCGAGTGACCGCATGGTGGATTCGATGAAGAAGGTGTCCCGGTTCAGCGTGAAATGGAAGGCGAGCGTATTCCGTT
>JBPCLH010000234.1:0-27130 GCA_051003475.1 Bryobacteraceae bacterium
TGTCGTTGCTCGCCGTAAAGTCTTGAACGAGATTCCTTGGAGCACATTGAGCGGATATCACGCGGAGGACTTCGTGCTTGGGCAGCGCGCTGCAGAAAAAGGCTTTCGCGTTGACATCTCGCATTGCGTCGTCGAGCATCACCTGGGCAGCGATACATTGAGAAAGAATCTATTACATCGCATGCGATGGGGCCGCAGCACACGCCGTTCGAGGCCTTGGGGATATGTGGGCCAAATCTTCACGTATCCTCTTCCGCTGACACTCTTGCTCGCAGCGTTTGCCCATTCACTATGGCCCGTTCTCATTGTCTCCGCAACCCTGCGCGCCTGGGCGGCTGTGGCGGTCTCAAAATGGATCCTGCACGACCGGCTTTCAAGCCGCAGCTGGCTCTCGATCCCCGTGCAGGATTTGCTCGGCTTCGTATTTTGGCTGGCCGGCTTCACTGGAAACAGTATTCATTGGCGCGGCCGTCGCTACCGTCTCCGCGCCGACGGTACTCTTGAGCTCGTGCGCTAACCCGGCTTCTTTTTCTCGCGTTCGTTATCAACTTGCTCGCGCACTTCCTCCGGCGGCTCCGTTTCGTTAATGGAGTAGTAACCCTCTAACGTCCCGTTCGAATCGGCCGCATCCTCCAAGCTCCGTGCCGCCTGTTCCGCCTCATGCGGACTCTCCACCAGATTCTCGGGTTTCTCGTGTTCTTCTTGTTTTGGCATTTGCTCTCTTAACTCTTTCTTTCCAACCGTTACTGCGCTCCGCCCGCTGCCGTGCTCTTTGCAGGATACGCCGATAGAAATTTTGAAATCTGCTGCTCAGCTGCGGGCTTTGCCGCTGCACAAAGATGGATCTGCTCCAGAGCGTTGGCTAATGAACGCTGCCCGCCGATCACATCTTTCATGCGCGGTTCGAAAAACGTCTTCGCTTCACTCTCCGCCGAGTCGCTGCATACCGAAGCCGCGGCCGTAAACGGCAGATACGAAGCGTAATCGGTGCTTACGGCTCTGGGCAATTTTGCTTTTATCTCATCGTAATGATTTCTCACATACTGATACGTCACAGCGGCAGTAGTCGATCTGCCTAGCATTGTAAAAACGATGCGCATTGATAAGCGCATGTCGAAGGTTCCGTCAAAAGCCGTTGCGAGACTGCGCTTCACCAGCTGCGGATCCTCAAAATCGCCCAAAGCGCTGATCAACATTGGCTTGTAGTACGGATCATGCTCCGCCTTGGCAGCGGTCAACACGTTTTCATAGAAAACAGAGTCGCCATTTCGCGCGGCAATCGCAAAAACGCTTCGGGCAACATCTGCCGAAAGTGTCTTGTGATCTTTCAGCCACTCATCGGCTAGCCGTTTCGCTTCCGCAATCAATTGAGGGTCTCTCCCCCACCGCGCAACAAATCCCACAAATTCGGGTCGCAGTAGCCGTTGATCAGGCGTGTCCCCCGGCTTATCTGTCCAGCCAAGTTGCCGAGCCTGTTCGCCAAAGGTACCCTCTACGTAGCTGGCATAGTTCAGCATCAGGGCTGAATCCATATACTGCTGCGGAACCGTCGCCAGCTCCATCGCAGCCCGTATGATTTCCGGCCTCGCGTCATTTTTCAGTCTTGGCACCAGGCCAAGAACCTGATCCCATGCCATCCGGCTAGTTCTCGCCAACGTATGCAAATCGCCAAGTAGCCCAACCTCTTCCGCCAGCGTCAAATTCTTGCTGTGGTCCAGCAACTTTGTTACAGATTGCTGATCATATTGGACCTCGTAATACCCAATCTCTTTCGCATTGGCCAAATACCAAGCCGGACAAGCCTTCTCAGGAAGCGTAACCGCCGCCTTCTGCTGGACGACAAGTTTGCAAGTCTGTTTTCTGGCATTCCCTTTCCCGTCTGAATAAGCCACGCACACCGGAAGGCCCCATACGCGATTTAGATCGCCGCTCGATCCTACCGGCAAAAGACGCTGCTGTTCTATGTCCACGCTTGCTTCATCGCCTTGCGCGCAGTTTAAACGCGCCTTCACTTCCGGAACACCAGTCTGATTCAGGAAGGTTGCAAAGGCCGTCGCGTATTCAGGCTTGGTCGTCCGTCCAAGTTGGGTCAGGAAATCTTCCGTTGTGGCATTTCCGAATGCATGCGCCTGAAGATAATCGTGCATGACGCGTTGAAAATTCGCGGGACCCACTGCGTTCTCAAACATCGCCAGCACTGAGCCGCCTTTTTGATAAGTAATTCCGTCGAACGCATTGGCGATATCGCTCTTGCTCTCGACAGGTTGATTAATTCGTCTCGCGCTCGTTTTGGTGTCCGCGTTGATCGCATACAGCCGCGCACCCTGGTCTTCGGCGCGTGTGTTCCATTCCGGCTTCCATTCGGGTAGCAGCTTCGCCGCCATCCACGTCGCGAACGATTCGTTCAGCCATACATCGTTCCACCATTTCATCGTCACCAAATCTCCGGTCCATTGATGCGCCAGCTCGTGAGCCGCGATCGACGCATACTGCCGTTGGTGCCTCACCGTGTCCTCGCCGGGCGGCGATAAAATGATGTCCGCATCGTAAGTGACCAGGCCCGGATTTTCCATCGCTCCGCCAAATGAGAGCGGTATCGCAAGCTGGTCCGCCTTGTCGTACGGATACGGAATACCGAAGTAGTTTTCTTCCCGCGTGAGAATCTCCGCCGTCACGCTCGCCGCATATTTTGCGCGCGCCGTATCCCCCCGCGACACCACAATCCTCACTGGCACGTGTCTGCTTCCCGCCGTCCCGGCATCCACGAACTCGAATGGACCCACGCCAAACGCAACTAAATAGCTGGGCAGCGGCCTGGTCTCGGTGAACCGCACGGCCTTCATCCCACCCGATTCCGGCGTCTCTTTTTCGACCATTGTGTTCCCTACGGCAACGTCGTCCTGTGGTACATGCAGCGTCACTTGCCACGGTATTTTGAAACTCGGTTCGTCAAAACACGGGAATGCCTGACGCGCGCTGATTGCCTCGAACTGCGTGAATAGATAGGCGTCCTTGTCGCGCTTGCTCTCGAAAATACCTTCGCTCGACTTCAGATTCACCTTGCCCGCGAAAGATATGCCGAACTGCGCTTTCCCGGGCTGCAATGTGGAAGGAAACTGGAATCCAACGAAATCCTTTCCTCCCGGCAGGACCTGCGCCTGAATGGTTTTTCCGGTTTCTTCAAGCTTCGCGCCGCTGACAGTAAGGTCTGCCGCATTCAGCCAGAAATGGTCGACCGCAGTGTTGATTTGCAAGTCAATTTCCATCTTGCCCGCGAAATCCGTTCTCCCCGGCGACAACGTCAGATCAAGCCGCATGCGCTCCGGTTGCACGGTATTGCCCAAGCGCAGTGCTGGCGGTTGCGGCGCGGCCAGTGCTAGAACGGCGGCAAGCCCCAGAACAGGAATCATGTATCGGTTAACCTGCATACTCAAGTATTTCATCACTCTGGCTTGGGATAAGTGATCTGCAACCCCTCGACTCTCGCCCAAGTGGTTAATTGATGAGGCTTTGCACTCTTTTCCGAAACGATGTCTTCTACCTGAACGCCGCGCAGCAAAAGAGCATCTCCAACCAGCGAGCGATGGCATCGCCACGGGACTGCTTCGGCGCACATAATCACTGTTCGGAAACTCGCCGCTCGCGCGATCAAATCGTCAATTGCCGAACCGAATTCGACCGTCTGCATATAATCCGCATAACCGCGAAACGACGCATTCCTCCAACCGGCATTGAGCGAGTCCTTCCGCGCGTGTCGCAGGCCTCCTAGCCCTGGCAGGTGAACGTACCGGAACTGATGTTCAGTCAATAGCCGCTTCAGCGATTCTTGATCGTATTGCGGATTATGGCGTGAGCGCGGAATCGTTCTGATGTCTGCGACAAGCTCGACCGCAAACGCTTTGAGTATCGCGACAAACTCATCCGCGCTGCGGGTCGAATGCCCGATTGTATAGATCGTCGTCACTTCCCCGGTCTCACCCGCAGAATTTCCTTCGCCTCCACATGCTCGAATTCCATTGGAAAGCTATTTCCAACGTAGTAAGCGCGCCATTGGTCCTTATAGTGTGCCGAAGCCACGAACCCAGATTCGCCCGCGACCAGATTCTGCACAGACTTATCCAAATCGCCCAGATCCACGACCATGCGTTCCGAAGGACCGACCACCGCCGTCGTCTGCTTCACCGAGGTGCCCGACCCGCTCATCTCGACCGGCCCGATATTGAACAATCGGTCCACAAGCGGCAAGCGCCTGCCCACCGGATGTTCGATCTTCCACTGCAGCATCTTTCCCCATCTCCACTGCGAAACCGGACTCCCCTGCGCTCTCCGCCCCGCCTGAAGCGCGGAAACGAACCTTTCCTCTAACCACTGATCCCAGTCGTCATTCGGCACCCATCCTCCTGGGCGCTCTCGTAGCAACTGCTCGATCACCTGAGGCCGCGGCCTGATATCGGGAATGTTTGTCGAGCCAGACCGAGTCGCACTGAACTGAACCAGTTCCTGACCTATCTCGCGGCTCAGCAGCTCCGTCATCATCGGAGCGGCCTCATCCTTATCCATCTGCCCATTCCACCGCCGCAGAATTTCAACCGCCTCGCGCGCCATCTGTTCACTGCTGGTATGTTTTCCGAATGCCGCGATCGCTTGCTGCGCCAGGAAACGGTCGTAGCCAGAGTACACATCTTTCTGCACAGCCAGCATGTCGCGCACCGTCAGCCCACGTTTGCCGCCGAGCAAAGCGCGAATCTGCTCTACACGGTATTTGTCCGCGAAGTTGCCCTCCACGCGATAAGCAAAATCAGGTGGAAATGGATTCTGATTTGCCGTCGCAATCATGCCAGAAGCAGGGTTATACGCGCTAGGCATCTGCTCGAACGGGATATAACCATCCCATTCGTAATTTCCTGAAGCGCCATCAAGAGGCACGTCTCCGTCGAAGGCGCGTCTGATTGGGACCCGGCCTCCCGCCTGATAGCCGATGTTCCCCGCCCTATCCGCGTAAACGAAATTCTGTCCCGGCCCCCAATAACTGCCAACCGCCCTTCGAAACTGGTCCCAATTCTGCGCCCGGTCGATGTCGAAGAACGGAAACCCGAAGCCATCCATCGCGCTCCATCGCATGCTGTAGGTCTTGGCGTTATCGGATCCAAGTGCCGGGCCATGTCGCGTCACCCAAATGCTCACTTCAACGGGCTTACCGCCGCGGACCCGAATCGTCTGGCGATCAAGCTGTGCTTGCTCCGCACTTCCACGGAATAAATAACGGCCGGTGCGGTTATCGATTTGCTCCGCGTAAAGATCCAAGACATCCGCGGACAAGTTCGTCACACCCCACGCAATTTGCTCGTTATGCCCGCTGATCACGCATGGCACGCCTGGCAACGCAGCACCCGAAACGTTCAACCCCGGAGCTTTCAAATGCACCAGGTGCCACGTTCCCGGAATGCCGTACGCCAGATGCGGATCGTTTGCCAGCATCGGTTTCCCATCGGCCGTGTGCGAGCCCGAAACCGCCCAGGCATTTGATCCCACACTCACAAACTCTCCTTCGATTGGCGGAAAAAGAATCCTCGCCTTTCTTGGGTCCGCAATCGCCAGCAGCTTGCCTTTGGCGAATTCGAATTTCGAACTGTCTGTCAAATCCCGGAACATAGCGAGGCCGACCAATACCGAATCGGTCACGCTCCAGGGCCGGGGATCATAAGCATGGCCAGGCAGCGAAAACTCTAGCGAATAATTCCCCTTATGCGTATCGATGAAATAGTTGACTCCACGCGCGTACTCAACTAACACGGCACGCTCGCTTTCACTCAGATGGCGTACATCTGTCTCTGCAATGGCCCGTACGCGCATTCTTCGCGCACGCTCGTCTGCTGGCACCAGCGCAGGTCCAAAAATCTCGGCTAGCTCACCAGCGCTGTACCGCCGCAGCCCGTCCATCTGCCACAATCGGTCTTGCGCCGTCACATATCCTTGCAGAAAAATTGTGTCCTGCCATGATGTCGCTTCTATGTGCGGGACTCCCCTGGTGTCGCGCTTGATCGTTGCGGACCCATCAATCGGAGCTCTCATTTCGCCGGAAGTTTTGGGCAGCGGCCGGATCGCATACCAGTACACCGCGAGGGCCATCAGCAATGCCAAAGAGGCTATGCCTACATTCGCGGCGCGCACCAGGCGGTTTAGCACGCACCGATTTTACTCTGCTGCTCGCTCGCGCCCATCAAACGCCGAAGGAGCCCAATAGCCAGGGCTATGGCCCTACGTTTTCTCATCCTCCTGCTTATTCTGGCGATGAACGGCTTCTTCGCCGCGGCCGAGGTTTCGCTGGTTTCCGTGCGGCAATCCCGCCTCCGCGAGCTCGCCGAACAAGGTCAGGCAGGCGCGCAAGTGGCACTCAATTTGCTCTCGAATCCTGGGCGTTTGTTATCGGTGACCCAAGTCGGCGTCACTCTGGCAAGCCTTGGACTCGGCTGGGCCGGTGAAGACACCCTCTACAAGCTTTTCCTCGGTACGTTGCAATCGTTCAATCTCCAGGCCTCGCCTGTCTTGTTGCATGCCGTGGCTTTCGCTGTCGCATTTCTTTTGATCAGCTACGCCCACGTGATCGTCGGTGAAGTCGTTCCGAAGAACCTTGCCATCCAGAAAGCAGACCGCCTGGCAGTACTCGCGGCCCCCGCGTTGCTGGTTTTCTACCGCCTATCGCAGCCTTTCGTCGTAGTCATCGAGCGCTCATCCGCTCTCATACTCCGTTTAGTCGGCCGCGGCACCGGTCATGAACGAGGCGGCCACACGCCCGAAGAACTGAAGTACATAATCCAATCCAGCCGTCACGAAGGCCACCTTCAGCAATTCGAGCAGGACGCTATTCAACGGCTCATCGAGCTCTCCGATTACTCAGCGCGAGAGATCATGACCCCCCGCCATAACATCGTCTCGCTCTCGGTCGATGCCGATCTCGATACCGTCCTAAGCTTCATGGCTGAGCACAAATACACGCGCGTCCCTGTCTACGAGGATCGCCCGGAACAAATCATCGGCATCGTTCACTACAAAGATCTCGTGCGTGTTTGGGAGGAGCGCCGCTTCGCGCATGAGGGACGTCGTGCCACCCGGCCCTTCCGCTTGCGCCGCTTCCTTCGCAAGCCCCCGGTTGTCCCGGAAACCAAGCCTCTCAATCAGCTCATCGATGAATTCCGTATCAACCACGTGCACATGGCTCTGGTGGTCGATGAGTTCGGCACCGTCGCTGGATTGGTCACGCTCGAAGACGTTCTGGAACAGATCTTCGGCGATATCGGGGATGAGCATGACATCATCCGGCCCGCCCCTTCTCACGAAGAAAGGGGCTTGGAGCTAGAAGGAAGCACTACTATTCGCGACCTCGAAACGCGTTATAACATCGTCTTGCCTGGCGAGGCCGGCTTTGAAACACTCGCCGGATTCTTGCTGTTTCAGTTCGGTCGTATCCCCAAGCTCAACGATTCAGTCGAGTATGGCGGCCGTCGTTTTACCATCACGAAGATGGACCGCAATCGCATCGCGACCGTGCTGATTGAGAAGATACAGCCGGCCTAAAGCCTGCGCACCTTCTGTCCTTCAAGCTTCCCTAGGTATTTGCTGAGCGGCTCTCTCGTGCCCGGATGCCTGAGCTCCGGTGCGATCTCGAGCAGCGGTTCCAGCACGAATCGGCGCTCGAGCATTCTCGGATGAGGAATCGTGAGCTGTGGCGTAGCCATCACGACGTTCCCAAACAGCAAAACGTCTATATCGATCACGCGCGGGCCTCGGGGGACGCCACCCGCTCCCCGCTCCCTGCCCAGTTCGCGTTCGATGCGCTCCGTCACACCCAATAACTGCAGCGGGAAACACCGGGTTTCGCATTCCACAGCCAGATTCAGAAACCAGCCCTGCTGAACCACATCTTGCGGTTCTGTTTCGTAAATCGACGATTGCGCAAAAACGTGAATGTGATCCCGTTCCAGCGCGCGAAGCGCCCGGCCTAGATTCTCCTCCCGCTCACCTAGATTCGAGCCAAGCGAGAGATAGGTTCGCTTCAACGGCATCAAAACAACGCCGATTGTCCTCCCAATCGCATGCCGCGCGGTACCTGGAAATAATCAAACGCCCGCTCCGTCGCGATTCGTCCGCGCGATGTTCGATCGAGGAAACCCAACTGCATCAGATACGGCTCGTACACTTCCTCGATCGTTTCAGGCTGCTCATCGATCGACGCCGCAATCGTACTCAGCCCAACTGGCCCGCCGCCATACTTCACCAAAATCGTCGTCATGATCTTCTGGTCCGTCTCGTCCAGGCCGTACCGATCCACTTTCAGCAGGTCCAAAGCCGCCCGTGCAACACCGAGATCGATGTGCCCTTCCGCCCGCACCTGCGCGTAATCGCGAACTCTGCGCAAAAGCCGGTTCGCAACGCGCGGTGTTCCCCGCCCCCGCTTTGCAATTTCATGCGCAGCCTCATCCGTGATCTCAATTTCGAGCAGCCTCGCTGATCGTTCTACGATTTGCGCCAACGTTCCCTCATCGTAAGGATCGAGCCTCAGCACAATCCCAAACCGTCCCCGCAACGGCGCGCTCAGCAAGCTAAGCTGCGTGGTAGCGCCAACTGCGGTGAATCGCGGCACGGGCATCGAGTGTATCCGCGCCCCAGGCCCCGCACCCACCAAAAGATCCACGCGGAAATCTTCCAGCACCGAATACAGCAGCTCCTCTATATCCGGCAGCAGCCTGTGTATCTCGTCAACGAAAAAGACCTGGCGGGCTTTGATGTTTGTGACGATCCCCGTCAAGTCGAGCTTCTTCTGCAGCACCGGCCCCGCGGTCTGGTCCAAAGGCACAGAGAGTTCCTGTGCAATGATCCCCGCCAGCGTGGTTTTGCCGAGCCCCGGCGGCCCGCACAGAAGCACGTGGTCCATCGCTTCATCGCGCCGTTTTGCCGCCTCAATCGCTATTGAAAGCTGCTCTCGTGCATGCGGCTGCCCGGCAAAATCCTCCAACCGCGTCGGACGCAGCGCCGCCTCAAATTGCCGTTCATCCTCACGCGGTGCCCGGGACACCATGCCCTGCCCGCGCGTCATAACTTCGGAACAAAGCCCGGAACGAAGTGGCGGGTTCTTTGCATTTCATTCACCTTAACGCACCGTCGCGAGCGCCGCCCGGAAGAACGGTTCAAACGATTCTTCTACTCCGCGCTCTTTCGCTTTCCGAACCGCTTCTTCAGCGGATGCCGTCGAGCACCCCAGGTTTTGCAATGCCGAAAGCACATCCCGCTCCAACGTACTGAGCGACTCTCCTGCGCCCGTTCCGGTCGCCATCTTTTCCGCGCTTTCCATTCCCGGCAGTTTATCCTTCAGTTCGAGCACGATGCGTTCCGCAGTCTTCTTACCCACGCCCGGAATCCGAATCAGCTGTTGAACATCGCTGTTCCGAATTGCACCTATCAAATTCGACGTTGCGAGCCCCGACAGTACCGTATTTGCGAGCTTCGGCCCGATGCCGCTCACCGAGATCAGTCGTTCAAAAACGAGTTTTTCCTCAGCCGTTGCGAAACCGAAAAGCGACAGCATGTCTTCCCTGACATGCGTGTAAATTCGGAGCGCGACAGCCGCCCCGACCTCCGGCAGCGAAGTGTACGTCGAAATCGGGATCTGTACGTCATAACCCACACCTGCCGCCTCGATAATGGCTTGATTCGGATGCTTCTCGATAAGGGTTCCTCGTAGGTGCGCAATCATATCGCCGGATCAAACCATTATCGAACCGTTGGTACTTTGAAGAACATCTATCGCCAGGCGCAAATCAAGGAACCCTAATCTATGCAATACACAGTTATCATCGAAAAAGAACCGACGAGTTACGGAGCCTACGTACCGGATCTCCAGGGCTGCGTCGCAGTCGGTGCTACGCGAGAGGAAGCCGAGGATCTCATTAAGGGCGCCATCGAGATGCACCTCGAAGGCATGCGCGAAGACGGCGATCCAATCCCCGAGCCCACGACACAGGCTGCATTGGTCGAGGTGACGTAGCGTAGTAGCATTGGCGCTTGGCCGTTTATCTCGGCTCCGAGCAATCCCAACCTACGCTACTGCCACCCGCCACCCAGCGCCTGGTACAACTGCACGACTGAGGTGAACTCACTCAAGCGCGTCTGCGCCAAGCCGAGCTGAGAGCTAAAGTACTGAGTCTCCTGCTGCAACACCTCCAGATAACTTGTCACGCCTCCCTGGTATCGCACCCGTGAGAGTTGATCCGCATCCGCCAGTGTTTTTGTCAATGTCTGCTGCTCCGCCAAGAATTGACGGTTCTGCTCATATCCGATCAGGGCATCCGAAACCTCGCGGAACGCTTCCTGGATCGTTTTTTTGTAGGTAAGAACAGCCTCATCTCGATGCGTGCTCGCCAGTCTCAAATTCGCCTTCAACCTGCCCGCGGTGAATATCGGCTGCGACAAGTCGCCGGCATAGCTCCAGATTCCCGAAGTGAATAGCTTCGAAAGCTGGAAACTCTCCGCGCCGCCCGACCCGGTCAGAGCGATCTGCGGAAAAAATGCAGCTCGCGCTACTCCGATCTCGGCATTCGCGGCCACCAACTGCTCCTCCGCCTGGCGGATGTCAGGGCGCCGCTCGAGGAGTGCAGAGGGCATGCCGGCTGGCAGCATGGGCTCTAGCGCAATATCGTCCAGCGGTTTCCCGCGCGCGATCGACCCCGGATTCTGTCCCAGAAAAGTGCTGATCGCATCCTCGGTTTGCTTAATGCTCCGCTCGGTATCCGTTATGGTCGTCTGCGCGGTTTCCACCAGCGATTCCGCTTGTCGAACGTCAGGATGGAGGACACCCCGCCCTGCTCCTTGATCTCGGTCAGCTGCAAGGAGTCCTGCCGCGACTTCAACGTGTCCTGCGAAATCTTTAAGACCAGATCTAGCTCCAGCAGTTGGAAATAACTGCTCGCCAGCTCTGAAACCAGGGTCACTTTCGCCAGATCCTGCCCGAACCGCGAGGCCAGCAGAGAGGCTCGCGCCGCCTCTGTTGCCCGCCGGTACTGTCCCCAGAAGTCCAGCATCCAGGAGACATTTCCTCCCAATTGATACGTATTCGCGGTGTAACCGCCGAAGAGAATATTCGGCGGCGGTCTTTTGCCGGACCCCGCTCGCCGTGCCGTTCACTTGCGGGAACTGCTGGGACCGCGTAACCCCGAGTTGCGCCTCGGCTTGCAAGATTCTAGTCGCCGCAATCTGCAAATCATAATTCTGCTTCAGGGCCGTCTGAATCAAGTTCTGCAAAACCGGATCCTGAAAGACTTCGTGCCATTTCAGATCCCCGAGCGATGCGCCACTCTGCGAAGCCGCGGGCGATGTCTTCCCATCATCACCCCGGTACGCCGGCGGTGTGGAAACCTGAGGACGCCGGTAATTCGGTCCCACCATACAGCCGTTCCCGTACAGCGCTAAAAATGCAACCAGCACCACCGCGACGAAGGATACCGAAAGCGTCGGCTTCGATCGTTTCATGACTTCTCACTTTGCAGGCGGCAGCGGGACAGACGGCACCCCCACAGGCTCAGGCGAGGTCCCCCGCGTGGACTTTTTCCTCGACCGCTCCGTCAAACCCTTGGATCATCACATACGACACCGGAACGATGAATACTTCGAGCACGGTCGCGGAAATCATACCGCCGAATACCGTTGTGCCAAGTGAGTGGCGGCTCGCCGATCCTGCTCCGGAGGCGATTACCAATGGCAGCATGCCCAAAATAAGGTAACAACTTACTTGACTCACACGGCTTTGGGGAGCTAGCATCATCTGGACAGGCCGGATTCGCTGAATTAGCTTGGATAGTTTGGATTGCCGTATTCGTCTTCCTCGGCATTGTAGGCTGGAATTCGTGGAAGAACGAAGGTCCTCCGCTCTGGACTATAGAAGGCACCAAAGCGCATGGCTGTTATTTTGCGAAAGATATCCCTGTACTTAATCTTCCCCCATACCAGGAAGAATTGTTTGCCTTCCATGATCTTTCGAAACTGATTTTCATCAATCACTTCGTTGGACCGGTACGACTTTATAAGGCGGGTGAGAGGTGCTCCAGGAACGATTTCATTCTGTGCATCAGGCCCAGAGTCTTCGTAACCGGCTCCATAGTCAGGAGGATTAGGAATCTCGTCAACTATGCCATACCTCACCAAGGAGGAAACAATGCGTGCGGGAGTTCTTCCCGCATTACTTACCTTGAAAGAGACTTGGGGAAACAGGTTCGGGCCGAAGTTTGTGAAAGTCCAGTTGTCGATATAAAGGTAGGCACGTTCCACCACTCTCAGCGCGATGTCGGCGATCTCGGCGCTCCTCTTAGCGGCGTTGGCGCTAGTAGTAGCCGCATCGGCAGATTGCCTGGTGAGTGCCAAGCCATCGCGCATATAGTGGGCTTGTTTACGGATAGCGCGCGCCACTGGAGAAATCCCAATATGGCTATGAAAAAAAAAGTCGCAACAGCAGAGCTGATAGTGCTCCACTTCAACCACCCTTCGGACGACGATGCGCGATTCTTTGGGCTAGCGTTGGCCTGCTTATTCCAGGATGCTATCTCGGCAGTAAGCTTCTCGATAGCGGCAGAAATTTTATCGGCATTGCTCTGATCGCTGTGTGTTACGGACTGTTTGCGTGCAGTCTCGCTCTTGCTGTTATGGGCGGGTTTACCTGGAGTTGGGGATGGTGGCTGTGATTGAGCAAGCGCGATACTGCAAAGGAACACCGCGACCATGGCACAACGCACGTTACTTATCTTTCGAGTGTCGCAGTGGTGGAGCTTTAATAACCTGCTTAAGCACTTTTTCGAAGTTGCGATATCCCGGTGGTCTTTTCGGTCTCGGGTTTTTTTTGTCCTCGGCCTTGCCGGATTGTTCTGACATCACCCCGCCTCCTGACAGGTCAGCGTATCCCACGTCAAACGCTTTCCAGCGACAGAGTTCAGGATTTTATCGAATCGCCCAGCGTCGGTGTCGTTACGTTCGTTGTAACGAAACGATTGCTCATCAAGGTATCTAAACAAGTGAAACGGCTCAATACTAACGTAGGTGCCTTTGATCGCCCTCTTGAGCAGGGACCAAAAATTCTCCAGCTTGTTAGTATGCACCGACCCATCAACATAAGCCTCCGCATGATCGATGACTTTGTGGGCGTACTCATCGAGTCCGTCGTAGGATTTCAACGCATCGGTGTAAAGTTCAGAACCGGGAACGACATACTCCCGAATCTTCCGTTGCAGATCACCCTTGCGACGGGTACCGACAACCGATGCGCGAACCTTCCCTGTTTCACGGTCGAGAAGTCCAAATACAACCGCCTTGCCCATCGGCCCACGACCGCGAATCATTTTCTCGCGTCTTCCGGCGTGCATGTTTCTTGTTTTGCCACCAATAAAAGTTTCGTCAGCTTCCACATGGCCCGACATCTTATTGATGGTTCCGTGATGCTGCGCGAAACGGATGCGGTGAAGCATAAACCACGGGGTCTTTTGTGTGACATTCAGAGCACGGGCGATTTCGTAGGAACTAACACCGTTCTTGCAATTCGCAACAAGCCACATTGCGCAGAGCCATTTATCCAAGCCGATAGCGGAGTCCTCGAAAATGGTGCCGATCTTGACCGAGAATTGCTTCCGGCAATCAAGGCAAGTCCACATCAGCCGCGTCTTGAGAAACGACAACCGTTTGGATTGGCAGCGTGGGCATTCCGGGCCTTTCGGCCACTTAGCCCCGGAAACAGCTTCAAGGCAAATAAGAGGGTTAGAAAAGTAGCGGATCGCTTCCATCAAACCGCTGTCGTTATTGAGTTTGACCGCTTCCATGCCTCAAGTATAAACCTGGAGGCTATGTGAGTCAAGTAATTTGTTGCCCAAAATAAAGACGAGCGATGTCATCAGGATCGGCCGGAAGCGTAACTGCGCCGCTTCGAGCGCCGCGTCCAGCAGCTTGTGACCTTCATCGTGACGGCTCTTTGCGAACTCCACAATCAGGATCGCGTTCTTCGCTGTGAGCCCAATCAGCATCACCATACCGATCTGCGCGTACACGTCATTCACCAGGCCACGCATCCAGAGCGCCACGAAGGCTCCGAGAATGCCCAGCGGAATTCCAAAGATCACACCAGCGGCACCGCCCAGCTCTCATACATCGCCGCCAGCACCAGAAATACGAACGCCAGCGCGAGCCCAAAAATCGGTCCCTGTTGCCCGCTCGACTGTTCTTCCTCGTAGGCCGTTCCGGACCAGTCATAACCCATACCGGAAGGAAGATGCTTTGCCGCCAGGTCCTTCATCGCATTCAAGGCCTGACCCGAGCTGACCCCGTTTGCAGCGGAACCGGTCACTTCCGCGGATTGGTATAGGTTATAGCGCTGGATAATGTCCGGTCCCGTCGTTTGTCCGACGGTCACCAATGTGGTGAACGGAACCATCTGTCCGCTTGCCGATCGCACATAGAGCCCGGCCAGATCCTGAGGCGTTGCCCGGTACTGGGGTTCGGCCTGCAGCATCACCTTATAGACCCGTCCGAAACGGTTGAAGTCATTGATAATCAAACCGCCCAGAAATGTCTGCAGTCTGGTGTAGATGCTATCGATCGGTACGCCGATGACCTTTGCCCGCTCCCGGTCCACCGTTACCTTTAACTGCGGAATATCCGTACTGAAACTGTTAAACACGTTCGCCAGAGACTTGTCCTGATTCGCCGTATTGGCAAATGCCTGAGCTGCCTGTGCAAACTTTGGACCGTTGTACCCGCGCGATCTTCGGATCTCGATCTGAAATCCGCCTGATACTCCGAGGCCCGGAATCTGCGGCGGTACGAATGGAGTCACCCGCGCCTGCGGCAGAACATTGAGTGCTTGCTGGCATCGCGCCATCAAAGAGACTACGTCCAAACCGTTGCCGGTGCGTTGGTCCCATGGCTTCAGCTTGATCACCATGCTGGCCACGTTTGATTCAGTTGCCGACGTTAGAAAGCTGAAACCGCCGATCGTGAGCACATCCTCGATGCCCGGCACTTTCTTCAAGATCTGTTCCGCGTTCCTGGTCACTGCGTCCGTGCGGTCTAACGCCCACGCGTTCGGTAGCGTCAGGGAAATGAAAAGTAGCCTTGATCTTCGTTCGGAACGAAGCCCGTCGGCAGCTTTACCAGCAGGAGGCCGGCGCATCCGATAATGATCACGAGCGTCGCAAGCGCCAGCGCCCACCGCTCGATCACACGCTTGGCGACGAACATGTAGACGCTTGTGAAGCGCTCGAAAATGCGATTGAATGCATTCGTCAGCCGCTCGATCGGCCCCGGCTTCTCTTTTCTCGGGCGCAGAATCAAGCTGCACAGCGCGGGAGTCAACGTCAAAGCCACTAACGCTGAAATCAGAATGGAAACCGCCAGAGTCACTGCAAATTGACGGTAAAGCTGCCCAGTGATACCGCCAATAAAGGCAACGGGAATGAACACGGAGGTCAGCACCAGCGCGATCGCAATTACCGGCCCGGAGACCTCGCTCATGGCCTTTTCCGTGGCCTCTCGCCGCGGCAAGCCTTCCTCGATATGACGCTCGGCTGCTTCCACGACCACGATGGCGTCGTCCACAACCAGGCCGACGGCCAGTACCAGCCCGAACATCGTCAACGTGTTGATGGAAAAGCCCAGCGCAAGAAATGCCGCAAACGTGCCGATCAATGAAACCGGCACGGCCAGCACGGGAATCATTGTCGCTCCGAATGTCCCAAGGAAGATGAAAACGACCAGTACCACCAGCGCCAGCGCTTCCAACAGCGTCTTCACTACTTCTCGCAGCGAGGCCGTGATGAATAGAGTCGAATCCAGACTCACGTCATACTTAACGCCAGGCGGGAAGCTCTTAGCCATCTCGTCCATCGTCTGGATCACGCCCTTTGCAGTGGAAATGGCGTTGGCTGTCGGGAGCTGATACAGAATCATGGTGGTCGAGGGCGCGCCGTTCAGCCGCGCGAATGAGGTGTAAGTCTGTCCGCCCAGGTCGGTATAACCGATGTCCTTCAATCGCAGAATCGATCCGTCTTTCAACGTACGGAGATCATGTTGTCGTACTGATCCGCAGTGGTTAGCTGGCCTTGGGTTTCCACCGAGTATTGATAGAGGGTCCCCTTCGCCGCAGGTGGCGCGCCGATCTGCCCACCGGGCGCCGTCACGTTCTGCTCCTGAATCGCGCTCGCGATATCGCTCGCGGTCAGTCCGAGGCTCGCCATCTGGTCCGGCCGAACCCACACGCGCATCGAGTACGTCTGACCGATTTGGTTGAAGTCCCCAATACCCGGCTCGACTGCTCAACCGTCGCAGCGTCGGCCCCCGCGTAAGTGGCGCTGACCTGGACCGTGGGGGGAGTGATCTGTGGATACTCGGCAATCGGCAACGAAACGACAGCGATGCCGCCGCCGAGCACGATCACCAGCAAGAGAACGATTGCGAAGATGGGCCGCCGGATGAAGAAGTGAGAAAAATTCATGGCTGTCCGGGCTGGTTCAGCTTCGCGGAATCAAGATCCCACCTTCTGCGCCGGTTCCGGCTTAACCAGCATCCCTGGCTGCACCTTCTGTTGTCCTTCGATAATCACCTGCTGCCCCGGATCGAGACCGCTCGAGATAATCGAATCTGTCTGGTATGTTCCATCGGTCGTGACGGTGTGCAGCTCGACTTTATTCTGCTGGTCCACGACGAACACGTTTTGTGCTCCCTGAAGCTGCTGGACGGCCTGCTGCGGCACAAGGATCGCATTGGGACGTTGTTCGGCCGTGAAGCGGACTCGCACGAATTGGCCCGGCCGGAGCAGGTTCTGGGGGTTCGGAAAGCGAGCTTCGATCGTCAATGTGCCCGTTTGCGAATTCACAGCGCGGTCCGACAAACAAACTTTCCCTGATAATGGTATGTCGAGCCGTCCGGAAGAAGCAATTGGAAAGTGATATCCGACGCGGCCTTCTGCCGTTCAGTCCGGGTTCTGACTTTCTGGATATACCGGAGATAGTCGATTTCACTAATGTCGAACTGCACATCCATCGGATTCGAGGAGGAAATAGTCACGAGCGGCATGGTCGTGCTGGAGTTCACCAAGTTGCCTGGATCGACTTGCCGGATGCCCGCGACTCCATTGATCGGCGATTGGATCTTGGTATAGCTCAGGTTGATCTCTGCTTGGTGGACGGCGGCCTGTTCCTGTTTCACTTCCGCCTGCATTTGCTGCACCTGCGCCTGCGCAGTTTTCATCGAGGCCACAGCGGTATCGTACTGTTCCTTCGGAATAGCGCGTTGCTTCATCAGCGGTTCATAGCGTGCAACGTCCTGGTTATTCTTGTTGAGTGTCGCCTCGGCCTGGGCCACATCGGCCTGCGCCTTGGAAAGCGTGGCCCGCGCCGATTGCAGTGCGGCTTCGTATTGGCTCGGATCGATGGTAAACAGCAATTGGCCCTTCCTCACCGCTTGCCCTTGCTTAAAGAGAGCCTGTTCCAGAATGCCGGTGGCCTGTGAGCGGACATCGACCGTATAGATTGCAGTGGTCCTTCCAATCAATTCTCTGTAGATCGGAACTGTCTTCTGGACGACTGGCGCCACGACCACAACTGGAGGCCGTGCAGCCGATGCTGCCGCTGAGGCGTTCCCGGAGGTCTTCGTCGTGCAGGCCGAAGTGCACAATAGCACCACGCCAGGCATGATAGTTTGCCGCAGAATGGGGAGGAGTCGAGCCATGAGCGCGGACGGCAGCAACTTTCCAAGGGTTTTATATGCCCCAAGATACGCAAAGATGAACCCAATCCCGCCGCCCCATACTGATTTGAAAAAACGAACCCAATTCGAGAGTTCGTTTCGCAACATAGCTGTAAGTTGCTGAAAAGAGAGGTGATCCGCCAAATTGGGTTCGTCTCGCAAAGGCCAGTTCGTTCGGTAAACCTGGCTTCGTTCCGTAAAATGGCCCTATCTTATGGCCCGTCGCCGCTTCTTCGTCCCGGAGGTCCGCCGGGGCGCCGCCACCCTCACTGGTCCCGAAGCCGAGCACCTGGTCCGCGTCCTTCGCGCCGAAGTCGGCCAGTCTTACGAGCTCTCTGACAACCACCGCCTTTATCTCGCCCGCATCGAAGTCGCCCGGAAGTCCGTCGTCTCCTTCCGCATCCTGGAAGAGATCGACTCCCCTCCTTCTACGGTCCACGTGTCCCTGGTCGTCGCGCTGATCAAGTTCGACCGCTTCGAGTGGCTCGTCGAAAAAGCCACCGAGCTGGGCGTCTCCCACATCCTGCCGTTCGAGGCCGCCCGCACCGACCCAGGTCTTGTGCACGCTTCCCAAAAACGCCGCGCCCGGTGGGAGAAGATCGCGCTGGAGGCAAGCCAGCAGTCCCGCCGCGTGCATCTCCCGCAGATCGAACCGGCTGTTCGTTTCACAGAAGCGCGGCAAACGGATGCTACTGTCAAATTGCTGCTTGACGAATCTCCGGACGCTCCGCCCATTCTTGAGCGTCTACCCGAGCGGCGAAGCTCGGCCGATCGCGTCGCCTTACTCCTGGGTCCGGAAGGTGGTTGGACTGACGAGGAGCGCCTGCAAGCGCTCGAGGAGGGTTGGCTGCCATGTTCGCTGGGCGCTACGGTCCTGCGGGCCGAAACGGCTGGAATCGCCGGTTTATCAGTGATACAGGCAGCATGGCAGCGGCCCAGAGGCTAGGTCACACTGCACGCGGCACAATTGCTGCATCAATCGGTTTATCGCCCACCGGAATCATCGTAAACAACGAGGCGCCAGATTTCAGCCGGTTCCCCCGAATCGCCGGAATGTGGATTACTGCCATGTCGCCCGATCTCTCACCAAGCACCAACGCGTATTGGCTATCCGGCGTAATCGCCATGTGCCCCGGTAAACCTCCGACCTCGACAATGCCGATCATTTTGCGCGTGGTGATATCGAAGATGCACACGTCGGACGCATTCCGGCTCGCCACAAACAGGTAAGCGGGATTGTCTGAGCTCGCCATTGCTCCGGGCGTTCGACCGGCTAGCACCGTCTGTTCCACCTCGAGCGTGTTGTATGGAAATACAATGGCAACTCCGTCCATGCCAGCGCCTGATACAAACACTTGGCCGCCATCGGAATTGAAGCACAAATTATCAGGCTGCATGGCCAGCGGTAAGTCCGCGATCACTTGCAGGCTTGGGAGGTCGAGCGCAGTTAGCGAACGATCATGCAGATTAGCAACCAGCAAGAGAGCGCCGTCGCTTCTGAATCGCACGGCCCCGATTCGCCCGGCGAGCCGCGTCCGCGTGTGTTGACCGGTGACCAAATTCAAGACCTCGACTACCCCGTGTTCGCCCGTTGAAATGGCCACGTATTGAGTCGAAGCGACGTCTAGCCCGATCGGTTTCGCGGCTAGCTTGTGCCGTCGAATCACGTGCAGAGAGGACCCGTCAATCTCGATCAGCTCGCGCCCGCCTGATGCGATAGCTACAACACGCTTCCCGTCGGGTACTATCCCAACATCGAAGAGCTCATCGGCCACCCTCCTGGACGCCACCCTGTTCAGGTTGCGATCGACGATATGGACAGTGCCGGTGGATCCAGTAAGCACATAAGTGTGGCCGTCTAACGGTCCCGGAACCACCGCTGTAGGAGGCGCACCGAGATGAATCGGTTTGAGTAGCTTGAATGCGGTCAGGTCTACGACTGCCAAGCTATCGTCGCCCGAGGTCGCGATCAGCGCGTAGCCTTTGTATCCGGTTGCTTTCTTGCGGCTGCACGCGCCAGCGAGTACTACGCCGCTGAGCGCCATCCATCGCCGCCGGGTCATTCCCATCGAAAGGCAACCATTTGAAAAGAGGCCGCTTTTGCTGCCGCCGCTAGTACTAGTCCTATGTTACGCTCTGAGGGAGTCTTTTCACGCTCAGAACACTGGTTCATGAATTTCAGGTCTGTTTTCAGCCTTATCTCCTCCGATCTTGCCATAGACCTTGGGACGGCCAACACTCTGGTTTTCGCGAAAGGAAAGGGCATTGTTGTCAATGAACCTTCCATCGTCGCAATCAACAAGAACACCGGCGAAATAGAGGCCGTTGGCAGGGAAGCCAAAGAGATGGTAGGCCGCACGCCTGGAAACATCGTTGCAATTCGGCCCATGAAAGACGGCGTCATTGCCGATTTCAAAGTCACTGAGCGCATGCTGAATTACTTCATCCAAAAGGCGCACGGCCGCAAAATGCTGGTGCATCCGCGCATTGTGATTGGCGTACCGAGCGAGATTACTCAGGTAGAAAAGCGCGCCGTCAGCGAATCAGCGTATCGGGCAAAGGCGAGCGAAGTTCACTTGGTCGAACAGGCCATGGTGGCAGCGATGGGCGCGGGCTTACCCATTACCGAGCCACAGGGAAACATGATTGTCGATATCGGCGGGGGCACCACGGATGTGGCGGTAATTTCCTTATCGGGGATCGTCTACTCTCGTTCGGTTCGCGTCGCAGGCAACGAGATGGACGACGCAATCATGAACTATCTCAAGCGAAAGTACAACTTACTGATAGGAGAACGCACCGCCGAGCAGATCAAAATCCAGATCGGCTCTGCTCATCCGCTTGACCGGCCGCTGACGATGGAAATCAAGGGCCGCAACCTGATTGAGGGTGTTCCCAAGACGATCACTGTCGAGGACAGCGAAATCCGCGAAGCCCTGGCTGAGTGCGTGAGCACGATTATGAACGCGATTCGCGTGGCCCTTGAACGCACCCCGCCCGAACTGAGCGCCGATATCAGCGACCACGGTATTGTTTTGACCGGCGGGGGCGCCTTAATCAAGAACTTAGATCGGCGCATTCGCGAGGAGACGGGGCTGCCCGTTTCGATTGCTGAAGACCCGCTCGCCTCGGTTGTCCTGGGAACGGGCAGAATGCTGACGGATTTCAAGCTGTTGCGCCGCATCGCTATCGAATAAGCGTTGGCGCGCGATTCCGAGAGCCGATGAGACTCTTGGCAGGCTCATCAGCACACCTTTACAGTAAAAGAAGTAACCCATGGAAGTATTGCTGAGCCGCTTCAGGAATCTCACCGTTCTGCTGATCGTCATTGTGGCCCAATTGCTGTGCTTGGCTTACCAGGTGAAGACAAACCGGGATCAGCGCCTGATCCGCGTGTGGGCCGTTACCGCTGTCACGCCGATGGCTGGCATTGTCGAAGCGGTTCGCCGCAACACCATCGGTTTTTTGGAAGATTACTTCATTCTTCTCGACGTTCGCGAGCAAAACCGGAAGCTTCGCGCGGACAACGATCACCTTCGGATGGACAATATTTATTACCGCAACCAGCTTACGACTGCGGAACACGCGCGGGCGCTCAGCGTTTTCCAAGCCCAGAGCCCATCCAAAACCGTGGCTGCGCGAGTCATTGGCAACAGCACTGTCGTCACCGCTAAAGCCGTGTTCATCGACCGCGGCTCAACCAGCGGAATAGACGAAGGAATGGCTGTCGTCACACCGGACGGAATTGTCGGCAAAGTGACCGCCGTTTATCCGCTCGTCTCGCAAGTGCTCCTGGTTACTGATCCCACTTTCAAAGTGGGCGTCGAATCACAGAAAGGCCATGTTCATGGGGTCCTCAACTGCGGCGCCGGGAAGTGTTCCGTCGAGCAGATTCAAAACGAGGACAAAATCGAAATTGGAGAGGCGTTTTATACGTCCGGCGAAGACCGCATCTTCCCAAAGGGGTTCCCGGTTGGCCAGGTTGTGTCATCTCAGCCGGGGCAAGGCACAAAGGATATCAAGCTGAATCTCAGCGGAGCTCCAGGGGGAGTCGACGAGGTGCTGATCGTATTGCAGGGCGTGCATCAGCAGATTCCGTCTGCTCCTGTTCTGCAGCAAGCCGCAGTGAAAATGCTTCCACCCCCTCCGGAGGATTCCGGGGCAAAAGCCGCGCAACCTTCGAAACCGCAGACGGAGGCCGACAAAATTGTTGAGAAATACAACGCGCTCGGGAAAGCACAAGCACACGTTTACGGCGCTTTGGGCTCGAATGTTCCGAACTTCAACCTGAAGCAAAGCAGCGAGCCGGGGCAGATGTCGCAGGATGGAACTCCTCCTGAGGACTCTGCCAGGCCGGATTCTGCAGCTCGGAGCGGGGCCAAAGTTGAAAGCTCCCCGGCACCCACAACAAGCACGCCACCCGCTATTTTGGGCGCTCGGCCCTCACCCAAAGCTCCGCCCCCGAACACTGTTACTCCTCAAGCACCATCGGTTATCCAGCCCGCCCCTGTTCTTCCGCTCGGCGCCCCGCGCCGCAAACCCGCCACTCCGCCCGCCGCTCCCAACCCGCAAGAACCCAAGCCCCCGCCTCAGCAATGAACGAAACAAGCGATCAGATACTGACGCGGCCCATACGGGAAAGCTGGTTCAGCCGTTTTCAGGTACTCGCGTTCGCGGCTATCACGCTCGTCGCAATCATCGGCAAAGTCTATTTGCCGCGGCTGATCCCCAACACTGAATGGCTCGAACTGCCCCTTCTGCTAACGGTTTATTTCGGGTTGATGCGGCGAAGCCAGCTCGCTTCGCTGCTCTTTGGCGCGTTCGTTGGCTTAGCGGAAGATTCTCTTTCACCAGCCAATATTCCAATTGGAATGTATGGCATCACTAAAACGCTTGTCGGCTATTTTGCCGCGGCAGTAAGTGTGCGGTTCGACGTAGAAAGCACGCTCATCCGTGTCGTGCTCAGCTTCTTCTTTTACTTCTTTCACGCGTTCTTTTATTGGATTATGCGACGCGCGCTACTCGGTCAAATCGTGCCGTTCGACCCGCAGGAAACGTTCGTCCACGGGGCGCTCAATGCGGTGGTCGCAGTGCCATTGTTCTTAATCCTCGATAGAATGAGGATGGCTGGCAATTCATAGCCTTTCGACTCAGTGGCATTACTTGAAAGCGAGCGGCACCGCATAGAGGAGTTACCCTCAGAGCGGCTTGTACGCGACGATCCTAAAACAGCGGCTGGAAAAGTCGCGATCTTCCAATATCTGGTCGTCGCGGTATTTATTTTTCTCGTGGCCGGATTTTGGAAGCTCCAAGTACAGAATCCAGACCTCTACAGCGAAGCGGCCGAGCGCAATCGGATCAAGAGCACGCCCATACTGGCTCCCCGCGGGAAAATTCTCGATCGGGATGGGCGGGTGATCGTAGACAACAAGGCGTCATACTCCTTGCTTCTGAATCGCGATCAGATCAGGTGGGAACATCTGCCCGCAATCGCTGAAGCGCTGCAGCTTGACTATGGCGAGCTCACCAATAAAATTCGCCGGATGGGCTCAACCCCCCAGATCATTATCAAAGATCAATTGACGCGTGATGAAATCGCGTTCGTAGAATCGCACCGGGATCTCAGCTCATTCCCCGAAATGCAACTCATCCAGGCATGGCGCAGACAGTATCCACAAGATGGCTTCGCGGCGCATGCGATCGGGTATGTCGGCGAGATCAGCGAATCGGAGCTCAACCTTCCGGCGTTTATCGAGTATCACCAGGGCGATATCATCGGAAAAGACGGGATTGAGCGCCAGTACGATCAAGTGCTACGCGGTGTTGATGGGCAGCAGCGCGTGCTGGTCGATAACATGGGCCATGAGCGCCAAATTGAAGATCCGCAGCAAGCAGTTCCCGGCCAAGATTTACGGTTGACCCTGGATCTCGATCTGCAAGCCGTCGCGGAACTCGCGATGGCAGACAAACGGGGAGCGGTCGTGGCTTTAGATCCTCGAAATGGAGAGGTGCTCGCTCTGGTCAGCCGCCCGGCCTACGATCCGAACAAGTTTACGGGGCGGATCAGCCGCACCGATTGGAACGCGATGGCGAACGATCCGCATAAGCCCCTGCTCAATCGCGCCATACAAGCGCAGCTTGCTCCCGGTTCAACGTTCAAACCGATCATGGCAATCGCCGGACTCGAGACTGGCGTCATTGATGATAAGACGCATTTTCATTGTTCGGGGGGCGCTTCGTTTTATGGTCATTACTTCGCGTGCCACCTTAAGAGGGGCCACGGAGACATTTCTTTGCATCGCGGCGTAGCTGATTCATGCGACGTTTACTTTTACAATGTCGGCAACCGCCTCGGGATTGACCGCATTGCCCGGTACGCGGAACTGGCCGGAATAGGTCACAGGACCGGTATTGACCTGCCGAATGAGACGCAAGGTACGATGCCCTCGACCAAGTGGAAGCTGCGGATGTCCAGGCAGAAGTGGTATGCGGGAGAAACTATTTCCGTTGCGATCGGGCAAGGCGCCGTCACGGTTTCACCTCTCCAGATCGCGGCCGCGGTTGGAGGCCTTGGAGCGGGCGGCAACTGGTTTAAACCCCATCTTGTGAAGACTGAGAAATCCGTGCTGCTAAGGCGCGCTAATTTCAATCCAGAAAACTTGGCGCAAGTGATCTCGGGCATGTACGCCGTGGTGAACGAAGGCGGCACCGGGCGCGCGGGACAGCTGCCGAATATCAAGATCTGTGGCAAAACCGGTACCGCGCAGGTTGCTTCGAGTGAGTTGACCAAAGGAGCAAAGCTCAAGCAAGCTATGGCAAACAACGCGTGGTTCGTGGCCTTCGGACCCGAGGATTCACCGGAAATTGTGGTTGCAGCGCTTTATGAGAACGGCGAGGAAAGCTATAACGCGGTGCCCATCGTGCGCGATGTGCTGAAGGCCTATTTCGACAAGAAGACCCGCGAATCCGAGTCGCAGATCACGAAGCTGAAGCCGTTCGTCGAGCCTAATATGTTCTCCGCCCCACGTTTACTTGCGACACTAAAGGTCGCGTTGCCTGCCGGTTTGAGCCAGTAATGCCGATTTACCGTTCCCTCCGGGACTTAGACTGGCCTCTGCTCTTCATCACTCTCGCGTTGTGCGGATTAGGCATTTTGCAGATCTACAGCGCGACCTCGGGGAGTAAGTGGCACGACGCTTGGTGGAAACAGATCGTTTGGGTTGTCACGGGACTCGCGATTATGTGGGTCGTCTCGCTGCTCGACTATCATTCTTTGCTCGGGCAGCGCGTCTTCTATCTGTATATCGCGGCAGTCGTGCTCCTCGTCGCTACCGCGTTCATAGGGAACAAAGTATTCGGCTCGACACGCTGGATCAAAATAGGCGCGTTCACGCTGCAAACGTCCGAGTTCGTGAAAATCGTTTTGATACTGCTGATCGCTAGCTATTTGACCAGCCTGAAAACTGAAAGCCTCGAATGGAAAGACATCTTGAAGCTATGCGGTCTCGTGGCGGTTCCGATGGTGCTGGTGATAAAAGAACCTGACCTCGGTACGGCATTGACCTATCTGCCGATTCTGGTTTGTGGCGTCTTAATGGCCGGACTGCGGTGGAGGTATCTGCTGACTGTCATGACCTTACTGGTCATTACGGTGCCGATTGGGTATCATTTTCTTAAGCCATACCAAAAGGATCGGCTGGTAAGTTTCATATATCCAGACCGCGACCCGAAGGGAACGGGTTTCCAGGTCATCCAGTCGAGAATTGCCGTTGGCAACGGCGGGATGTGGGGCCGTGGCGCAAAAGAGAGTTCCCAGACACATTTGGGCTTTCTGCCTGTGCCGCACACGGATTTTATCTTCTCCTCCTTTGCGGAAGAGCACGGATTTGTCGGAGTTATTATTGCGCTCGCTTTATATTTTTTGTTGATCATGCAAGTCGTGCAGAATGCGCAGACGGCTACGGACAAAGCGGGTCTGTATATCGCAATGTGCGTAGCAGCATTGTTGCTATTTCACGTATTGGTAAATGTCGGAATGGTGGTAGGCCGAATGCCGATCACCGGAATTCCGCTCCCGCTGATGAGCTCGGGAGGTTCAAATACTTGGTCGGTGTTTCTGATGCTGGGCCTCGTGAACAGTGTCAGGTTGAGACGGTTTGTGAATTGAAGCAAGGCGGCCAAACCAGGCCGATTTCGATGATTGAAGGGTCGAACTGAGTAGGACATAAGAGTTTCGGATTGCCAACAAGATTTTCTTGTTTACTCAGAAATGATGTAAACGCATGCCACAAGAAGAGTGTTCTCGAGCAGGTCTCCACTCTTGTCCCTGGGCAACAGATTTCCGCGTTCAGCCACGGCGTTTTGTGCCTTGAGCGCGGCGCAATTCCGGAGTTTTCTGTGCTCTCATCATCGGCCCACTAAGGCGGTGATATGACTAAGGAATTGGTGATTGGATCCAATCGCCATGAGACAAAAGTAGCAGTTCTCGAAGACGATCAGCTGGTCGAGCTCTATTTCCAGCGAGCTAATGAATATTCACTCGCGGGCAGCATCCATAAAGGCCGGGTAACGCGAGTCCTTCCGGGGATGCAATCGGCGTTTGTCGATGTGGGCTTGGAACGCGACACTTTCCTCTATGTCTCCGATTTTTTTGAAGAGCAGGAAGACATCGACGCTATCGGAGACGAAAAGCCGATCCGGAGCGATCGCCGGGAGCTGGGTGCCGCCCGCGGACCTGAACGGGTACGTGAACCACGTACGGAGGAATCTCGCGAGCGCCCTTCAACTTCTCCAGAATCGCCCTCTTTGGGAGCTGTTGAACCTGCCGAGGTTGAGCCTGAAACAATCTCTGGGCCCAGTGTGACGGCGAGTTCAAAGATATTGGGCAACAGACCACCTGAGCGGACGGAAGATGATCGCGGATTTCACGGAGATCGACGAGGCAGACGATCACGCCGGCGCAGGCCGAAAGGGCAGGGTTTTCCAGAAAACAAATACGCTCAGCCGACCGGTTCGCAGCCGAGGCATGACTTTCCTCCTGACGTTCGTCCGCCCGAGGAGCCAGAAACCACCTCGGATGTTATCGTTCTCCCAGGCGAGTCGCTAGCAAAGTATCGGAACGTAGGATCAGCGCGACCAGAAGGCTCGGGCTCCTTCGAGCGGCCCAGCGCGGCGCCGGATGCCGACATTACGGAACATGCGTCAACGGGCTTGAGTTTCTCCGCCGGCTCCGATTTGGACCGACGAGAAGATCTGGAGGCCCAACAACAAGAGATCGAGTTAGCTGATAAGGTCCTCGGACACCACGACGACGAGTCGCCCGCCGCAGAGGAAGAAAAGCTAGAGGAAGTTAAGCAAG